>CAMDED010000014.1 GCA_945893365.1 Candidatus Sulfopaludibacter sp. SbA3 | reverse complement strand
TCCTCCGCCAAAATCTCCCCCCCAAAAAAAAACATCCACAACTGCTTGCCACGGTTTCATCACCATTCAACCAGCTTCTGATGTGTCGCCTGCCCCACCGAAGCCGCTTTGCGCACTTCCCGAATTTTGCGCCGGAAAGTAGCTAGCCGTTTTCGACGCGCTCCTTTATATCCGAGTACGCCGTATCGATGAGCCTGCTTAGCGCAGCGGCGTTTGTGGCCGTTCCCGGTCTTAGCTTCACATGACGCATGAACTTGCCGTTGCCCTGCAACAAGCGGGCCGGATCCGGCAGCGCTGCGCCGTGAAAGAACCCCACGTTTACGTGCGAAGTGAATACATTGACGTAGCCGAAGGGCGCATCTCCCAAACATGCAACCGGACAGCCGTCATGCAAAAGCTCCCGGACTTCGTCCCCGCATTTTCGCATCACCTCAAACCACCGAAGCGCGGTGGCTCCCAATTCACCGGCATGCTCTTTCATCCACGCATCAATGGCGGGATCCCGCTCGACAGCGCCGTTGAATCGCAGCAATTCCGCTCTCATCGCCGCTCCACTTTCTGCTTTCGAAATTTGTGGTTACGTAGCACCCTATTTTTCCTCCAGCAAAATCGCTCGTCTGGAACAGTCCTTCTAGTCCTAGGAGTGTCGCTCACGCCAAATGCCACAGTCTTTTATAACCCGGACCGTCCGTGACCGGCTTGTCGGCCATCAGGACGTTGGCACGCATAGTGAGCCGGCGCCGATTCGTCTGGGGATGCTAGCCGGATAAAGAGTTCGAATCCATGCCGGGGTCCCTGTCAAGTCGGGCCAATCCGGAAGAAACGTCTGAAATGCCCGTAGTGAAATCAATCAGATAACGTGAAGTCGAGAAGTTTCAGACTGGCTCCCCAGTCTGGACACGTTGCGAACTTTCGCGGCGTGAAACCGGGTCCACTCGAACCAGTCATTCGCTTTCAGATTAATGGCATCCACCTGAAATCTGTATGGCCGTCCACCCTGAGCGCCCAGTGTTGACACGTCTCGAACTCGGCAAGGGAGCCCAAGGTAACTTCCTGGATGGCGCGTGTGGGTCCGCCCGGAGCCGGTAAACGTTGGGCGACTGATCGTGACTTTTCGGCGGTCGCCGAGTCCGCATGGGCTTTCCTGATCGCCGTTATGATTCTTGGCGCGGGGGACGTCGAGAGGGAGGTCCTGAGCCGGAACCGACCACGGGCAGACAGATGTCGGTCACATTCAGCTGCAGGCGGGGCATTCACGCGCGCCGTTTGATAGATTTCCACTGCCGGCAAGCCGATCAGTTGGTGCTTCGGCCATTGAGTAACGCGCGGGAAGATCGCCGCGTAAGCTGCGGGCAGCGTGACGAACGGCCCGGCATTGTCATCAATCATCTGAAAACGTAGTTTTCTAAGCTTTGGGCCGGAGGCCGACATCATCGGCGCCGGAGGCGCGGTCCGTCCGATCATCGGGACGCTGTATGGTTGACAGGAAAGGCGGCAAGGAACAGGGCCCCGACCGTGCCAACGGTGGAGGCCCCGATGTCGTCACCTTCGGGAAGGTGAGACCCAACAGACAGGTCTAGGCTGACACGAACGGGTGCCGGTGTCCAGTAGGCGCGCCTGCGGACACACAGGGCGGCGCATAAAACGGTACTGGTGCAGCGGACCTGTCTCCGCGTGGACTGCCTGGCGACCTTTTTCCTGTGCACGCACTGCGACCGTGGACATCGTTATTGCAGCCAGGCCTGTAGCGAACGGGCGAGGCGAGAGCAGAGGCGGCGGGCCAATCAACGTCATCAACGCAGCCCGGAAGGGCGGCTCGATCATCGCGACCGCCAACGCGACTACCGGCAACGGTGCGAACAACGCTCCCCGGTGACGGATCATAGTTCCGTTTCGATCACATCCCCGGCATTATTGACGTGTGGAACAAGTCCGATACGGCCCGCGCTGATGCAGTGCCGAATCTGCGGACGCGTGGGACGTTTTATAAACCCGTTTCCACGAACGCCATTAAGAAGGCAGGAATCGATGACCTCGCCTGAAGTGCGCGCCCAAATCCGGCGCTATTTTTATGCCGGGCATTGGAAAATCGGAACCATCGCGCGGGACCTGGGAGTACATCCCGACGCCGTGCGCAACGCGATTGAGGCGGAGAAGTTCAAAAGCTCGCAGCCGCTGCGCGCTTCCGTTGCCGATGCCTACCTTGGGTTCGTGCAACAGACGCTCGACGAGCATCCACGCCTGCGGGCCACGCGCATCTACGCGATGATCCGCGACCGCGGCTATACGGGCAGCGTGGGACAACTGCGCCGCGCCGTGGCCAGATTGCGGCCACAGCCGCGCGAAGCGTTTCTGCAACTGGAGACGTTTCCAGGCGAGCAAGGGCAGGTCGATTGGGCGCACTTCGGATCGGTGATGGTGGGCCGCGCCAAACGAGCGTTGTCGTGTTTCGTGATGACGCTATCCTACTCACGCGCCCTCTACCTGGAGTTCTTCTTCGATCAGACGATGGAGAACTTCCTGCGCGGACACGTGCATGCGTTCGCGTTCTTCAATGGCCAACCGCGCGTGATTCTTTACGACAACCTGAAGAGCGCGGTGTTGGAGCGGCGCGGCAATCACATCGTGTTTCATCCGCGGCTGATCGAGTTGAGCGCACATTATCACTTCGCGCCTCGCCCGTGCCAGGTTCGCGCGGGCAATCGGAAAGGCCGCGTCGAACGCGCCATCCGCTATGTGCGCGAGTCGTTCTGGGCCGGGCGCACGTTCACGACGCTGGCCGAATGCAACCGGCAAGCCTGGCTGTGGCGCGATCGGGTCGCGCATCCCCGGCCCTGGCCCGGCGGGGATCATCGAACCGTCGCCGGCGCCTTCGAGGAAGAACGGGCCCGCCTGTTGCCGCACGCCGTGCATCCGTTTCCCGCCGAACGCATCGAGCCGGTGCGCTCGGCAAAAACCATCTATATCCGCTTCGATCTGAATCAGTATTCCATTCCGCCCGAAGCCGCTTATTCAGAAACTCCAGAAACACCACAATCCCCCCAAAGGGCGTCAGCGCTCTGTCCGTCTCCTTCAACACCACCTTCTGCCCGCCGAATATCCGTGTCCCTTCAGCTTCCATCCGCCCAGTCTACTCTAACCTTTGGCTTCAACTTCGGAATTCAGGTTGAGTGGAAATCATGCCGAGCATCGTCACCAGTTGCCGCTGCTTGTCGGTCAAGGGTCCCAACTCCTCCTTCTTTTTAAGCCCGAACTCCCCTCTTTAAAACATAAATAATAGTTATTGTTTCAATTAATTTTGCAAGAGGCTCCAAGAGTAACCGGATTGTCAGCAAACCGCGGTCGTCCAGGCCGTACGATTGATCGAGGTAGCGACACTGAATCGGAAAGAATCGACCTGCGGCTGCGATCTATGCCGGCGGGTACGTCCCGAACCCCGTAGCGGGTCCACCGCGCCCGAACCGCGCGCGGCCGCCAGTCCACTCCATCGGGCGCCAGCCCAACCGGTGACCTTTTAAAAACCGGTGACCCGTCTCGTCCCGAGGCTGCATCTCTAACTCCATTCGCTTTCCATCGCATATCGAGCACGGAGCGATCGCTCATGCACTTATGTGCGTTTCTTTACGGCTCGTTCACGCCATTGAAAGCATTCCAGGCTATAAATGTTTATGCGAATCGCCCGAAGGTCCCTCGAAATCTCCCGTTCCGTGCAATGTTTGTGGCGTCGACCCAACGCACTGGACGGCTACTCTGCCGCCGTATCCCTGCACAGCCACACGATGCATTCACGCGAGTCGCTGGACTTCGTACCTCGGGTGATGCGGCGCGTGCCGCCGGCAAACGCCGCGCTGCAAAGGTTCGAGGCGAGGCAACGGCGCGACTCCGGAAAGCCGATTCCGTTCGAACGCGCCTTCTGGCGTCCCCCGCTGCATCCGCGAGCCGCGCACGACCTGGAGGTGGCGCAGATTCAAACGGTTCTCGGTCTCCGTCCGCTGGTATCGCTGACCGATCACGACACCCTCGAAGCCTGCGCGGAGCTGGACGCAATTGGCATCCGCGTCCCCTATTCGCTTGAGTGGACTATCCCTTACCATGGCACCGTCTTCCACATCGGCGTGCACAACCTTCCCCCGGACCAAGCTCGGGGTTTCGAGGCCGCGATGGCGGCCGTGACCGCCGCCCCCGCCTCCGAACGCATCAAGGAATTGCTCGCCGGACTACATGCGATTCCCGCCGTGCTGCTCGTGCTCAATCACCCGTTCAGTTGCGAGGAACTCATGGAACGCGCCGGACACGCCCGGATGCTCCAACAATTCCTGCGCGAGTTTGGAGACTGGATGCACGCCTTGGAGTTGAACGGGCTGCAGCCGAAGGTCAACAATACCGATACCTTGAGGCTCGCCTCCGAACGCGGCGTGCCTGTTATCTCGGGGGGCGACCGGCATTGCTGCGAGGCCAACGCGAACCTGAATCTCACGAACGCCCGCAGCTTCACCGAGTTCGTAGACGAGATCCGGGTCGAGCGGCGCAGTTCCGTGCTTTTCATGCCGCAATACCGGGACCCCGTATCCACCCGCTATGTCGAGTGCATTTGGCACGCGGTTCGCAACTACCCCGAATTCACCGGCCGCGAACGCTGGGTGGATCGCGTCTTCCTCGAGCGTGAAAGCGGCGAGATCGTCTCCTTCCGGTCGCTGTGGCCGAACGGCGGGCCCGCGGTGATGCACGGCTTCGTTTCGGTGATCGGGTTTTTGGCGAGTCCCGGAATCCGCGCGATGCACTGCATCGCCATGGGCCGGCCGGGTAGACTGGAGCCGGAGATCCTATGACAGGAGCGCCCCGAGTCGCGCTCTTTGCCGATACGTTTCACGAGGTGAACGGCGCCGCCCGCACCTGCCGAGAGTGGGATGCATTCGCGAGACGCCGCGGACTGCCCTTTCTCTGCATTCGCTGGGGCAAGCGCGCCGCCTGCGAAGACGGCGTGGTGTGGAGCCGGGATCTGGTGCGCAGTGGGTGGTCCTTCCCGGTCGATCCCGATCTGCGTTTCGACCTGCGCTTCTCCCGCTTTCTCGATACGGCCGAGGCGCAAGTGCGCCGTTTCCGGCCCGACTTCATCCACCTCACGAGCCCGGGCGACATGGGCATCCTCGGAGCGGTCGTCGCGGCGCGTCTCCGTACGCCCCTCGCGGCTTCTTGGCACACGAATCTCCACGAGTTTGCGGCGCGCCGCGTCAGCCGCTCCTGCTCGTGGCTGCCCGGCGGCGTGCGCGGCCGGTTGGCGGATTTTGTCGAACGCTTCGTGATGGATCGCGTCTGCTGGTTCTTCGGGCGGGCGCAGGTGCTGTTCGCGCCCAATCCGGAACTCGCCGCTATTCTGCGCGCGCGCACGGGCCGTCCTGTAATGCGCATGGGGCGCGGCATCGATACCACCCTGTTTCACCCCACCCGCCGCGCGCGCACGGATTCGAATCTGGTGCTGGGCTTCGTCGGACGCCTGATGCCGGAAAAGAACCTGCGGCTGCTGCCGAAAGTCGCGGAGGCCCTACGGGATGCCGGAATTGAACGCTTCCGGTTCCAGATCACCGGCGCCGGCGGCGAGCGCCCATGGCTGGAGCGAAATCTGCCCAACGCCACGTTTACCGGCGTGCTCACCGGAGAAGCCCTCGCCCGCGCCTACGCGGACGCGGACATTTTCCTCTTCCCGTCTCTCACCGACACGTTTGGGAACGTGGTGCAGGAGGCGCTCGCCTCCGCCGTCCCGGCAATTGTCATGGACCAGGGCGGCCCGCGGTTCATCGTGCGCCATGGAGTTACCGGCATCGTGGCGTCGAGCGAGGAAGAGTTCTGCCGGAGCGCCGCGGCTCTGGCGTCGAGCGAGCGGGTACGCCGCGAGATGGGCCGAGCCGGCCGCGCGCAGGTCGAGTCTCAGTCCTGGGACCGCGTCTTTGAAGAAGTTTATGAGGGATATGCCAGCCCAGCCCGAGTCCTCTAATCGCGTATCGGCGGTTGCGCTATATTTGCTGACGCATCCTTGGGAAGTATTCGTCGAGCGCTGGAACTGGAAGGCGGCGTTGTTGAGCGCGCTGTTTCGCGGCGTTGCCTTCGCGTTGCCGATGACGCGGCTCGTGGGAGACGACGCTGTGCACAGCCTCTGCATCGAAATAGGTTTCCGCCTCGCGGCCGGCGGCTTCTGGGGCTCGCTGCTGCAGGCCTTCCGCGGCGCGCAGCCGGCCTGGCTCGCGAGCCTTTCGGTGGCGATCGCGCTCCCGGCCGCGGCGCATGGCCTGGAGTTCGCCGCGCTAAGCGCGGGTCGTGCAACCCATGTCAAGACCGCCATGATCGTGTCGGTCGCGATCAGCGTAGGGTCGCTCGTCGTCAACCTCGGACTCATGCGCAGAGGACTGCTGGTGACCGGCGCCGGCGGACACTCCCTCGGCGCGGATCTCCGGCGCATTCCACGAGCGCTTGCGGGCATGTTCCGCGGAACTTCACGAGACCTCTGACATGAAGACTCTTCATCTAACAAACTGCTGGCATGCGGAGAGCGGCGGCATTGCGACTTTCTATCGCGAACTGCTCCGCCAGGCCGAAAACGAACGGCGCCCCATCCGTCTGGTGGTGCCGACTGCCGAGGATGGCGTCGAACAACATGGCGCCTACGGCATCATTTACCGGGTCCGCGGCCGCCCGTCTCCGTTCAGCCCCGGATATCGCATGATGATGCCCACGTCCTACCTGCATCCCCGCGGCCGCCTGCGCGAGATCCTCGCCATCGAGCGGCCGGATCTGGTGGAGTGCAGCGACAAGTACACGCTGAACTATATGGCGGGCCTGCTGCGTATCGGCCGGTTTGGGATTCCCGGCTACCGTCCCGCGGTAGTGGGGCTGACTTGCGAGCGCATGGACGAAAACATGGCGGGATACCTTTCGGCGGGGCGAACGGCGCGGGCGTTCTGCCGCTGGTATATGCAGTGGATTTATTTTCCTTTATTCGACCACCATATCGCGGTCTCTCCACACACGGCCGGCGAGCTGCACGACGCTTCGTACGGCCATCGCAAACGGCGCGGCGTTTGGATTCGCCCGATGGGCGCCGATTGCCGCCTGTTCACGCCCGCGCGCCGCTCGGAAAGCTTCCGGGGGTGGCTCGAATCGCGCAGCGGAGCGCCCGGCGGCTCGACTCTGCTGCTCTACGCGGGAAGACTGGCGCCGGAGAAAAACACCGGTCTTCTGATCGACACGATGCGCTGGCTTGAGCAGCGGCATGGCAGCCGGTTCCATCTGCTGATCGCGGGCGGCGGGGCGTTGCGGGCCGGGATGGAACGGCTCTGCGCACGCGAGCTTCCCGGTGCGGTTTGCTTCCTCGGTTACATACAAAATCGCGAAACCCTGGCCGATATCTACGCCAACTGCGATGCACTGCTGCACCCGAACCCTCGGGAGCCGTTCGGCATCGCGCCTTTGGAGGCGATGGCGTCGGGCCTGCCGATGATCGGCCCCAACTCCGGCGGCATTACCGCCTACGCGAATTCGGGAAACGCCTCGCTCGTGAACCCGGACGCGGAATCGTTCGCCTCCGCCGCGATCGCGCTGCGCGAAGAGACGGGGCTTGCCTCCGCCTTGCGCCAGGCGGGGCGCACCACTGCCGAGCGCTTCGATTGGCCCGCGGTGGCTTCCTCTTTTTTTGCGCTTTACGAGGAGATGGCCGCCGTCGCGCAAGGCGCGCGCGCGGAACCCGCGATCGCGCCCGCATTTTACTCGAGCTTCCCTGGTGTAAGGAGGTGTCTCGGATGGGATTCGTAGGCAACGCCATCCACGTTCTGTCAAGGCGCATGTTTGCGCGGGCGCTGGTGGGCGCCGCACTGGCGCGGGTCGCCGCTCCAGCGGAAACCGAACCGCCGGGCCGGCTTCGGTGGGACGTTGCGAATGAGCCGCGGTTCGACGCCGAGCGGCGCTACCGCGCCGACGCGCAGGTGCTGCTGCTTGGGCTGCCGCTCCTCCGGCGCGAAGGAGTCGGCGGCGGCAGTGTGCGGTGGCGGGAGTTCCAGGGCGGCGGGGCGACTCGGCTGCTCGAGTTCAGCGGATTTTCCACCGCGGATCGGGCGGCCGGCTTGAATCGGCTGGGCTTCATCCGCGAGATGGCGCGCATTTCGGAGAATGAAGTATCGGAGTGCATCTATTTCGGGCTGATGACCGCTTCGCCGGAGGAGAGCGCGGACGAAGCGCGTAAGGCGCTGCGCTCGAGCGCGAAGGATCTGGCGTACACGGCCATTGAAGGCCGTATTTCGGCCGGGGACAGTGCAAGCGCCACCGCCCACTTCACGGCGCCGGCGGCGATCCGCGGAGAGGACCGTCTGGAGCTGGTGGAACTCGCGGTCCGTGCTTGGCGTCCGCGAAAAAGGTCTCCCTGGCCGACGCCGCGCCCGGAACCTCGCGTTCCTTCCTTCACGAACTGGCCCGGCTGCTGATGCGGCCCGATGGAGAGGAGGGGCGCTATATTTACTCGGGCCGGCATTACCGGATCCGTCTCACGCGGCAGGTGGACCGCAAGGCGACGGCGCATTTCCGTGAACGCCGGCTGATCGCGGAGCCGGCGGAGGCGATTCGCGTCTCCGGGCGCTCGCGCCGGGAGGCGGGCGGTAAGGAGACGGACTTCCGGCTCTGGATCCCGAACGCGGGCGGGCGGACGGCCGCTGCCTCTACGCATTGAGTATCAGGCGAAACCATACCTCCGGCTCACTTTCGAGGCGTCAGCCGGTTAGACGCAACCACCACCGGGCGAAGCTGAGGCGCGGGCGAGATACGGCAGCGCGCAGGCGGTCTGCGTGCGGGGTCAGGGCTCGGAGCGGCCTTGGGCGTTGCGGGAAAGCTCGCCAAGGCGGCCACTGTGCGCCGTCGACACGCCTATCTGGGAGAGATCGCGCCAGCCGAATCGCATGCCGGACTAGGCTGCGATCCGTCTGTTTCCGCGAAGATCCCGCTCAATACTTCCGGAATCTCATAGACGGCGACGTTCCGCGCCGCCCCCGCGCGATCGCGGTACCTTGCGTAGTTCTCCGGCGCGAGCAGCGTCCGCACCGCCCCGCTTATCTCGCGAGTGAAGTTTTCGATCACAATTCCAGCGCCTAATTCCTCGATCCATTCTGTGTTGTAGAGCTCGTGCGCCATCGTCCACGCATTCCGCTGTACGATCACGGGTAGTTTCTTGGCCATCGCCTCGCTGAGACTGCCCGGCCCCGGCTTGCCGATAAAGAAATCCGACAGCTCCATCAAGAGCGGAATCTCGCGCGTGAAGCCTTCGACGAACATCGGAATGCGCTTCTCCATGGCGCGCAGCTCGGCCGCCGCAGCCTCGTTTTTCCCGCAGACCAGAATCAGTTGGACGCCACTATCGGCGCGATTGAGCGCACGCGCGATCCGCACCATCTCGGGAGAGCCTTCGCCGCCGAACAGCACCAGGCCCACGGGAACATCGGGCTTCAGGCCGCGCCGCGCGCGCTCGGCCGAGCGGTCGATATCGAGCGGCGCATAAAACCTGGGGTTCATGATCATGCCCGAGACTTTCACGATGCGGCTCTCGGGGAGGCCGATTTCGCGGGCCTGCTCAACGGCCCGCCGCGATCCGCAGATCACCCACTGGTCTATCGATTCGATCCAGAAATGGGGAGGGTAGTCCGCGATATCGGTCAGCAGCGTTACGTAAGGGGTGCCAGGCCAGGCTTGATCGAGGGCCTCTTTCATGGCGCGATTGTAATGGGGAATCAACGACACGACCAGGTCCGGGCGGTGGCTCCTCCAAAAGGCCTCCAGCACCTTCACCTGCGACTGGTGCGAGGCGCGGATCAGCGCGTGCATGACGGGAATCAACCGCGCGGTGCCGAGCGTCCAGCCGCGCCTTAGCATGATGTTGTAGACTTCCTGGAAAGGGATTCCGGTGTATTTCAGGATGAAATCGATGGGATTGAGGACATCCTGGATGGAGACCATCCGCAGATCCCACGGGCGCTCCTGTTGACCGATCACTTCGCTCAACGCGGCCGCCGCGGCGCGATGGCCGCCGCCGGATTCGATATAGACCAAGCTGATTTTCCGGCGTGTCAATTTGCTCCCCCCGGTTCTCGTTTGAATTGTACCGCCCTCGTCCCGCTTCGGTTTGCTTTCGCTCGCGGGGTTCTGGCTCCCGCGCGCAGGGAAGGACCGGTTTGGCCGCGTGCGGCCGTGGAAAGGGTGCGCCGGGCCATTACGCTCTGCGAGACCGGCCCCAGCGGCGAGGCATCATCGGCAATCGCATTGCGATTCCGCGGCGGGTCCAGGATCGCTTTGGGATCGACGGGCGCTTCGCGCAATCGCGGGTCCGCCAGCGTCCGCGCGCACTTAAAATGTCCGCCTCGATCCGTTTCCCGGCCTTGGTATCCCGCACCGCCAAAATCACAAGAATCGGTCGCACACTTGAGCTTCGCAACGCCGCCGTTTCAATCGCATGACGGGCGAGTGAAGTTTTCGAGCGGGCACAGCGATTCGAATGAAACACCGATTCGTTTGAAATCGCCAATACTTGGTTTCGCGACAGCTCCACGTTTGGCGGGAAACCAAACCACCGGCTCCGAGAAATCTTCGTTGCGTCAGAATCCTCCAACCAGGTTCGCGCCGCCGGTGGAACCGTGATCCATTCGATAGTGAAACGCCAGCGCATCCAAACCGAAATCGCCGTGGAAATCGCGCCAGACGGAATGGCTGTGGTTGCTCTGGTTCTGCGTGTTGTCGTACTCCACCAGAAACGACGGTCCCTGGATTCGGTAGTAGTTGCCCTTTTCCGCGCGATTTCCCGTGGTGACGTTTCCCACAATGACAGCCTGCGGCGGTTTCCGCGAAGTCTCGCCGGCCCACCCGAAAAAGAGCCTGCTTCGCGGAGTCTCCCGCACCGCCTTCATGCGTTCGGCGGCGACATCCGGCGGCATGTTGCCGGCGTACTCGGCAACTAGATCGAGCAGCGCCTCGAACTGCCGGTCGTTCATCTTCGACGCCGGCAAGCCCTGCGGATCGCCGTCGAGCTTGGCCCGCACGGTCGCGAGCGTGATCAGGTCATAGGGCGCGATCTCCGAAAAAATCGCCTGCTTGCGCTGTTTGGGGTCGAAGGAGTTCACCAGCGCCAGGCCCAAATCCTCCTCGCGTTCGAGCGCGCGCATCCCCTTGAGCGGCCCTTCCGGCGCCTCATGCGGGTTTCCTCCGAAAAACGTGGGAGTGGAAGAGATCAGCCGGCCATTCCTGACGACGAAGTTCAGCGACAAGTGATGACCTTCCACACGCCAGCCCCAGACGCCCGTCGGAGTGGGCTTGCCGAATATCGCAAAATGATACCGTTCGGCGTCGCGATGGCCGGTCGTATCGTTTTCCATGAGTCGCACGACATCCTCAAGGGTCATGACCTTCATCGCTTTGATGAACCCCGCCTGGCTCAGTCCCGAGCTCAGTAACGCCTGCGCCAGGAACCGCTGGCTCAGATTCATTTCCTTGAACATGATCCCGGGACGATCGCGCTTGTATTCATCCTTGAATCCCCTCTCGGGGTAGTAATGCCACATGGTGCGCAATTTGCCATCGAAATCGAGCAACGTGCCGGCTTTCTGCTCCGGGCTCAGGGAATCCAGGAAACGGCTGGCTGTGTCGAGCATCATGGCCTCTGTCCTGGCCTTGTTGTAGGCCGCCGCGAGCGCTATTCCGCAAAACAGAAAGGCGAGGCAACGAAAGCGAATGCTAATTGTCATGAAATGGACCTCCTGACGTTCACGCCGGATATTAGCATGGAATTTCAGCCGTGTGAAGTCAAGCCGTGGGCGCCGCTTCTAAGGGTTGGGCGAGGATTCCCCGCCACGCTGGTGGCTCTGCCGGACACCCGGAAGACGACCTAAGGTACACCGGCGCCAAGATCAGCAACGACACCCTGCGGATGGTGTACCCGACCATTTCGATGGCGAGGCGCCGGGCCGTCGGTAGCCCTCGACGAGATGATACGGACACAGGCCGCGGTCGGCGCTGCGATGAACGCGTAGCCTGACAGACGCCGGTCCGCAGCGGTGGCCATGTATGCGGTCCCTGGTCGCGGCGCCCGGCGTCGAGGCGGCTATTCCGGCGCGGGCGATTCGACGAGCTTTCGCAAAGGCCCCGGCCAGCGGGCTCCCTGCCGCGATGCAATCGAGAGCAAGCGGGCCTGCGATTCGCTATATCTTGCTTAGCTTTGTCCACGTGGCCGGCCGAAACTGAACGGACACGAATTGAACCTGGGCAAGATGATCTCCCTGCAGACCGTTAAAACCCATCATAACCGAGCCGCTGGGGGGAGTATAAGTAGCGGAGAGCCCCGTTTTTTCGGGGTTGGGGGGCGCGGTAAACGACTGCTGCCTGGACGTGTTGATGGTGATCTGATTTACGAGCCAACCCCATCTGACGCCGATCGACGTGATGACTTCGTCGGCTTGCAACGAGACCTTCCCCCGGTCCGTGCCGCTGTCCGTCCCGTGGCTTTGGACGGAGACGCCGGAGGAATCGGTATAACCGACCGTGAGCAGGTTCACCCAGGTGTCGCCTTTGATCCCGATGGAATTGATACGCTGCCGGTTGGGTACGGAGCTGGCGTCCACGTCGTTAAAAGCATTCCCCTTGTACTCCCCCGTGCCGTACTGCCCCGTGCCGCCGTATTGGTCGGAAGTAACGAGGTTAAAGTTCAGGTTGGCCACTCCCACCGCGAGACCTGGGAACGTCGCCGGCATCTGGTACGTTTGAGTTGGGTCTGCGTCGATCCGGTTCAGGAGATTGACGGCGGTGTCCAGGTCCTGTTGGATCGTCTTAAGGTTGGTTGCGAGGTCGGGGTCGGCGGAGCCATCGGTGTTGTACCGATAGACCGCGTAAGTTTCCTGGACATCCTGGATAGTATCTTCGAGAATGGACAATGCGGCGATCCGGTCCGAGAGGCCGGGGATTCGCGGGCTACCCCGGGGGATCTCAGTTCCCAGGAACAGCTTGCGGTTGTTCGCTACCTTGTCGAATTGGGCGATGAGACCTTCATACCCTTGAGTACGAAACCCTATGATCGCCAGCGCCGACACGGACAATGGTAGGGCGCTGAAATTGAGAGCAAACGCGATCATGTCGGAGACTGTTCCCGGAAGCGCTACGCCGCTAGTCCCACCCATCGCCTGATGGCTACTCTGCCGCACCTTGGACTTCGTTTGTGCGATCTGGAGGTTCGAGGAAAAGCTGCCGCTCACGGTCCCGCCTGCCACAATCCCCTCTCCGTTGAGGGCGGTAGTCACCTGGAGTTGCTCGTCCTCGCTTTCGGCGTAGAACATGAATACGGCGGCATAGTAGCCGCCCTTCGTGATTGAGGTGACAAAGCTGTCGCCGTATCGCTGGACAAACGTGTTCATCGTCTCCGGCGTCGGCTGCGGCACATTGAGGTTGTAGCCGAGCGCAAGTGTAGTTCCTCGTGCCTGAGTTGCGTGAATCGCGACAGCGACACTGTACTCGGTAAACCGAAGGTTGGCCGCCATCTGGACTTTTGCGCTGCTGGATGCCCCCTCGTAAACGCCCGCGGCCGCCAGATCGATACCCAGGAAGGCTGTGAGTTCGTCGACACCCGAGCACATTGAATACTCCACCGTGCTGCTGGAACTTTCAGGCACGGGTTCGGTGACAGTGACGGCGATGTCCTTCGCGTTACCCATGAACGTGTCGAACCCTTGACCCAAAGCGGCTACCGGATTACTGGCAAAGCGGGTGAGCCTTTTCGTCTGTGCGGGTGCTGCCGTTGCTGACATAAATATCGTCTCCTTTCCCGATTAATTAACCAGGATTTCATTTTTGGTCCTGGATTGGTCACACTATATCACGCTCCACCAAGCCTGGATATGCTTCAAAATAGTCCGGGTGGCGCCGGAATTCCGGTGAATAGAGCGGAGAAGTCCGCCCCGGCCCGGATCGGTAACATAATGCGTGGTAGCATAATGCGCCTATGTCTCTCGAAAGACGAATTACACGACGCGCGGCCTGCGGCGCACTGGGATTCGCCGGACTCGGCCGCGGATCCGGCGTGAGGCGAGCCACCGCCTTCGCCTTGATTGGGGATGAGCCCCACAACTCAGCCTATATTCGCACCGGGCTGACTCGCACCTTAGTTGAAGGCGCGGGCCTGTCCATCGATTTCACGGACCAGGAGAAGATGCTCAGCTATGAGACTCTCCGTCAATATAAACTCTTCATCCTGTTCCGGGACGGATACCGGTGGCCGAACGGCCGCTGGCGTCCGGTGCTGTCGAACGACAAGACCATCATCACCGAGCAGAAAGATCTTGTGAGCGTGCCGCCGCTTCCGATGAAAATCGGCGAAGGGCCTGTCGCCTGGATGACCGCCGAACAGGGCAGGGCCATCAAGCAGTGGGTACTCGAGGGTGGATCGTTCTTCGCTTATCACAACAGCAGCCACGTGTCGTTGACGAACAAGGACTATCGCGACGTCGAGGGCGCCGTCTACACGGGCCATCCTGTCATCCGGCCGTTCAAGGTGAAGATTGTGAATCCGGATCATCCCGTCACGAAGGGAGTCCGCGACTTCGTGGTCACCGACGAACAGCACTACATGACCTACGACAAGGATTCGAAGTACGTGCTGGCCAGGAGTGTCAACGAAGACGGGCTCGAGTATACGGACACGGCGGGCAGGCGCAGCAACACGGCCGAGGCCGCGTGGGCCTACGACTACGGTAAAGGGCGAGTCTGCTTCCTGGGTCCCGGACACATGATCACCGTCCTGTGGAATCCCGAGTACGAAAAATTGCAGAAGAACGCCGCGAAGTGGCTTTTGCGCGAGACGTGACTCCGAGCGCCTAACCGGGTTGGATCTCCCGGCGCTTTGGGTCGAACGCCATTCGGCGCCCGCTCGACAGAGCGTCGACGGTCATGATGCAGGCGACCGAATGGCCGTAGCCGGCCTCGGCCGGGCAGTACAGTCCCTTTCGATCCCGGCGACGGACGCAGTCAAGCCAGTTGGCCATGAGGTGCATCGTTCCCGGCTCGTCGGGGAGCGCCTCGGCAGTCTTGATCCTGCCCGGATGCTCGCTTCCCTCACCCGAAATGCGGTAGACCTCTTCGCCTTCTACCGTACCCAACGTTCCCATCACGCGAGTGGCTTTTCCGGCGCTGTTGGCGAGTCCCTCCTCGAAAGTGGCAAGAAAGTTTCTGCCGCCGTGGCCATACTTCAGCACGGCTTGCACGCTATCGTAGTTTTGCCGGTAGTCCTTAAAGGTGAACAGACCGCCTTCGGCAACGACGGTCATCGGATAAAGCTCACCCGTCAGGAAGTGCAACAGGTCGATCCCATGGGTCATGTGCTGATCGATGATTCCGCTCGAGAACTCCGGGAAGAGCCGGAACGAGCGATAAATCCTCGGATCGAAGGGCCGGTCGGGTTTGCCGTAAAGGAACTCTTTCCAATCGACGTCGCTCTCTTTCAATGAATTCAGCTCGGTTTCGCCGACCGCCCAACGGAACGGGCTGTAGAAGTTCCAGATAAGGTCCACCTTGACGATATCGCCGATGCGGCCTTCCCGGATGAAGCGAGCGGCTGAGCGATACTTGGCCCAACTCCGGCGGTTTGTGCCGAACTGAACGATGCGGTCCGACTTCTCCACCGCCTCCATAGCCGCATTGAGCTCGACGAGAATATTGCCCATCGGTTTTTCGCAATACACGTCCTTACCGGCCTCGACAGCGGCCTTGAGCATCTTGGCGTGGGCGTGATCCGGCGTGGCGACGATTACGGCGTCGATAGACGTGTCGCCGATCAGCTCGTCGAGCTTCTTGTACACCTTCGGCTCGGCGCCGCCATACGATTCCCGAACCAGTTTGGCAGCTGCGTCGCGCCGCTGGTTCCAGATGTCGCAGACGGCGGTTACCCGCGAGTTGTACTTGCCGCTGAATTCGATGCACTCCTTAAGGAGCTGCGTGCCGCGGCCACCCGGACCGACAATTCCGATCCGGATCATGTCATTGGGGCGCTGCGCGGACAGAACGGATCCGGCCGCGGCGCCAAGAAAATTACGACGGTCCATCGAGAACGATCATATATCAACCTGCTGCCGTTCGGGTATGCGGCGGGGCAGCCACCATCGCGGGATGCGATTGTGGGATTCATCCTCGGTCGACTCCGTTTGATGAGTTTAGTGGCGGCTCGGGGAACGATCTGCTTGGAAAGCGGAGGTTCGGGCTCCCGCTCCCGGGCCCTCGCCCTCGCGGACGGAATCGCCGCCGCTGAACGTCGGGCCGATACTACTGCGTTTGGCAAAGCTCGGCAGCGCCGCGGAACTCTATATCTCGCGATCGAATCCGTCAAGCCGGACAACAAACACACGTGCGCTTCTACAGCTCACGTTCCGGCTGACGGCAAGGGAGGGCCGCCTGTGGACTGATTCACTTCGACAGGGAACAATACTCGGGCTCATGGCCGCCACTCGGGCGCGGTCGTGCGGTCTAAAAGGGAAAAAAGGAGGCCACCCGCATCACCATGCGTCCGATAGGTACCCGTTAATGACGATGCGGTCGAAACAGTGGTGTACAAAAACCGGCAGGCTGCCAAACAGCCTAGTGAAAGTCTCCATCGGTCGTCCTTCCCCTATCTCGCCTTGATGACAACATCATCGAATAGACGACCGGTGAATTCAAAATTTCAAAGATGTTTGGCGTACGTTGCGCCAGGGAATCGTGACGCGAATCGTCGGCAATTCCGGCAAACAGTCGTCGGCGGCCGTCCAGGATCAATGGCGGAGATGTTAACTACTTGGACTCCCTACGCCGTTAGCTTCATGAGCTAACGGTTACATAATCCCCGTCCCTAAGTTCGTGAGCTCCGAAGGAACGGTGGCAATCTTTTGAGGCCCGAGCGGCCGTCCCGTCTTGTGAGCGCTGATGGCGAGGTCGAAACGGTCCCGCGCGCCTGTCTTCTCGAAGATGTGCATCAGATGCACCTTGACCGTCCCGGTGGCGATCTTAAGCTCGGCTCCGATTTCCTTGTTCTTCATGCCGCGGCAGATCAGCTCCGTGATTTCCCGCTCGCGCGCCGTAAGACGGGGCGCAAGACGAGGTCCTTCTCCCCCGGACCCGCCGCCTGCATCGTTTGTCGCGGAACTCTCAATCCAGATGCCGCCCTTTCCGACAGCTCTCAGACATTCGAACATGTGTGCGACAGGCAGGGTTTTCTTCAGAATGCCTCGCGCGCCGCCCTGGAGGGCGCGGAACGACTCCGCTTCACTCCACTGCGTCACCCATAGCACGCACTGGCTTTCCGGCGCGGCTGCATGAAGACGCTGGAGCAGATCGTGCGTGGCGCCCGTTCCCGGACTTGTGTCGATCAGAACCACGGCGGGACCCAGAGCGGCGAGCTGCTCCGCCACGGTCCGTACCTCGCTTGTAAACCCCGCCAGATGAAGGTCGTCGCAGTCCTGGAATGCGGCTTTCAGACCCTCAATCACGATCGGGTGCGCGTCAAAAGCGAAAACTGAAATTGGTTTCACACTGTCCCTCAATGAAAGGATCGGTGGACCGGTGAAAAACCTTTACTGGAGGCGGGGACGATTCTGTTCGTTCAGCACAAGCCCGTCGAAAATAGCGAGCACCTGTTTCCGGTAGCTGTAGACGCGCCGCAGCGACTCACGGAAGCGGGGCTCGTAGTCGCGAGCTTTCATCCACTTGTCGAGCGTATTGCGCGGAACGTCGATGTCCTGGCGCAATTCCTCGGCGGCGTGGCCCCTTAGGAAAAGACCATAAAAGAAGGCGGCCTCCCTTTGCGGCGCGAGCGGATCGGTATCGTCGGTCGTAATCATGACGTTCTACCGGCAAAACGTCAGTATATACGGCATTCCGCGGTTTGGGCAAGACCTATTTGGACTAATGGGACTAAGGCGGTGGTAACCGCAGGGGGGGCCTGGAATACCTCCGGACCATGCTTCGCCGTGTGGGACGGGCTGGAAATCGCCCTGAATTCACTTGATTTCTGAGCCTTACTCCTCCGGTATCTGCCACTTGGCTAATGCGGAAAGGCATGACTGTCGATAGACTAGTAACTATGCGCTACACGCGCTCATGGCAGCGGACGCTCGGACCCGTTTGTATTTCAGCGGTCGTCGCGGCCGTTCTCCCTATATCGGTCTTGGCCCAGCGCTATGCCTTCAAGACTTACCTCCAGGAAGAAGGCCTGGGAAACCTCGTCGTCATGTCTTTGCTTCAGGACTCGACGGGATTCATCTGGGTAGGCACGCAGAACGGCCTGTTTCGCTACGATGGGGGGAATTTCAAGCGCTTTGGCGCGGACGAAGGGCTGCCGAGCACACGAATCTTTTCGCTCCACGAGACGCCGGACGGAATTCTCTGGGCCGGCACCGAACTCGGAGCGGCAAGCCGCTCGGGGAACCGGTTCGTCGTGGCGGACATCGGCGGCCCGGCTCGTGTGTCCTCGTTCGCCTCAGGACGGGATGGCAGGGTATTCGCCGCCACTACCCGAGGGCTGATGTCCGGACACTCGCCGGAGGGTGGGCCGGTTCGTTTTCAGCCAGTCGATTCCCAGCCCTCCTACAGCGTTCATGTGGACCCCGCGGGCATCGTCTGGTTCGGGTGCGAACGGCGCCTGTGCCGGATGCTGGACGGGAAGGTTACGACTTTGTCTCTGACTGCGCGAGCCGCCGAAGGAGCTATCCGGGAGCGGTGGGACGCGATCCTGACGGATCGTGACGGACGGTTGTGGATTCGCAGCTCCACGCGCCTGCTGTCCCTCGCTCCGGGGCCGGCGCCGCCCGTGGACGAGAGTGGCAGTCTGGCGGAGTCCACGTTGTTTGGGCGGCTCTATCTGACGAGGGATGGAACCCTGTGGGTTCCGACGGATCGAGGCTTGGCCCGGCGTACACGGAAAGGCTGGGAGTTGATCGGAACCAGGCACGGGCTGACAAGCGGCTTCGTCTCCAGCGTTCTTCAGGATCGGGAAGGGTCGCTCTGGATCGGCATGCGCGGAGCCGGTGTGGCCCGCTGGCTCGGGCGGGACACGTGGCAGAACTGGGGCGAACCGGAGGGCTTGAGCAACGACAGCATTCGCGCCATCCGGCGGGATTCAAGGGGTGCGATCTGGGTGGGTACAGATTTTGGCGTTAACCGGATGCGCCCGGGCGAGTCGGGGTGGAAGATCTGGACCTCGAGGGAGGGCCTCAAGGGTAACGCGGTCCGCGGCATGATGGAAGGCCCCGACGGAGCCATGTGGACCGGGGGCTACCCGGGCGGCGTGACTCGATTCGACCCGGATTC
This sequence comes from Candidatus Sulfopaludibacter sp. SbA3, assembly GCA_945893365.1. GTDB lineage: Bacteria > Acidobacteriota > Terriglobia > Bryobacterales > Bryobacteraceae > SYKU01. Next base: position 58,051 of record CAMDED010000014.1, on the reverse strand, counting down.
CGATGCGATCCGCTCCTACGGGGCTGAAGCGGGGTTAACCAGCGACCGCATCATGAGCTTGCAATTCGATAAGGAAGGCAGGCTCTGGGCGGCTACCGACAACGGCCTGTTTCGCGGCACTCCGCGGGGAACAACCATGCGTTTTGAGAAGTTGGCCCCATTCGGGGAAGCCCGCGCCGGCTTCCTGCGCAGTCATTTCGATGAGGCTGGCCGGTATTGGGTGGCCTCGAGTCAGGGTCTGGCAAGACTGGAGAATGGGAAATGGACCTTGTTTACCAGCCGCGACGGACTGAAGACCGACGCGATATCGTATCTTACGCCGGCTCCGGACGGCGCGATTTGGATAGGATACACCGAGGCTCTCGGCGCATCGCGTCTGGTGATCCGGGGAGACAAAGTGGAGGCGCGGCACTTCACTTCGGGGAACGGCTTGCACTCCGATAAGATCCTGTTCCTGACGTATGACGCCCGCGGCTGGCTCTGGGTGGGAACGGATCGGGGCGTGGACGTTCTGGAGGGCTCCAGGTGGCGTCACTATGGACATTCCGATGGGCTGGTTTGGGACTCCTGCAACGGCAACGCCTTCTTTGCCGACGCCGACGGCAGCGTCTGGATCGGCACGGGCCGAGGTCTTTCGCGTTTCGTACCGAACCGGGACGCACCGGCTGTTCCACCCACGATCATATTGACTGCCGTAAGATTCGGCGGGACTCCCGCGGATGCGGCGCGGCCCGTCGAAGTTCCGTTCCGGGATCATGCGGCCACCTTCGGGATAGCGGCGCTGACCTTTCTGAACGAGCTGGATGTGCGTTTTTCGTACAGACTGGAGGGGCTTGAAAGCGGCTGGACGGAAACCGACCTCCGCGAGATTCGGTACCCGGGTCTCGCACCCGGCTACTACAAGTTTCAGGCGCTGGCGCGCAGCGCCGCCGGCGTCTGGAGTACCGCTCCCGTGGAGGTATCGTTCCGGATCCTGCCGCCATGGTGGCGGACCTGGTGGTTCATCCTGGCGTCCTTCACCTTCCTGGCGGGCGCGGCCTGGAGTATATGGCGGGCATATTCGATGCGGCATTTGCGCCAAAGGGAGACGCTTGAGGCCGCGGTCCTGGCGCGGACGCGGGAGTTTGCCGAGGAACGAGCGCGCACGGAACGCGAAAAAGCAAGGGTGGAAGAGCAAAACCGCGAGATCGAGCGTCTTCTCGAAGAATCGGAGCAAGCCGGCAGGCTCAAGAGCGAATTTCTGGCGAACATGAGCCACGAGATTCGGACACCGATGAACGGCGTGCTGGGGATGACCTGTCTGCTGCTCGAAAGCGGCCTCACGCCGGCGCAGCAAGAGACGGCGGAGACCATCAGCCACTCCGCCGAGGCTCTGCTCGCGATCCTCAACGACATTCTGGATTTTTCGAAGATCGAAGTCGGCAAGCTGACCGTCGAGAGTGTCCCGTTTAGTCTGCGCGTGCTCGCCGAGGAAGTGACGGACATGCTGGCGGTCCGCGCGAACGAGAAAGAATTGGACCTGATTCTGCGTTACGATCCGGAAGCGCCCCTGGAGTTCCAGGGAGACGCGGGACGGATCCGTCAAGTAGTCATCAATCTTGCCGGCAACGCCCTGAAGTTCACCGACGCGGGTCATGTGCTGATTGAAGTCGAGTGCCTCGAAAAGAACCAGAAAGACGCCCTGATCCGAATCTCCGTACAAGATACGGGTATCGGTATTCCACCCGACAAAACCGACCTCGTCTTTGAGAAGTTTACGCAGGCGGACGCTTCCACAACCCGAAGGTACGGCGGAACCGGACTCGGATTGGCCATCAGCAAGAAACTGGTGGAGCTGATGGGAGGCACGATCGGCCTGACGAGTGTCCTGGGTCGAGGGTCGACGTTCTGGGTTGAGATTCGTTTGCCGGTTGAGCCGGCGGCTCCGGCGAGCCCCGCTCCCGAGAATATCTCCGGTGTGCGAGTGCTGGTTGTGGACGACAACGCCGTCAGCCGGAGAGTGATCGAGGAGCAGCTGCGCCGCTGGAAACTCGAACCGCGGTGCGTCCCCTCCGGGCCGGATGCGCTTCGGGAACTACGGGAAGCCCGGCTCGCGGGCGTTCCATTCCGTATCGGCATCATCGATCACCAGATGCCTGCAATGGACGGCGAGGCCCTTGGCTTGGCCATCCAGTCCGATCCATCCCTTCGCGGCACGATTGGGCTTATTCTGCTCAGTTCGTCCTCGCGATGGGCGACAAAGGGACAACTCATCGCAGCCGGGTTTGCGGTATCGCTCGTGAAGCCGGCCCGTCAGTCGCAGCTACTGGACACTCTCGGCGCCGTTTGGGCCGGCTTTGGGGGCACGGCCAACACAGAGGCGCCGGCGCAAGATCGGCCCGCGGCGGCCTCGAATGCTTCCGCAGCCGCGCCCACAAAGGGCCTGCGCCAGGCGCGTGTTCTGGTGGCGGAGGACAACTTGGTTAACCAAAAGGTTGCCTTGAAGATGCTCGAAAGGCTTGGCTGCGAGGTGGAACTTGCCAACAACGGCCGGGAGGCGATCGATATGCTGGAGCGCGGGGAATACGACCTTGTGTTCATGGACTGCCAGATGCCCGAGCTGGATGGCTTCGAAGCGACTGCCGAGATCCGGCGCCGCTACGGTCGCGAGATTCCGATCGTCGCGATGACGGCTAACGCAATGGAGGGCGATCGCGAGCGGTGCATCGCAGCTGGAATGGACGACTATATAAGCAAGCCCGTCAAACCCGCGACGTTTAAGGCTGCAATTGAACGTTGGCTGGCTGCTAAAAGCCTGGCGTAACGGCGCCGCCGGAAGTGATCGCATTCGGTTGAGCTTCAGGGCGAACCACGAGTTGACGGCGCGCAATCCGGTTCCATCGCGGGCTCGGCGATCCGCGCTCATTGCCGGATTCGGGTTTCGGGCTTGCGGTCTCCAATCGCCGACCCTGTTGGCGCGGGCCTCCGGCCCGCGAAACTTCATGAAAAACCGAAGGCGGCAATGCAGGCTTGGCCCGATCTTCGCTTTTTGCGGCTCTCGACCCTGACTACTCCTTCCTCCCTCGCCGCCGGCTTCGGGCTTCGTACGCGGTTCGGCCGTTAAAGGGTGAAGGCCGCGGACCGGCGCTTTCGAACCGTGGCGTTCAACCGCGGCCCGTGCCGCGAACCGCGCATGACGGCATGGCAACCGCGCACGGACCTGGAACGCGTGAAATCAACGCACAAATGCCGGATGGACGCTTCGTGGGGCCGTCGGAAATCATCGGATGCGTTGTTGGAAGGGCTTTAGGGCCTCCGACGAGGCCTTTGACGCGTAAGCAGGCCTGTCCCACATGGCGGCATCGATTCGCTCACGGGTCCCCCCTACTCCGGCTTCACCGGAACGCTTGCGGCGTTGCTCACCACGTCGCCTTGCTTCACAATGACATTCAGGTCGCCGGTACGAGCGTCTCGCGGGATGCGGAAATTGATCTGGTAGAGGCCCACACCGCCCGGCGTCAGGCCGGCGAAGAATATTTCGACCGCCTCGCCGTCCACCGTGACTTCAGGTTCAACCTGTAACCTTGCCAAGGGGCTCGAGGGAGCGAGCGCGCCGGTCGCAACCGGAATGTCCGTCAATCCCATGCCCAAAAGGTACATGACGACCGGCTCGCCGGGCCGCGCCGGATTCGCCGCCGTGATAAGGGAGAAGTCGGAATGCTGTGCAATGATGCGGCCGTCGGCGAAGCCCACAACGCCGGGCTGCACCGGGCTTAGAACGATCGTGTCGGGAGAGGTTAGCGCGCCGTTCGCGTTCACGACGATCTGATATTCACGGCCGGGCACGAGCTCGGTCGGGATCTGCGCGTTGATCTGTCCGGCGCTCACGAAGAACAGCGGAGCTTCGATACCTCCGATAACGACGATCGTTCCATTCACCTCTGTCGGCAGAGGCAACGCCGGGATGGTGGTCAACGCAGCCAGGTCGCTTCCGAATATCTGTACGACAGTGCCTGGAGCGAGCGCCGCGCCGGTTTTCGGATTGGTGTTGTGCAGCGTCCCGTTTCGGGCGAGCAGGGGGACCTTGTTGGCGCGAACGGAGCCGCTCAAATCGGCCGCCGAGGGAGTGAAGCCGGGAGCGCTGAATCGCGCGGCGACCGACATCTGCGAGGAAAGCTTGCTCGGCGTCCAGGTGGCGGAGTAAAGCGCGGCCTTCGAGTCGAGGAGCGACATCGCCTGCGGCGGATCGCCGTTCGAGAAGGTGGCGATCACCTGGCCGTTGGCGACTAAGTTGCCGCAATCGTCGGCGAGCTTAACCACAAGCGGCGTGGGCCATCCGGCGGCGGCGGAGAAGTTTCCGGTAAGTCCGGTGTGCGTGGCCACGAGCTTCGACGCCGTGCAGCCGCCGGCGAATCTGCGAGCCGCGGTGGAAGCAGCCGCGGAACCGGCCGCCGCGGGCGCCGGCGCCACGATGAGCGAAACGTTGATGGTGCGGACTTCCGTGGTATTCAACGAGAGATTCACGCCGCCGGTATAGACGCCTTGCGTCAGGCCCGCCGCGTTCACCGATAGCGTGATTGCCGCCGTATTCGCGGACGAAGTCGTCCCGCCCGCCGGGCTCACGGCGAGCCAGTTTCGTCCGTCGCTCGTGGTTGCGGACGCCTGGAACGGGATCGGCGTCGCGCTGCTCGTGAACACCTGCGCCGTCTGCGGAAGCGCCTGAGCGCCGTCGAGAAGGCTCACGAAAACCGCGCCGGCCGGTGAGGGGTTCGGCACCGGCGGCGTGGAGGCCTCTTGAATCTCGAGGACTGCGACGAAATTCTGCGGGGAATTGGATACGCCGGCCGCCGATATCCGGATCAGGGAATAGTAGCTCCCCGGAGTCAGGGCGCCCGGCGTAGCCGTCAGCGTGACGGTCCCCGGGGCTCCGGGACCGGTGGAGCCGCTCCTGGGGCTGAGCGAAAGCCATTCGTCGCCGCCGACCTGATCGGCCGTGAAGCTGAGGGCGGTGTCGCCTCCCTGATTGACTATTTGGAAGCTCTGCGGGCCGCCCGACACGCCGCTCCCTTGGCGCGCCGTGAACCGTATCCCCGAGGGCGAAAGACCCAGCGAAGGCGTCCGGGAGACGATCAGCGTGACCGGAACCGACACCGTAGTTGTACCAGTCAGGATCTGGATCGCGCCGGAATTCGTTCCTGGCTGGGCCAGGGCGGGATTTGCGGACACCAGAATGGAAGTTGCGGCGCTCGCGGTTATCGACCCGCTTCCGGGCTGGGCGCTCAACCATGGCACGGTCGTTTGCAAAGTAAAGGGAAGCGTTCCGCCGCCCACGTTGCGAAGAGACAGGGCCGCTGCCAGTCCCTGAGCGTTAGAGGAGTCGAAGCGCAGGAATTCGGGGCTGAACTCGAGTTTGGCTGGAGCGGCCGCGATCGTGATCGTGACCGGCACTGCGATCTGGCGCGTTCCCTGAGAAGAGGACACCAGCAGCCTCGCCGTAACGGTCCCAGGCGGTTGCGCAGTCGAGGATAAGACAACCTGCGCGCGGCCCGGAGTCGTTCCGGCGGCGGGAGTCACGGTAATGAAGGAAGGGCCTTCCACGGTTACCTGGAACGGCAGAGGCGCCGTTCCGCCGGCGATGACTGAGATCGCCTGCGCCGGCGGCGCGGGTCCACCGGCCACCACCGTGAAACTGAGTCCCGACTCCGATACGAGCAGCTCGTTGGCTGCCTCGGCGATCACTCTCAACTCGATAGACTTGCCCGCCGTGGCCTGAGCGGCATCGGTGACCTGTGCGGTGAACGTAAAGGTCCCTACGGCAGTCGGCGTACCACTGATATCACCCGTGGCGCCGTTGAGCGCAAGCCCGGCTGGCAATGCGCCGTTCGTGAGGGCCCAGGTGAAGGGAGCGGTTCCGCCCGAGGCGCGGAGAGTATAGAGGTAGGCCTTATTCTGGCCCGCGTCGGGAAGCGGCGAGGGCGTCGTGTTTAACAGTGCCGGGCTCGCGACGGTGATCGTGAACTGCTGGTTCGTAACAACCAGCGCGCTATCCGTTACACGGATCGTAATGGCAAAGGCGCCTGCCGCGGTGGGTATTCCGGCCAGATCGCCGCCCTCGCTCAGGGTGATTCCAGCAGGCAGCGAACCGCCCGCGACACTCCACTTGTACGGAGCGGAGCCGCCCGTCGCGGCCATGGTCTGCGAATACGGAGAGCCAGCGGTTCCGGCCGGAAGCGTGGCAGTCGCGATCAACAGCGGCGCGCCGCTGACGGGGAAAGTAAACTGCCTGGTTGCGGTCGCGCTTTGAGTGTCGGTCGCCGAAAGCGTAAACGTGAACGAACCGGCGACCGTTGGCGTTCCGCTAATTACGCCCGCCGGGGAAAGCGTAACGCCCGCGGGCAGAGAGCCGGCGGTGAGCGCCCACGTATATCCCGGCGTGCCGCCAGTGGCGCCGAACGTCTGCGAATAGGGCGTACCGGCCACGGCGCTCGATATCGGCGACTGCGTCGTGATGGAGACCGGCGCGGGGTTGATTGCGAGAGTGAACGGCTTGGTAGCCGTGCCGCCGCTCGAATCGGCAACCTGAAGGTTGAACTGGAACGGTCCGGCCGTCTGGGGCGTGCCGCTCAGGCCGCCCGAGATACTTATAGATAGCCCCACGGGGAGCGATCCCGAGATCACGGACCAGTTGTATGGGGGCGCGCCGCCGGTGGCGGCAAAGCCTGCGCTGTAGACGGCCCCCGCGGTTCCGGCGGGTAAGGGCGAAGCCGTCGTAATCGATATGGGAGCGGGGTTAACGGTCAACGCGAGCGGCTTGCCGGCCGAAACGCCCGCGCTGTCGGTGACGGTTACGTTGATGTTGGCAAGACCGGCCGCGGTAGGCGTCCCGGAAAGCGCTCCGCCAGCCGACAGGGTCAATCCCGCGGGCAGCCCCGTTGCCGACCACGAAAGCGGCGCGGTCCCGCCGGTCGCCGTCAGTGTCTGCGAGTAGGCCGTGCCGACGGTGGCCACCACGAGCGGTGACGTGCTCGTGATCACCAACTGGAGCGCGTTGATCTTCACTTGGAATTGCTTCGAGGCGGTAGTACCGCCGCTGTCGGCCACCTGCACGGTAAAGGTGAAGGTTCCCGACGCCGTGGGGCTGCCTGCAAGCGTTCCCGCGGGGCTCAGCGTGAGCCCGCCCGGAAGCGCGCCGGCGCTGACCGACCAGACGTTGCCGCCGCGCCCGCCGTTAGCGGCGAAAGCCTGCGAGTACGAGCTCCCGATTGTGCCTTCCGCGAGCGGCGAAGCGGTAGCGATTTCAAGCGCGGCGGGATTGACTGTGATACTGAAGGATCCGGAGGCCGAGACGTTCGCGCTATCGGTCACGGTTACATTCATCGTGACGGCGCCGGAAAGAGCCGGCGTGCCCGAGAGCGAGCCACCGCTTGAAAGCGTAAGGCCCGCCGGCACGGTGAGCGACGTCCAGGAGTAGGGCGGCGTGCCGCCGGCCGCCTGGAAGCTTTGGGAATACACCGTCCCAACGGTCGCCGAGGCGAGCGGGGAAGTGGTGCCGATCACAAGCGGCGGCGGATTCGCCGCGATCCCCAGCGCCTTCGTCGCGGTGACCCCGGTACTGTCGGTAACCGTCACGTTGAGGGTGAAGGCGCCGGCCGATGACGGCGTCCCCGTCACCGCGCCGGCGGCCGTTACCGAGAAGCCGCCCGTCGCCGAAGCCGACCAGGTATAGGGCTGCAGCGCGCCGGTCGCAGTGAGCGTCTGCGAATAGGCGCTACCCACCGTGGCGCTGGGAAGCGGCGAGGTCGTGGCGATGAGCAGTTGTGCCCGGATCAGGATTGAGAGGGTCCGCGAAGCCTTCACCCCGGCGGCGTCGGTAACCTCGATGGTGCTGCCGAAAGTCGCATCGCCGGCCGGAGTCCCGCTCAACACACCGTCACTCGAAAGCGTCAATCCGCCGGGTAATTGCGTACCGGTCCACGTATAGGGAGCGGTACCGCCCGTCGCGGCCAGGGTCTGCGAGTACGGCACGATAACGGTACCCGCCGGCAGGGACGCCGTCGTGACGCTCAGCGGCGAAAGGGTGTAGGATTTGGTCGTGATCCCGCCCCCGTTGTCGGTTACCTGGGCGGAGAAGGTGAAGCTCCCGGTCGCGGACGGCGTGCCGCTAAGAACGCCGGCAGTACTTAGTGCGAGGCCCGTGGGCAGTGTGCCGGACGATGTGAACGCATACGGAGCCGTCCCGCCCGTCGTCTGCAAGGTCTGGTTATACGCTACGCCCACGCTTGGATTCGGCAGCGTGGCGGTTGCAATCTCGAGGGCCGCCACCGGCGTGATCGTAAACGATTTCGCGTTGGTCACCGAAGCCGTGTCGGTGACAGTTACCGTGAAGGTCGCCGCCGCCGTCGATGTCGGCGTACCGCTGATCACGCCCGCCGCGCTCAACGTCAATCCAGCCGGGAGCGCTCCGCCCGTGACCACAAGCGTATAGGGTCCGGCCCCGCCCACTGCCCCAATCGCCTGCGAATACGCCACGGCCACCTGCCCGTTCGCTAGAAACGACGTCGCGATCCCAAGCGGTGAAAGAAAGAAGGACTTCGCCGAAACGCCGCTTGCCGCATCCGTCGCCTGGACCGTGAACGTAACAGGTCCGGCGACCGATGGCGTTCCTGAAATCACGCCAGCCGCCGAGAGAGACAACCCCGTGGGCAAAGTTCCGGAAGCGATCAAGTACGTATACGGGGGGAGGCCGCCCGCCGCGGCGAGGTTAGCGGTGTACGCCGTTCCCACGCTCGCGGTTCCAATCGAATTGGTGGTGATGCCGAGCGGAAACACCGTAAAGCTTCGGGTTGCCGTCCCACTGCCCACATCGGTCACCTGAACCGTAAATGTGCTCGATGCGGGCGAAGTTGGCGTTCCCGCGATCGCTCCCGTTCCCGAGTTGAGCGTCAAACCGGCAGGCAGGCCGCCAGTGGCGATCGTCCAGTTGAAGGGCGGTGCGCCCGCCGCCGTTAAAGTCTGCGAGTACGCAACTCCCACCGCTCCGTTCGGGAGCGTTACCGTGGTGATGGAAAGGAAAGAAATCGTATAGGTTTGCGAGACCGCAAGCCCTTTATCGTCGATGACCGTAATGGTGAACGGCGAAGTGACGCTCGATGTGGGCGTGCCGCTGATCGTGCCGGTTGCGGGGCCCAGAGTAAAGCCCACCGGAAGCGTCCCGGAAGACAATGAGTAAACACGGGGCGCGACGCCGCCCGTAGCTACGATGTTCTGCGAATAGGGAGTACCAACGGTACCCGCCGGAAGCGTGGCTGTCACAATGCCGAGCGGCGTGACCTCAAAGCTCTTGCTCGCGGTCAGCGCGCCGTCGAAGACCGCGATTGTAAAGGTTGCTGCGGCGGGCGACGTAGGGGTCCCGTTGATCACGCCCGTAGCGCCGTTCAGCGTAAGCCCCACCGGCAGTACGCCCGAGGAAACGCTGAACGTGTAAATCCCCGAACCGCCGGCGGCCCCAACGGGCTGCGAGTAGGCCGTACCCACCGCTCCGTGGGGAAGGCTGGCGGCGACTATCGCGAGCGGGCTAATCGTGTAGGTTCGCTTACGCGTGCCGCCAGTCGCGTCGGTTACCGTCACTTCAGTGGTGTACCCGCTGAATGCGGGAACCAAGGTCAGACCGGTCAGTTGGTTGAAGCCGATATTAGTTCCCACCAGCGTCGCGAATCCGGTCGCGGTATCGATCCGGTACAACGAAGCGGGTACCTCGGAACCACTGGTTCCCGCGTACAGGTTCCCGTCGGGGCCAAACTCCAGGCTCCCGAATTCCTGTGCAAGAGGATTTCCAACGATGGTCGCGGCCCCGGTCGAGAGGTTCATCTTGTACAAACTGGACGGACCGGGTCCACCGCCGATCCCATACATGATGTCCGCCTGCTTGTCGTAGGCGAGACCGGTGATTGGACCGGTCCCCGTCGGGCCGACTGGAGCGCTTATCCCAGTGGTGGGGTTCAGAGTTCGAAGGGTAGACGGGTTACCTTCGGTCCCGTAGAGTGTCGGGCCAACGTACTCGAGACCAGTGTATTCATAGCCGTCTTCAATCGGGCCCCCGATCAGGGCGGCGGTTGCGATGTCGAATTCCCGAATCGTGAAAAACCCATCGCCCTGTTGCGACCAGGCTCGGCCGCTGAAGCTATCGAACACAATTTCCGTCGAGGTTGCCAGCGGCGGCGGCCCAACCAGCGTTCCCACGCCTGTGGCTGTATTGATGGTTAGCAACTGTCCCGATTTGGTACCGCCGTAAAGCAGGCTGGCTCCCCCGTTGCGGGGCTGGGGAGTGCCGCTCAGGACGCCCGCCGGGGACAAGATCAAGCCCGTAGGTAAGCCGGATGACACGCCGAACACAAACGGCGGGGTGCCGCCCGAAGGCGTCAAGGTTTGCAAGTATGCCGTTCCGACCACCGGATTCGGCAACGCGGCCGGAGCCAGATCAATAGGAGTAAGCGTAAATGGCTGGGTGGCCGTGCCTGAGACCGAGTCGGTCACCATCACCGTGAAGTTCGCGGGGCTGGTGGAGGTAGCAATCCCGCTCAGGACCCCGTCCGCGCCGAGGGTCAATCCTACGGGTGGCGCGCCCACGGTCACGGACCATGTGTAGGGAGGAGTCCCATCCGTAGCCGCCAGGGTCTGCGAGTAGGCTGTCCCGACTCCGGGATTCGGCAGGGAAACGGTTGTGATCGATAGAGCCGCCGTCGGCGTAACCGTGAACGATGCCAGGCTTGTGACCGAATCCGAGTCGGTGACTCTAACCGTGAACGTCGCGGACGTCGCAGATGCGGGTATTCCGCTGAGAGTGCCAGCCGGGCTGAGCGTCACTCCCGTAGGCAGCGCGCCGCCGGTGACATCGAACAAGTAGGAAGGCCCTGTACCGCCGGTCGTAGCGAGCGTCTGCGAATAGGCTACACCCACCTGACCGTTCGAGATTTTCGATGTCGTAATTCCGAGCGGCGAAAGCGCGAATGGCTTGGTGGCGATGCCGCCGACCGCATCGATCACTTTGGCAGTGAAACTCGCGGGTACCGGCACTTGGGGCACCCCGGTCAGAACGCCGTCCGGAGTCAACTCCAAACCGGGTGGCGGTGCGCCCTCGGCTATTAACCACTGGAACGGCGGCGTTCCGCCCATTGGCGTCAGAGGCTTCGAGTAGACGACTCCAACTCCGGGATTCGGCAGTGCCGGGGTTGCAATCGCGAGCGGCGAGAGCGTGAACTCCTTCGTCGCCGTGACTCCGAGCGAATCGGTCACCTGCACCTTGAAGAGCACGGCTCCGGTAGCGAGGGCCGTTCCGCTCAGTACGCCGGCGGAGCTCAAAGTCACATTTGGCGGCGGCGCGCCGCTATGAACGGACCATGTGTACGGGCCCGTTCCGCCGCTTGCCAACAAGGTCTGCGAGTACGGCGCATCAACACCCGGATTGGGCAGCATCGCCGTCGTGATGCCGAGCGGCGAAAGGGTATAGGACTTGGTTGCCGTCGCGCCCACGTTGTCGGTTACCTGGGCGGTGAAGGGAAAGCTCCCGACCGCGGACGGGTTGCCGCTAAGAACCCCGGCGGTGCTCAAGGTGAGGCCCGTGGGCAGCGTACCCGTCCACGTGAACGTATAGGGAGCCGTGCCGCCCGCTGTGGCGAGTGTCTGTGAATACGCGACGCCGACGCCTGGATTCGGCAGCGCCGCTGTTGCGATTTCGAGAGCCGCGACCGGCGTGATCGTAAACGATTTCGCGCTGCTGATTAATAAAGAATCGGTGACCGTAACGGTGAAGTTGGCAGTCGCCGACGATGCCGGAGTCCCCGCAATCGCTCCCGTTGCCGGGTTCAGCGTCAACCCAGCAGGCAGCGTGCCTGAGAACGTGTACGGCACGGTTCCACCCGCCGCCCCGACTGTCTGCGAATACGCCACACCCACCTGCCCGTTCGCGAGAGTCGCCGTCGTGATCCCCAGCGGCGAAAGTGTGAAGGACTTGGTTGCCGTCGCGCCCACGTTGTCGGTTACCTGGACGTTAAAGGTAAAGCTCCCGACTGCGGACGGGTTGCCGCTAAGAACCCCGGCAGTACTCAGGGTGAGGCCCGTCGGCAGTGTACCCGACGGCGTGAACGTATAGGGAGCCGTGCCGCCCGCTGTGGCGAGTGTCTGTGAATACGCGACGCCGACGCCTGGATTCGGCAGCGCCACTGTTGCGATTTCGAGAGCCGCCACCGGCGTGATCGTGAACGATTTCGCGCTGCTGACCGATAACGAATCGGTGACCGTAACGGTGAAGTTCGCAGTCGCCGACGATGCCGGCGTCCCCGTAATCGCTCCCGTTGCCGGGTTCAGCGACAATCCGGCAGGCAGCGTGCCTGAGAACGTGTACGGCGCGGTTCCGCCCGCCGCCACGACTGTCTGCGAATACACCACTCCCACCTGCCCGTTCGCGAGAGTCGCCGTCGTGATCCCAAGCGGCGAAAGCGTGAAGGACTTGGTTGCCGTCGCGCCCACGTTGTCGGTTACCTGGACGTTAAAGGTAAAGCTCCCGACTGCGGACGGGTTGCCGCTAAGAACCCCGGCGGTACTCAAGGTGAGGCCCGTGGGCAGCGTACCCGTCCACGTGAACGTATAGGGAGCCGTGCCGCCCGCGGTGGCGAGCGTCTGTGAATACACGACGCCGACGCCTGGATTCGACAGCGACGCTGTTGCGATCTCGAGAGCCGCCACCGGTGTGATCGTGAACGATTTCGCGCTGCTGACCGATAACGAATCGGTGACGGTAACGGTGAAGTTAGCAGTTGCTGACGATGCTGGCGTCCCCGTAATCGCTCCCGTCGCCGAGTTCAGCGACAATCCGGCAGGCAGCGTACCCGTGAACGTGTATGGCGCGGTTCCACCCGCCGCCCCGACTGTCTGCGAATACGACACACCCACCTGCCCGTTCGCGAGCGTCGCCGTCGTGATCCCCAGCGGCGAAAGTGTGAATGACTTGGTCGAAGCGCCGCCTACCGAATCCGTAACCCGGACCGTGAACGTAGCAGGTCCGGCGACCGAAGGCGTTCCTGAAATCACACCCGCCGCCGAGAGAGACAACCCTGTGGGTAAGGTTCCGGAAGCCATCGAGAACGTGTACGGGGACGTGCCGCCCGCCGCCGCAACGGTGGCCGAGTACACGCTTCCCACGCTCGCGGTTCCAATCGAATTCGTAGTGATGCCAAGCGGAACCACCGTAAAGCTTCGGGTTGCGGTGCCGCTGCCGGCGTCGGTCACCTGAACCGTAAACGTGCTCGATACCGGCGAAGTCGGCGTTCCGGTGATGGCTCCGGTCCCCGAGGTGAGCGTCAAACCGGCAGGCAGCGCGCCAACGGTGATCGTCCAGTTGAAGGGCGGGGCGCCCGCCGCCGCCAGCGTTTGCGAGTACGCAACTCCCACCGCGCCGTTCGGAAGCGTTGCCGTCGTGATGGAAAGGAATGAAATCGTATAGGTTCGCGAGACCGCAAGCCCCGCGGCGTCGATGACCGTAATGGTGAACGGCGTTGTGACGCTCGACGTGGGCGTGCCGCCGATCGTGCCGGTTGTGGGGCTCAGGGCGAGGCCCGCCGGAAGTGTCCCCGGAATCACGGAGTATACGTAGGGCACGACGCCACCCGTAGCTACGATGCTCTGCGAATAGGGAGTACCAACGGTGCCTCCGGGAAGTGTGGCGGTCACAATTCCGAGCGGCGTAACCGTAAAGCTCTTGCTCGCGGTCAGCGAGCCGTCGTTGACCGTGATGCTAAAGACGGAAGCGGCCGGCGAAGTGGGCGTCCCGCTCATCAGGCCCGTCGCGCTGTTCAGCGAAAGCCCCGCCGGCAGTGCGCCCGAAAAGCTGAACGTGTAATTCCCCGATCCGCCGGCGGCCACAACGGGATGCGAGTAGGCCGTTCCCACTGCTCCTTGGGGAAGACTGGCCGTGACGATCGCGAGCGGGCTAATCGTGTACGGTCGCGTAAGCGTGCCGCCGCTCGCGTCCGTCACCGTCACTACGGTGGTGTACCCGCCAAATGCGGGGACCAAGGTCAGACCGGTCAGTTGGTTGAAGCCGATATTGCCCACCGGCGTCGCGGCCCCGGTCGAGGGATTGATTCGATACAGAGTCGATGGTCCCTCTCCACCGCTGCTTCCGGCGTAGAGGTTCCCGTCGGGACCAAACTCCAGGCTCCCGAATTGCAGACCCGTGTTCCCGACGACGGTCGCGGCCCCGGTCGAGAGGTTGATCGTGTACAGGCTGGCCGGGGGGGGACCCACCCTGAATCCCGTACATGATGCCCGCCTGCTTATCGTAGGCGAGACCGGCGATCGGGCCGGTCCCCGTCAGGCCGATCGGCGCGCTTGCCCCGGTTACGGGATTCAGAGTTCGAAGCGTGGACGGGCCTTCGGAGTTGCTGACCGTCGTCCCGTAAAGCGTTGTGCCGACGTATTCGAGACCGTTAAAGGCAGCGATATCGGGAACTACGCCTCCGATCGCCGCAGCGGTTGCGATGTCGAATTCCCGGATGGTAAAAGTCCCGTCGATTTGCTGGGACCAAGCCCGCCCGGTCAAGCTATCGAACACAATCTCCGTTGAGCTCAAGGGTGGCGTGATGCCGACCAGCGTTCCCGCGCCTGTGGCGGCGTTGATGGTTAACAGCTGCCCCGACTTGGTTCCGCCGTAAAGCAGGCTGGCTCCCCCGTTGCGGCCCTGGGCTGTTCCGCTTAGCGCGCCCGCCGCAGACAAGTTCAAGCCTGTGGGTAAGCCGGACGACACGCTGAACGCAAACGGAGCGGCGCCGCCCGAAGCCGTCAGCGTCTGCGAGTAAGCCGTTCCGACTACCGGATTCGGCAATGCAGCCGGAGCCAGACTAAAAGGAGATAAGGCAGTGAACTCCTTCGTGGCTGTGCCTTCGATAGCGTCGGTCACCTTTACCGTGAAGGTCGCGGGGCTGGTAGATGTGGCCGTCCCGCTCAGCACGCCGTTCGTGCCGAGCGTCAATCCCGCAGGCAGTGCGCCGGCGCTCACGGACCATGTGTAAGGGGGAGATCCACCCGCCGCCGCCAAGGTCTTCGAGTAGACCGTGCCGACTCCGGGATTCGGCAGCGGGGACGTTGTTGCGATGGCGAGGACCCCTGCCAGCGGGGTGATGGTGAACGACGCCGAATGCGCAACCTGCGGCGATGCAGAATCCGTCGCCGTGACGGTAAATGTCGCAGCCGCCGTCGATGCCGGCGTTCCGCTGAGCACGCCCGCCGGGCTTAACGACAATCCCGCAGGCAGCGTGCCCGCCGAAAATGTGTACGGCGCGGTACCGCCGGCCGCGGCGAGCGTCGTGGCCGGATACGCCACGCCCACTTGTCCGTTGGGCAGCGATGGCGTCGTGATCTTCAGCGGCGAGAGCGTGTAACTGCGCGTGATCTGCGCGCCCTGACTGTCGCTTGCCATGATATTGATGGTTGTGGCGCCCGTCAAGGTTGCCGTGCCGGAAACCGTTCCCGTCGAAGCCGTAAATGTCAGGCCCACGGGCAGAGAACCGCTGAACATCGAAAGCAGTGGCGGGACGCCACCCGACGCGGTGATCGTTCGGCTGTATGGTACGCCGACCGCGGGATTGGGTAGCGATAGGGGCGAAAGACTCAGCGGGAAAAGCGTATACGAGGCGGTCACGCTTCGCGACGCCGCATCCGTCACGCGAATCATGAAGGCGGAAGAAGATGTAGCCGTGGTTGTGCCGCTGATGACGCCGGAAGCGCTTAGTGTCAGGCCGGCCGGAAGCGATCCGCTAGCCATTGACCACGTGTACGGAGGGGCGCCTGCCACCGCCGTCAGGGTTTGTGAATAGGCGACGCCGGAAACCGGACTCTGTAGCGGCGCCGGAGTCGATATTCCGAACACCGGCAGCGTGAAAGGTTTCGAGATGGGCTCGCCGCCGAAGGAAACCTGGATGATGGTTGGGTAAATTCCGGGTCCCGCCGGCGTGCCGCTCAACACACCCGCGGCCGAAATGCTCATTCCCACAGGCAGACCGCTTGCTTCCCACTTTGGGTTGCCCGGCGGGTCCAACACGCCAAACGCGTAGGGGACGTAGCTACTGCCCGATATTGCCGTTGGCAGAGGAGACGAACCAATGATCGCCGGGATGCCCGCTCCCATTGTGAAGAGGGACTGGAAAGAGAACGGATTGTCGAAGAAAGGTATCGGAAGGTTAGTCGGCAGCTCCGCTGGAATCAAGAGCGCCGGGTCGATCGGACCGAGGCTCATGTTGACACTTGCGCTACCCACGGCCGGAACCGCGACCGAATAGTCGTGTGCCGCCACAACGCCGAAACTGATCGATTCGACGGTGGCCGGACTCGAAGCGCGAACATCCCACGCCGCAATCCCGCCGCCGTTTGTCAACGTCACTTTCTTGATGCTGGAAAACGGCGCCGAACCTGAGATCGACGCGTTACCTGTCCCGGCGACCGCTGAAAAAGCGCCTCCGCCCCCTCCGTCCGACGCCGTGAGCGTGGCAGTTGCGCCCGACGTAGTTCCAGTGGAAACCTGCGTGGTGGTCACGTACAGCGAGACGTTCGCTGGAATATTCGAGAAATAGGCGAACAACCGGGTGCCCGTCGACGCCTTGCCCACCTTGTCGAGTCCGTTCGTCGCGGGGAACGACGGGGAACTGAACCCGTCCTCCTGACTTTGCGTGCGAAACGAGTCGGCCTGGGTTTCGGTGTACTTCAGATTCATCGAAATCTGCCCCGAAGCCGTCTGACTCGCGGCCAGAGCGGCATTGACAGGCGTGCTTCGCGTGAACGCCATGGCGCCCCCGTCCGAGTCGGAAGGATTCCGAACCGCCGCGGACAGGCCTAGCCCGGTATCCCGCGCCACAACCAGACTCGGCTGCGAAACGAGGAGGACCTGCTCGGAACTACTACGGACTTCAACCGCCGCGGTGATCGGTGTCGGCAGCTGAATTTCCACAAAACGCAACTCGGTTTTACCCGAGACCGCTCTCGGCGCCTGTGGCCCGTTCGGACCCGAGAAGACTATGTTGCCCCTCAGGTTCCTGATTCGCAGCACTTGGGCCCCGGTGGTTCCAGGGGGATCGATCGGAATGCTTCTGAACGTCGCTGTTGGAAAGCCTATCTGTGTACCAGCCGCCTGCGCCTGAAAGACGTTCCTGTTCTGTCCAGCGCCGGCGCCGTAGTAGCCTGTACCTGTGCCGTTTCCGGTTCCAGGGCAAACCCCGTTCGCGGCGAGGCAGGGGAAATAGCCCACGCTCGACGCGACGGCGGGGTTCACCACCAGGACCATGTCGATGAAGTCCGTAGCTACGTACGTCCAGCCGTAGTCGGCGTTGGTGAAGGTGACGTTGATGTCGTAGGTTGGAATCGCCACGCCGTTTCCGGTGGGCGTTCCGCCGGTGCAGGTGATGTCGACGTCGCCGAGAAGCTCTCTAAACCCCTCATGCCTCACGTTCGGTGCGCTGACGGCGGCGATGGTGCAAGAGGGGGGAACGCCGTTTGCGGCGGCGTGGGGCGCGAAGACACACAGAACCGCGAGAGCGGACAGCGCAAGGCGAAGAAGCATTTTCCGTGCGTGTACGGTCATGATTGACAGATCTCGTTTAGGCGGCGACATGCTATTGTCCCTTGGAAAGAGGGAGTAAGCAAGCCAGTACTAGGGCTAAAGGCTCATCCTCTTTCGTGACGGTACTGGTACAGCATTATAGAGCGCTGTTCTATTTCAATAACTTAGCTATGGTCGCGTCGGCAATGGGGTGATAAAGCGGCCGCGCCTTTTTGTAGATCGTCTTCGCCTTCTCTTTTCCTTCCGGAGATTTCGCCAACTCCTCGTAAAGGGGCTTCAAGTATTTGCGGCGCCCGACAGTGCACAGAAACTCCTCCAGACGCCTGTCGGCGGGTTGGTACTTCTGCTGAATCGCGAGCAGCAGCCACTCGCTCAGAATCTCGCTGTTGCCCGTCTGTGTGAAGTGGAAAGCGGCGTCGAGCTCGCGCATCTTGGCGCCGTCAAGCTTGGGAGCCACCATGCGGAGAAAGCGAATCCACTCGGGCGTGCTCAATTTCTTCGAGTCAACCTGGGCAAGCGACGCGAGACCGTTGATCCAGTTTTTTGCGTTGCCGTCCACGCGGTCGAAAACATCCGTCGGCGGAAGCTGGGCGTCCAAGGGCAGTCCGGGCTTGAAGAGCCACTCTTCGACCTGCTCGCCGGTCATCAATCCGGGATTCAGGTTCAAGAGAGTTCGATTCAGAACCTCCTGAAACTGCGCGGTCGTGATGCTTTGGAACGCACGTTCGCTGAAGTAGCTCTTCAGGAACAGATCGAATTTCGAGCGTCCGAAATACCGTTCCATGGCAAATAGGAATAGTGCCCCCTTCACGTACGGGACTTGGGTTGCCCCGTCGTCCGGATCGCGTCCTTTAAGGTCGATGTGGAGAATCTGGTCGCCTGGAGGCAGCTTCGCCATTTCGAGCGCCAAGTCGTCCGCGGCGAGCACGCGCTCCATTTCCGCGCGTTTCCGGCCGTAAACGGTCTCCTGAATCCGCCATTCGAGATACACGGTAAAGCCTTCGTTCAGCCAGAAGTCGCTCCAGGTCGCGTTGGTCACAAGGTTACCGGACCAGGAATGAGCCAGTTCGTGGGCGACGAGCGCCACCAGACTCTTGTCTCCGGCGATTACCGTGGGCGTCGCAAATGTGAGCCGCGGATTCTCCATGCCGCCAAAGGGGAAGCTGGGCGGCAGAACAAGGATGTCGTAGCGGTCCCAGCGGTAGGGGCCGTATAAGGCTTCGGCGGCGCGAATCATTTCGTCGGTGTCTTCAAACTCGCGCGCCGCGCGCTCAAGCATCGGCGGCTCGGCGTAGACGCCGCTGCGCTTTCCGGTCGTCCGAAACACGAGGTCGCCCACGGCGAGGGCCATCAGATAAGACGGAATCGCCTGCGACATGCGGAACCGGTACTCGCCGGTGCGTTTGGCGGCGGGGTCGTTCTCGGCCGACATCAACGCCAACAGACCTTTCGGCGTGCGGATTAGCGCGTCGTAGGTGATGCGGACCCCGGGGGAGTCCTGCAGTGGTATCCAACTGCGGGCGTTGATCGCTTGCGACTGCGTGAACAGGAAGGGCGACTTCTTCCCGCCGGTCTGAGCCGGTTCGAGCCACTGGAGGGCGGCCGCTTGGGGCGATGTCGAATATCGAAAGCGCACCTGCGCCGCACCCGCGGGCAGATCCACCGTCAACGGACTTCCCAGGATGGGATCGGAAGCGCCCTTGAGGAACTTGGCTTCGGCGAAGTTTTTGCCATCCGCGGAGATTTCAACGGCATTGACGTTCAAATCCTTCGAATCCACAATCAGGGGCGCGGAGGGGTCCGGGCGCTCAACGGTCAGCGTGGCGGTTCCTTCCAGCGTCTTCTTGTCGAACTTCACCTCCAGATCCAGGACAGCGTGCTTGACGCGGACCCGATCCGGACGTGAGTAGGAGTGGACGTCCCGAACGGGCTCCACGAGGCTGTCTTCTTTCTTGGCGTTCTTGTTCATGCAGGCGGAAGTGAGCAGTAACAGTAACAGTAAAGGAAGGCCTGATCGTTTCATTGCTGGTTGAAACTCCGGGAGGAGCGGAAGGCTTCCACATAGTGGCCGTCTTTCCGCGGGATTCGCGAGCGCATGCCGGCCTTCAGTTTCTCCAACCGTTCCGGTTCCCAGTCCGGGCGGTAACGGTCGATGGACGGTGGGAACTGACTGACGTGGGCAGCGGCGGCTTTTAACTTGAGGTCGACAACGCTGTCGATGGTGACGAAATAGTTGGCGTCTTTGGCGGAGGCGTAATAGAAGTATTCGAACGGTACCTTCCATGGCGCAAGGCCTTGATGCAGACGCTGGTTCGGAAAGTATAGATGCCACTCGGCGGCGCGAATGGCGTCGATTGTGTTGCCCGCGGCCATTCGATGGTCGGTCTTGTGCCGGCGCACGCTCTCCTCGCCGGGGTCGACGGAAAGGACGGCCTCGGGCCGGTAAGTTCGAATCAGCGCCGTGACCTGTTCGACGAGGTCGCGCGGATTCGCGTACTCGAGCATCCCGTCGTGGTACGGAAGCCAGATGATGTTCTCCTTTGGGATTCCGAGTATGCGGCAGGCCTCTTCCTCTTCCGCTTTTCGAATGCGCGCGAGGCGTTCGCTGGTCATTTCCGGATCGTAGGAGCCCTTGTCGTCGTTCGTGTAGATCACAATTCGGACGGTGTTGCGGTTCTTCGCGAGGAGCGCCAGAGTACCGGCGCAACAGAAGGTGTCGTCGTCGGGGTGCGGGGTGAAGAGTAGAATCGACTTTCCCTGCATGGTCTCGAGACGCATGGTCTGCGCCCCGAGAAATGCGGCGGGAATCAGGGCGGACAGCGCGGCGAGTGAAATCCGGCTCATCCCGCATATGGTACCCCAGTTCCGGTACAATGGCGGCAAATCATGCTTGCGCTACCTTTATTTGCGTTTCTCGCCGCCGGTCTTTCCTTCGAGTACGACCGCAAACTGCCGCTCGACGTCCAGGAGGTTCACATCGAGACGCGAGACGGAGCGCGCATTCAAGATATCACCTTCGCCGCCCTTGACGGTAAGCGAACGGCGGCCTATGTGGTGCGGCCGGAGAGCGGCGAAAGCCATGCGGGCGTGCTATTCGTGCATTGGTATGAGCCGGAGTCGAAGACCTCGAACCGCACGCAATTTCTGGGTGAGGCCGTCACGCTGGCCGCGCGGGGGACGGTTTCCCTGCTGGTTGAAACCATGTGGTCCGATCCGAAGTGGTTCCCCTCCCGCAACCGCGCGGACGACTTCGAGAACTCCGTCAAGGAAGTGAAAGCGCTCCGCCGCGCGATCGACGTTCTGCTGGCGCAACCGGGCGTGGACGCGAAGCGCATCGCCTACGTGGGACACGATTTCGGGGCCATGTACGGCGCCACGATGTCTTCGGTGGAACCGCGCGTCAAAGCATATGCTTTGCAGGCGGGCACGGTGTCCTTCAGCGACTGGTTCCTGTTCGGACCGAAGATGGAGCCGGAGGCGAGAGAGAAGTTCATCGCCCGGCTTGCCCCTCTCGATCCCGTGAAACACATCGCGCAAGCCAAGGCGGCGGTGCTGCTCCAGTTCGGCCGGACCGACCGCTTTGTGTCCGAGGCGAAGGGACGGGAGTTCTTCGCCGCAGCCAAGGAGCCGAAAAAGGCGCTCTGGTATGACGCCGGCCACGGTTTGAACGAAGAGGCGGTGAAGGACCGGGTCGAGTGGCTGCTGCCGCATCTTGCGCCGCCGCGCGCCAAGTACGATATCCACCGCGCGAAAGGCGGGATCAAGATCGACGGAGAGCTTGACGAGGCCGCCTGGAAACGCGCCCGGACTGTGGGCGACTTCCATTTCAACTGGTGGACCGGAGGCGCGAAGGAGCAGACCGCCGCAAAAATGTTGTGGGACGACGAGAACCTGTACGTAAGCTGGTTCTGCCGCGACAAGCACATTTCGGCGAGCGTTACGGAGCGCCACGGGCCCGTATCGAGGGACGATTGCGTCGAGATTTTTCTGAGTCCGAACCCGGCGAAGGTGACGAACTACTACACCTTTGAGATCAACGCGATCGGCACGATGCTAAACCGCTGCCGGACGGACTGGTGGAAAGGACCGCCCACCTGGGAGCCGGAGGGCGTGATCTACAGGACGACCTTTCATGGCCAACCGCGCAAGGAGGAAGCGGCAGGAGACGCAAATTGGATTGTCGAGCTGGCGATTCCGCTGCGGAATTTCGCGAAGGACGCCGCGCACACGCCGCCCCGAAACGGCGACGAATGGCGGCTGAACCTGAACCGGACGGGCGGTATTACGGACAAGCAGAACAGCACGTGGTCCCCGGTCGCGCCGCCGGCGAGGGGCTTCCACACCCCGGAATCGTTCGGCGACGTGCGGTTTGTGACGGCGCAATAGACTGGGCCACTAAACCGAGTGGAGCCCGAAAGCTTGGGTATGCCGGCAATCGGGACACGGTACAATGGAACGTGCCAAAAGTGACGTTCCTGCCCGCCGGTATTACCGTGGAGTTCGACCCCGCAACTCTAAAGGACATGGGTCACGGGCTGCCCGGGTCCCTGCTCGATATTGCACTGAATTTTCCGGAGAGCGGATTGCACCTGGAGCACGCCTGCGGCGGGAACTGCGCCTGCACGACGTGCCATGTCGTGATCAAACAGGGCGAGCGGAACCTGTCCCCCATGGAAGAGGACGAAGAGGACCGCCTCGACATGGCCGCCGACCTCACGATTCACTCACGGCTTGGATGCCAGGCGGTGGTGACGGGAGACGTTGTCATCGAAATCCCGGCATGGAACCGCAACTATGTGAGTGAAGGCGGCGCATCCATTCTGGGCGACGGAATTCCCCCGCCAAGGCCCCGCTAAGCCCCCGCCACAAGATAACCGCTGCAACTCTAATGGAGAGTGGGGCGGGCGATCGACGTTTTGTCGCCTGCGTTTCGGCTCCGCACGGGACAGGCCACGGTGGCGGTGGCCCGCCCCACCTTCGCGACGGTCAACGGCCGGTTTCGAGGTGACGGACCGGGCTGGAACTGGCCGTGAGCGCCCGTCCGCGCGGCAAGAAATTGCCACCGGCGCCGGCTAGTGGCGGTTTCCCGCCTCCACTTCCATCCCAAGTTACACAATCCAAACGAAACTCGCGTGGCAGCCCGCGTGCCCCTTCCCTTGCGTGCTGAACCCAATCGCTTCCAGGCTCGAACATTACATGGATCTGCTCGCAAAGCGGCAGAAACTCACCGCCGGGAATGTCGCCAACGCCGACACGCCCGGGTACAAGACCAAGGACATGGATTTCCAGTTCGAATTCATGAGCCAGATGGAAGGCGGGACGCCGAACGTTCTCGATGTCGAGGGACTCACCATGAAGAACGACGGAAACAACGTGAGCATCGACCGCGAGAGCCGCCTGCTCTCGGAAAACGCGATGCGATTCAATCTCGCGGCGAGCCTGCTAAAGAGCCAGTTGCGCGCCGTTCGCAGCGCCATCCAGGAAGGAAGGACCTAATGAGCTTACTATCCGCGCTTTCCGTAAGCGCCTCCGGACTCACAGCGCAACGCACTCGCGCCGAAGTGCTGGTAGAGAATCTGGCGAACGCCGAGACGACTCGCACGCCGGAAGGGGGCCCGTACCGGCGCAAAGACGTCATCTTCGCCAGTCAGCCGCAGGGTTCGCCCTTCTCCGCCGTCTTCCAACAGGAGATGGGGGCCTTCTCGACCGGTGTCCAGGTACAGGAAGTTTTCCAGGATATGCGCGATCCCGAGAAGCGCTATCTGCCGGGCCATCCCGACGCCGATGAAAAGGGTTACGTGGGTTTCCCGCGAATGAATCCGGCCGAGGACATGGTGGACCTTATGGGAGCCACCCGCGCCTTTCATGCCAACGTCGCGGCCATGACGGCCGTCAAAGACATGATCCAGCGTTCGATCGACCTACTTAGATAAGGACAATATTCCATGCCGATTTCTATCAGCTCGCTGGGCGCAATGGCGCCCCTTGTCAAGATCGCCGTTCCTTCGGCCGCGGATTCCGGCGGGTTTCAGGACGTTTTCAAGGCGGCTGTCGGAAGAGTAGGGGAATTCGGGAAAAATGCCGATCAACAAGTAGAGAATTTTTTGAGCGGCGATGGCGAAGACCTTCACCGCACGATCATGGCCACCCAGCGCGCCGAGCTTGCCTTTGAGCTCTTTAATCAGATTCGCGGGAAAGTGGTGCAGGCCTATCAGGAAGTTATGCGGATGCAGATGTGAGGAAGCGCAGGCGCGGCAGCCAAACGAAGACTTCCTAAGAGAACCAGGAAATGGATCAACTCAAGCGGCTACTCGAAAGTCTGACTCTCAAACAAAAAATTTCCACTGTCGCCGCCGCGCTGGCGGTTGCTTCCGGCCTCTACTATCTTTCTCTCTGGAATTCCGAGCGGCAATTCAAAGATCTGTATTCGCGCCTGTCTCCCGCGGACGCCGGCGCGGTAGTTCTGAAGCTTAAGGAAGCGGGTGTCGAGTACCGGCTGACGAATAACGGAACCACGGTGCGCGTGGCCGCCGATAAGGTGGACGGCATGCTCGTGCAGATGGCGTC
Source organism: Candidatus Sulfopaludibacter sp. SbA3 (assembly GCA_945893365.1). Taxonomy (GTDB): domain Bacteria; phylum Acidobacteriota; class Terriglobia; order Bryobacterales; family Bryobacteraceae; genus SYKU01. The sequence continues at coordinate 33,900 of CAMDED010000014.1, read as the reverse complement.
CGCTCAGCTTCCCCGAAGCGGGCGGCCCGGCTACGAAAGTTTCGAGCGCCCCAGTTTCGGCGCGACGGACGAAGAGATCAAATCAAAAGAAAAATGGGCCCTTGAAGCGGAGCTTGAACGCTCCATCCGGACTTTGGAGCCTGTGGAGTCGGCGCGCGTGCACATCAGCCAACCGAAAGACTCGGTTTTCATCGAATCCCGTCAGGACGCGAAGGCGAGCGTCATCCTCAGCCTGCACACGGGCGCGAAACTCGCGCCGCAGTCCGTAATGGGGATCTGCTATCTGGTTGCCAGCGCGGTACCCCAACTGGCCGCCGAATCCGTATCGGTGGTAGACACTCAGGGCAAGATTCTCCACAGTCCCCGGAAGGCCGGGGTCGAGGGCGGTATCGAGCCGCCCGAGTCGTCTCTCGAATTCCGGCAGAAGATGGAGCGCGACCTCATCAACAAAATCGGCGCGACGCTTGAGCCTGTGCTCGCCCCGGAGCGGTTTCGGGCAGGGGCTACGGTCGAGGTCGATATGTCTCTGGTGGAGCAGACGGACGAGACCTACGATCCGACCAAGTCGGTAATGGTGACATCGCAGCAGACCGAGGACTCCTCGGGTAATACCCTGTCGGCCGGCGCGCCAGGCACGGCCGCGAATCTCCCGCGCCCCCCGCAGAGGCCGAACGGCGGCGCCACAAGCGTGTCGAGAAAGACGCAAAACACCACTTATCAATCGAGCAAGACTCTGCGCCACACGCGCGTTCCCCAGGGGGTCGTGAAGCGGGTTTCCCTTTCCGTCCTGGTCGATCAGAGCGTGCGTTGGGAAGGCGCCGGCGCCGCCACAAAACGCATTCTTGAACCTCCTTCGCCCGAGACGCTGAAAAAATACCGCGACCAGATTGCGGCGGCGACCGGTCTGATTCCCGAACGGGGAGATCAGCTCATTATTGAGAGCCTGCCCTTTGAGACCACGCTCAGCCTTCAACCGCCCGGCGTGCCCAAGGCGCAGCCGGCAGTTCCTCAATCGCAACCTTTCGTTCTACCGCCCGCTCTGCAGAAATATCTTGTCGGAGTGAACCCGCTAATCCTGGTTGGGGGCGCAATTGCAGCCCTCTTGCTAATTGCCGGCGGAATATTTATTCTGGTCCGCCAGCTCCGGCGGAAGAAGCGGGTCACCGCCGCCGCATTGACGGCGCTAACGTCGGGCGCGGCCGGCGCCGAGGTCATCAATGGACACGCCGGCGCGCAGCAGTTGATTGCGCAAGCGGCGGCCGAACGGGAGCGGTTGGACGCCGAGGCAGTGGCCGCATTGAGGCTCGTTCCCGCGGGATCGGTAGCCTCGGAAGTGATGACGAAGCACCTTCGCCAGATGGCGAAGGAGAATCCACAGGTCGTGGCGCAGTTGCTACGCACCTGGATACAGGACAGCGGCAAGCGGTAACCTATGGCCAAACCCCCCAAATCCACTGAGATTTCCGGACTTCAGAAGGCGGCGATTCTTCTGGTTTCGCTTGGCGAAGAAGCCAGCGCGGAAATCCTCAAAGCGCTCGAAGAAGACGAAGTTCAGAAGCTCGGGCGTGAGGTGGCGCGTCTGGGCTCCGTCTCGGCGGAAAAAGCCGAAACCGTATTGGACGAGTTCCACCAATTGAGCCAAGCGCACGACTATGTGCTCAAGGGAGGCATGGAATTTGCTCGCAAGCTCCTCGTCAGCGCCTATGGGCCGGAGCAGGCGCGGAAACTGCTCGACCGCCTGGTGAAGACGCTCGGCACGGAGGCGGTGAGCTTCGACAGCCTGCAGAACGCCGATCCGCAGCAGCTTGCCAAGTTCATTCACAACGAGCATCCGCAGACCATCGCCCTCGTGCTTTCCCACCTCAATCCAACGCAGGCCGCCGCGCTGCTGGTCTCGCTTCCGCCGGAGATGCGGCCGGACATCGCGCTTCGCATGGCCGGCCTGGATCAGATCTCACCGGAGATCATCGGCAAGATCGCCGGAGTAATCGGCCAGAAGTTGGAAGCCCTCGGCGAATTCAGCCGCGAGTCTTACGGTGGCGTGCGCGCCGTATCGGAGATGTTCAACCGGCTCGACTCGGCTGCGAGCAAAGAGATTCTTGTAAGCATTGAGCAAAAGGATCCGAATCTGGTTGAGACCATCCGTCACCTCATGTTCGTTTTCGAAGACCTCTTATTGATCGACCTCGGAGGCATCAAAGAGGTGCTCGGCCGGGTGGACCGGAAGGTCCTTACCCTCGCTCTCAAAGGAACCAGCGACCAGCTCAAGACCCATTTCCTGCAGTGCATGTCGCAGCGCGGATCCGAGATGCTGCGGGAGGACATGGATGTGATCGGAGCAGTCAAGATCAAGGAAGTCGAGGCGGCGCAACAGCAGATCATTGCCGTCGTGCGGCAACTGGAAAACGAAGGGGCGTTGAGCCTCAAGGGCGCGGTGGGAGAGCAGTATGTCGTCTAGGGTTCATCAAGGCGGCTCGCCCGCGGAAATCGAGCCCATCGAGTGGAAGCTCGCGCCGGCTGGGGGAGCCCGTAGATCCGCCAACCTCTACACCGGGGGCGGCAAGGAAGAGCGCGAAGACCCGTCCGCCGCGGGGGATGAGGACGGGACGCAAGCGGCCGGACTGCAGAGAGAAATCGCCGCGCGAGTCGAGGAATCCTACCGGCGCGGATTCCAGGAGGCGCAAAGCGCGGCGGAGCGGCAAGCGGTGGCCGAAGCTCAAGGCGCGGGCGTCCGCCTCGCCCAGGCGATCGCGGATCTCGCGACTTTCAGGCCGCGCCTTCGCCGCGAGACGGAAGGGGAACTCGTCAGTCTAGCGATGGCCGTCGCGAAGCGCATCTTGCGGCGGGAGATCCAAATGGATCCGGAAGCTCTCCTGGGTTTGATCAAAGCGGGACTCGAAAAAGTCAACCGGGCGGACCTGCTGCGCGTGCGTATTCATCCGGACTTCTCCGGAATCGTCGAGAATCACCTGAACAAGAATTCTTCGGGAACGGCCGTTACGGTTACCGCGGACGCGTCCCTCGAACGGGGCGCGGCCGTTTTTGAAACCGTGCGCGGCCGTGTCGACGCCTCCATCGACGCCCAGCTTCAGGAAATAGAGCGAGGCTTTACGGATCTCCAAAAGCGATGACCACTCAAACGTCCGGCTCCGCCGGTATCGACCTGAAACCCTATTTCCGGGCCTTGAAGGAAATCGAGCCTCTGTGCTCCTCGGGCGAAGTGACCGACGTGTCGGGGCTGCTCATCGAATCGGCCGGCCCGGCGGTGGCGCTTGGAGACTTCTGCGAGATTCACGTCGCTGAAGGTCCGCCGGTTCGAACCCAGGTGGTGGGATTTCGCGCCGGACGGGTTCTTTCCATGCCGCTTGAAGAGCTGGGAGGTTTACGGCAGGGAGACAAGGTGGTGGCGCGCACGAATGACGCGCGGCTCCGCGTCGGACCGGGCCTGCTCGGACAGGTGCTCGACGGCTTCGGCACGCCGATCGGCGAGAACCTTGGAGCCGGCGCGCTCGACCTGCCTGAATCCTATCCCTTGTTTGCGGCGGCTCCGGGACCTATGGAACGGGAGCATATCGTCGAGCCTCTGGTAACGGGCGTGCGCGCCATCGACGGCTTGCTGCCCTGCGGAAAGGGGCAGCGTATCGGGTTGTTCGGGGGTAGCGGCGTGGGAAAGAGCACGCTGCTCGGGTCGATGTGCCGCAATAACTCGGCCGACGTCACTGTGATCGCCCTCGTTGGCGAGCGGAACCGCGAGGTGCGCGCGTTCCTCGAACACGACCTAGGACCGGAAGGGATGAAACGGTCGGTGGTTGTCGTCGCCACGTCCAACCAGCCGGCGCTCTTGCGTATCCGGGCCTGCTTCGTGGCCCTCGCCGCGGCGGAGTACTTCCGCGACCAGGGTCTTCAAGTGCTCCTGGTGATGGATTCGGTTACGCGCCTGGCCATGGCGCAGCGGGAAATAGGCCTTGCGGCCGGCGAGCCTCCCAGCCAGAAGGGATACACGCCATCGGTCTTCAACCTCTTGCCGAAGATTTTCGAGAGAGCGGGAAACTTCAAGAAGGGCTCTATCACGGGCTTTTTCACGGTTCTTGTGGAAGGCGACGATTTCAACGAGCCCATTGCCGACGCGGTTCGCTCAATTCTCGACGGCCACGTGATCCTGTCGCGCGACCTGGGCGCGGCCGGCCACTACCCCGCGATCGACATCCTGAACTCAGTCAGCCGCCTGACATCCCAGATTGCGACGAAGGAGCAGAAGGAATCCTCGTTCAAGATACGCGAGGCGATGGCAACCTACGAGCGAGCCCAGGATCTGATCAACCTTGGCGCTTACGCAGCGGGGTCGAACCCCAAGATCGACGCCGCCATTCGCGCCCGGTCGAGCCTCGAGAGTTTCCTGGTGCAGGAACCGGACCGGAAGACCCCGCTCGACGAGACTCTCCAGAGCATGAAGACCGTGGCGGCGATGCTTGGATAGAGAGCCTTGCCTGCGTAAAGGACTTGGAATGGAAACCCCTGCTGCAATCGCCAGCCGGTGGGCCGTAGGCCGGTGGGGCAGGCGATCGTCTGTCGCCCCGTACCGCTACCCTTGAATGACTAAAGAAGCTTGAATGAAGAAATTCACCTTCCCGCTTCAGCGTATTCGCGATTTCCGGGGCCGCCTGGCGGAGGCGGAAGAAGTCAAGCTCGAACGCCTGCTCGGAGAACGCGCCGCGGGGGCCGCCGCTATTGCGCGCCTCTCCGAGGAGCAGAGCGCCCTTGGCCGGGCCCCGGTTGCCGAGGCCGAAACTCAAGCGCAGGAACTGGCGGCGCGGGATTCCTACCGCGAGCACCTCGGCGGGAAGCGCAAGGGGCTCCTGGCGCTCCAGCTCGGCTGCGAAAACCGAATCGCCGCCCAGACACGTCTCGTCCTCGAGGCCCGCCGCAAAGTAAAGCTTCTCGACAAGCTAAAAGAGCGCAAGCTTGGGGACTGGACCGCCGAATTCGACCGCGAGCTGGAGGCCCTCGCCGCCGAGTTGTTTCTGGCTAAGATGCAAAGGGAAATGGCTAATGCCCGTCGAGCGAGCGAGAAGCCGATTTGACCGAGGCGTTAAATTCCCGGAGGGCATCGGCAGCGCGCCGGGCTTGCTCCGCGGCCAAATCCCACTTGCCGCCTTCGATTGCCTCGCGGATTCCAGGCAATGTTTTTGCGGCGTAGCCCGTGTACATCCCGGGCGCATACAGGAGATGCGTAAACCAGGGACGTCCAGGCAGACCGCCATCCGGAGCGAGTCCCCTCTCGGCTCGCATCAGGATAGCGTTCGCCTCGTCCCTGCTTCCTTCCTTCGCTCCGCCCTTGAGCGCCTCTCGCTGTTCCGCTTTGCGGAAGTTTTTTTCAAAATCCGATGCGTTCCTTCGCAGATGTTCCAACTCCGCGCGAAGTTCCTTCAATGGGACGCTTGTTTTTCGGTCCGCCGCAAGCTTTGAAACTTCATCCACGTATTCGGCCACAGTTGCGCGCAGAGCGCCGAATTCGAAAGGGAGCGCCGGAGCGTCGGCCAGGCGAAGCAGCGCCGTCGACATGAATTGCGCCAGCGCCCGGCCACGGGAGAAGTTCGTGTCCGAAAACCGGCTGTACCACGCAAACGAATCGTAGATGGAATGGTAGATCCCTTTCGAACTTGGGTCGTCGAATCCGGCGTTGACCGAAGCGATGCCCAGATGCTGAAGGAAAACGGTGTAATCCGATCCGGATCCGAGCGCTCCAAGGCGAAACTTCCGGTCCTTGCTTGCCGTTTCGACGGCGTCGAGAACGCTCTTGCCCGCGAGGTCCGGAGCGGGGACGTCTCGGAGTACTTCCTCAATGAACTTCTCAAGAGTGTGAGATCCCCCGGCGCCGAAACCACCGGACCCATTCATGTCGGAATTCAGATACGCCACGGCCTTCTGCTTGAGCTCGGCGGCATGCTTCTCGGCCCATTCCGTGGACCCCACGAGTCCGAACTCCTCGCCATCCCAGAGTGCCAGCACCACGGTCCGCTTCGGCCTCCAACCGCTCCTCAGCAGCTCAGCCAAAGACCGGGCTGTTTCAAGCAGCGCAGCCGCGCCGCTTGCCGGATCGGCCGCACCATTAACCCAGGCGTCGTGGTGGTTTCCGTAGAGTACCCATTGATCCGGCGTTTCAGAACCCGGAATCCGCGCGATCACATTGTAGAGGGGGTGCGTGGACCAGTCGAAATCGAGCGCGAGGTGGACGCTCGACGGGCCGGGCCCCAGATGATACGTTATAGGCAACGCACCGCGCCAGGCTTCGGGGGCCACCGGGCCCTCAAGCGTCTTGAGCAGCGCCGACGCATCGGCATAGGAAATCGGCATTACGGGAATCTTTTGAAGCGTAGCCGCTTCCGAGAGCGCCAGCCGTTTGCCGCCCTTCTCCGAGGCGAAACCCGGTGAAAGCGGATCGCCGGGATGCACCGCCATGTCCATGACGCTCCCGCGCTGCACGCCGTCCGATGGGCGAAAGGGGCCCTTGGGGTAGACGTCGCCGGCGAAGTAGCCGTCGTCGCGCGGGTCGGAATAGATCAGGCATCCGATGGCGCCGTTCTCGTAAGCGGCCTTCGGCTTCACGCCGCGCCAGCTTCCGCCGTAGCGCGCGATCACAATCTTCCCCTTGACGCCGATGTTCAGCTTCTTCAGATATTCGTAGTCTTCGGGCACGCCGTAGTTCACGTAGACAAGCGGACCCGTGACGTCGCCCGAGGCCGAGTACGCGTTGTAGGAAGGGAGCTGCCCGGGGTCGCCGGAATCGGCGTCTTCCGGAATCGCCGGTTCGGCCAGCTTCGCCGTGAAAGGTCCGGGCTCGACGAGCTCGAGCGTTCTCGATTTCGGCGTGGGCAGCAGGGCTTCGAACTCTTCGATCCGGGCATCCAGTCCCCACCCGCGAAGCAGGCCAAGCAAATGCTCCGCGACCGCCTTCGATGCCGCGGATCCCGCATGGTGAGGCTCATCCGAGATGCGCCTGATGTATTCGCGAATGCGATCCGGCTGCGGAATGGCGCGCGCGCGCGTCTCAAGCTCGTGGCGCTCCTTCAAAGCGGACGCCGGGAAACCGCGAATGGGCTTCTCGGCCGCGAGCGCGGCGATCGAAACCGAGCCCGTCAGCGCCGCGAGCGCGGCATATCGAAGGGAAACTCTGAGCCGGCCTCGTCCTCCCGTTTCCCGCCTCATGACGCCGGCGTCCTGAGAAACGCCAGGAACTCCTGTGGCTTTTTGGTGAGACCGGGAAACGTGGCGACGACCTTCTCGTCCGCATCGAGAATCGCGTAAAACGGTATCGCAATGGTCGAGAACTTGCTCTCTTCGAGCTCCTGATTCGCGCGCGAAGCGCCGTCGGTGCCGTCCGTGTAGAGTTCCACCAGTACAAACTCCTTCATCGCGGCGGCTATTTCGGGGCGCGGGAACATGTTGGCCTTCATCCAATGGCAATTGGTGCAGGCGTATCCCGTGAAATTCACGAAGACGAGCTTACCTTCCCGTTTCGCCCGGTCGAGCGCCTCCCGGTATTGATTCTTCGTCCATACCAGACCGGCTTCCGCGCCGGGTGAAGCCGCGCTCTTCGCGGAGAGCGGCACATAAGCGTCCAACTCTCCCAGCGCCCCGCCGAACATCCCGGGAATGAGGCTCATCGCGAAGATCAGGAACGCCGTTCCAATGAGGAGCCGCGGTACGCCCAACGTGTCGTCGGGCTTGATGCCCTCGAGACGCAGGAAGCCGAGCAGATAGAGGCCGGCCATGGCGAACAAGACGACCCACGCCGCCAGGAAACGCTCCCTTGTGAGGAACCCCCACTGCATCACCTGGTCGACGCCGCTCGCGTACTTGAGCATCGTCGCCAGAATCAGGAAGCCCATCACGATCTTGACGCGCGCCATCCAAGCGCCGCTTCTCGGCAGACGCTTGAGGTATGCCGGAAACACGGCGAGCAGAAAGAAGGGAAGCGCGAGTCCGGAGGCGAACGACGTCATACCGAGAACCGGACGGAGTTTGCCGCCGGTGACCGACGCCGCGAGCAGCGGTCCCACGAATGGGCCGACGCAGGCAAACGCCGTGAGCGAAAACGTAAGTCCCATCAGGAGCGTCCCACCGAACCCTCCACGCTGAGAAGCGCCGTCGAGCCGGGTCAGGATCGACGAGGGTATCGTAAGCTCGAACGCTCCCAGCAAGCTCAGGCCGAAAACGAGGAAAACGATGGAAATGAACGTGTTTACCCAGACGTTCGAGCCTATCAGGACTATGCCGAAAGGACCCAGCAGGGCGGTCGCGGCAATCCCGAGCGAAGTAAAGAGCGCGACGATTCCCAGGCAAAATACGCTCGCGTCGATCAGGCTGGCCGCCCTGCCTCCCTGGGGTTTGTTCAGGAAGTAGGACATCGTGATTGGAATCATCGGGAACACGCAGGGCGTAAAGATCGCCAAAAGGCCGAAGCCGAACGCGATTCCAAGGAATTCTCCCATCCCTTCGGCCCCGGCGGTTTTCGGAGCTTGGCCGGGCGCGGACGCCCGCGGGGCGCCGGAGACGTACTTCGAAAATCCCGCCGGAATCGTTACGTCCGCGGCGGGCGTAGCCGCATCGAGCGTAAGAGCCGCCGTCATCGTGCGAGTAACCGGTGGAAGGCACATCTTATCGTTGCAGGTCTGATAGCGGGCCCGCGCCGTAATTTCAACCGGCCCGGCTTGGGCATCTCGTTTCAACTCAAGCTCCACCAGGAACTCGGCGGAGTTCTCGTAGGTTTCCGTGTCAAAGCCGAAATTGGGATCGAAAGCGCGCTTCGGCGCCTGAAAATAGAGGGACGACGAAGCCACCGATTCATGCTCCACGAAAACCGCGGTTGCGCGAATCGGTTTCGGAACGCTCAGCGAGTAAAGGTGCCAGCCAGGCTCAATCTTCGCGGAAACGCGCGCCAAAGTCTTCGATCCCGGCGCGGCTTTCGCCGGAGTCAGGGACATGGCCCAGGTGACCGGATCGAGCTTTTGCGCGACCGCGGGCAGCGCCAGAATTGCGAAGATCAAGGCGGAGCGCTTCATGCAAGGTTGATGTCAAATCGGCTGCGCTATCTTCTCCCGAGACCATGAGCGCAGTCCGTTCTCAATTTGCAGGTTGATGTTGCCGGTCGAAAATTCGGCGGCGACGCGAATGGCGTTCTTGATCGCATTTGCATTCGACCGCCCGTGACAAATGATGCAGACGCCCTGAACGCCGATCAGCGGAGCGCCGCCGTATTCGGAATAGTCGACCCGCTTCCGGAAATCGACAAAACCGCTTCTGGATAAAATGTAGCCGATCTTCCGCGTGACCGACGCCTCGAACGATTCGCGCAGCATGCTGCGAATCATCTCCGCCAGCCCCTCGCTCACTTTAAGCGCAACATTGCCGATAAAACCATCGCAGACGATGACGTCGGCCTTTCCGGCGTACATGTCGCTGCCTTCGATGTTGCCGATGAAATTGATGGGCAGCGTCTTCAGCAGCGCCATTGCGGCGCGGGTCAATTCGTTGCCCTTGTGCTCTTCTTCGCCGATCGAAAGCAGTGCGACCCGCGGGCTCTCGCAATGCAGAATGATTCGCGAATAGATCTCGCCCATCACCGCGAACTGAGCCAGCATTCGCGGCGTGCAATCCACATTCGCCCCCACGTCGAGCATCAGAACGGGGTTCTTGAGCGTGGGGAAGGCGCCGCCCAACGCAGGGCGCTCGACGCCCGGGACCACGCCCTGCACCATCTTTGCCGTAGCCATAACCGCTCCGGTATTACCGGCCGACACGAAGCCCTGGGCGGCCCCTTCGCGCACCAGGCGCGATGCCACGCGCATCGAGCTATCGCGCTTGGACCTCACGGCTTTCGCCGCGCTGTCCTCCATGGTGATGAACTCGCTTGCGTGATGGATTTCGATGGGGAGCGACTCCCAGCCGTCGTGCAGCGCCAACTCGCGGCGCACCACTTCCTCACGTCCAACCAGAATGACCCTGATGCCGTGGTCCTTGGCTGCCCGAATCGCGCCCTCGACTTCAGGTCTTGGCGCGTGGTCGGCGCCCATGGCATCCAATGCAATGGTCGCGCCTGGCATATGCGTGCGCTACGCCTGTGCTACTTCGATTACCTCTCGACCCTTGTACTGGCCGCAATGAGGGCACACGCGGTGCGGCAATTTCTGTTCGTGGCAGGTTGGGCATTCGGAAAGGCCCTGTTTCTTGAGGCTGTCGTGGGCGCGCCTCTTGGACGTGCGGGCCTGCGAGTGTCTGCGTTTTGGATTCGGCATGTTTCTCTCTTAACTGTAACAGTTTACTTCAGATCGCGGAGCGCTTTCCAGCGGTCGTCCGCCGGCTTCTCGCGGCAGGAACAAGACGTTTCATTGCGGTTCCGGCCGCAAACCGGGCAGATCCCGAGGCAGTCTTCCTTGCAAATTCGTTGCATGGGGAGAGCGAGCAGGATCTGTTCCAGCAGAACATCGTTCAGCTCAAGTCCGGAACCTTCGTAGAAACCGACCTCGGATTCTCCCTCGTCCAGTTCGATTTCCTCTTCGCGGGGACTGCGGTGATGGTGCTCGGGTTTGGCGGAGGGAGCGGGCATGTAGAACAGGTCGAAAGCGGATTCGATCGGGAAACTCGCGCGGCCGAGACAGCGGTCGCAATCGGCCTCCAAATCCACCTTGAACTTGCCCGTGATATGGACCTCGCCTTCGGCGTTCTCCACCATCACCGCCGAGCCGACGGCGACCAATGGCGAGATCTGACGGACGTCGGCGCGGGAATAATCGATCTTCCCGGGTGGAACGGTCTCGTCGAAACGGACCTTCCGGATCTCCATCTCCTTAACACTGAGGAACATAAAGGATACTGTTGGAAAGTGGCGGTTTTTCGATTATAGCTGGTCCCGCCCGCCTTTGCCAGAGGACGAATTGCCAGAAGGCGAATTGCCGGGAGGCGAATGCCCGTTCTCGCCGCCGATCTGAACCAGCTCGTCGATTCGCGGCGCCGGTTTCGGCGGATTCAGCAAGCGGCCCGGTAGCCCTGTAAGGTAAACCAGCCGCTCGACAAAGGGTAAGAGGCGACGCACCGTCTTCCCATGAAACAGCAGGCTGCCGGCAACCAGTAGCGGGTGTGGAATCGTTGTGCAGCACCGTGAGCAGATGTCGATTTCGGTCGCGCGCCCAGCTACGTGCAGCTCCCGCATCCTTCGCATGCCGTCCGAATTCCAGATCTCGCCGAGCGGCGTTTCGCCGATATTGCCGAGCGGCGCGCCATCCAGCATGTAGCTCTGGCAGCATGGGTAAACGTTGCCGTCCTGCTTCACATACATCGGGCCGCGCCACAAGTAGTGGCAAGGGTGCTTCCATTCCGAAGCCGCGTGGCCCGCGCCGGGACGCATCAGGTTGGTCTCGTCTTCCTTGACCCGGACTTGATCGACTCCCGGCACGGCCCTCCAGAAAGCGCGAAAGTCCTCCACTTCGCCGGCATTGCGTTCCATCCGGACCATCTGGACCACGATCTGAATGCTTGCGCCGCGATCCTTCTTCATTCGCGCGAAACGGACAAAGTTATCGCGGACCTTTTCGAAGCGCGCGCCCTTCCGGTAAAACTCAAAACTCTCCTTCGTCGCGCCGTCGAAGCTGAGAGTGATGTGTTCAAGCGGCGTCGCGAGTAGACGCTCCGCCATCTTTTCATCCAGAAAAGTGCCGTTGGTCGATAGCAGGGTCGAGATGTTGTGGCGTTCGCAATACTCGATCCGGTCGAAGATTTTGGGGTCCATGAACGGCTCGCCCAGGCCGATGAGCATCATGTGTTCGGCGGTCTTGCCCGATTCCGCCACCAGCCTGTGAAAGATTTCGTCCGCCATGTCGGCCTTCGGCTGTTTGTGCGTTTCACGCGGGCACATGGGGCAGTAAAGGTTGCATTTGGCCGTGGTTTCGACGATATACTCGACCGGAAGTCCGCTGAGCGAAGTCCGGCGCGTCAGGTACCCCCATAGCAATTTCGCGCGGTTCCAGGCTCGCGGCATGTCACTCTATTGTAAGGCCGGCGCCGTAAGGCCCATAATTAATTAGCCGTGGAAGAGCGCGTGCGCAGATTGAACGACGCCCCCGTCCATCCGGACGCGCGGTATGTCTTGTACTGGATGCGGAGGAACCGGCGGGCGCAGTGGAACCACGCCCTCTCCTACGCGGCGGGGTGGGCGAACGACTTGGGCCTGCCACTGCTTTGCTTCGAGGAGCTCACCTGCGAGGGACTCTCCGCCAACGACCGGATGCACACATTTGCGCTCGAAGGCGTACCGGAAACCGCGCGCCGACTCAAGGCTCTGGGGTGCGGGTATGAATTTCACTTCGGACGAAAGCGATCGGAGCCGAGCGCTCTTCCCCGCGCCGCCGCTTCGGCCGCTGCTCTGGTCACCGACGACGATCCGGAGCTATTCTCCCTCGACCTCGACCTGCCTGTGGCGGCCGTCGCCGTCGAATCCAGTTGCATCGTTCCTATCGGCATGTTCGAAAAGCGCGAGTATGCGGCGTATTCCATTCGCCCCAAAATCGCGCGAATGCTTCCGCACTACCTCGCTCCAATGGAACCCGTGCGCTTGAAGCAGCGTTACCCGAGAGGCGCATGCCCTGCCGTGACCGTGGTTGACATCCCGCGGATGGTTGCCGCGTGCGAAATCGATCATTCCGTGAAACCATCGCTCTCCATCCGCGGAGGAGTTCTCGAAGCCGAAAGGCGCCTGGCTCATTTCGTGGAGCACAGTATCAACCGGTACGCCACGTTGCGGAACGAGCCTTCGAAACACGCCAATTCGTGCCTGAGCCCCTACCTTCGCTTCGGCCACATTTCAGCCCTTGAGGTGGCGCTCGCGACGCGAAGCGAGCCCGCGTTCCAGGAAGAGCTCATCGTTCGCCGCGAGTTGGCGCATAACTTCGCGCGCTTTGCGGAAAACCCGCGCTCCCTGACGAGCCTGCCCCATTGGGCCCAGGCGACGCTGGTGGAACATGCCGCCGACGAGCGGCCTTACGTCTACGATCGCGATCGGTTCGCGCGCGCCGAAACTCACGACGAGTTGTGGAATGCGTGCCAGCGGGAAATGCTGGTCGAAGGCGTAATTCACGGGTACTACCGCATGTACTGGGGCAAGAAGATCATCGAGTGGTCGGCGACGTGCGCGGACGCCCTTGAAACCATGCTCTACATCCATGACCGTTGGGCGCTCGACGGACGCGATCCGAACACTTATACGAACATCCTGTGGTGTTTTGGTCTGCACGACCGTCCTTGGCGGGAACGTCCTATATTTGGGATGATTCGGTATATGTCGCTCGACGGCATGATACGCAAGACGGACACGGCGGCGTACATCCGCGAGATTCGCGAGCTGGAGCGTAGCGCATGAAGATCACGATTACCGGAGCGAGCGGATTTATCGGCAGGCGATTGAGGAGCGCTCTTGAAGGATCGGGACACAGCGTCTGTGCTCTGGGACGCACGTCGGCCATGCGGTGGGACCCCATGGCCGGAGAGCCGCCGGCCGAGAGCCTTGCGGGAATGGACGCCGTGGTGCATTTGGCGGGGGAGCCGGTCGCACAGCGCTGGAGCGCCGAGGCAAAAGCCCGGATCCGCGAGAGCCGCGTTCGCGGGACAAGACACCTGATTCAGGGACTCTCGATAGCCTCGCCGCGACCCTCTGTGCTTGTGTGCGCGTCGGCGATCGGCATTTATGGTTCGCGCGGCGATGAAGTCCTGACGGAGTCGTCCGCCCCCGGAGAGGGATTTCTTACCGATGTTTGCGTCGCATGGGAAAAGGAGGCGGGCCTCGCCGAAGCGCTGGGAATGCGAGTGGTGAAGCTGCGCATCGGCGTGGTCCTCGGCCGCGAAGGCGGCGCTCTGCCCAAAATGTTGCCGCCGTTCAAGGCTTGTGTGGGCGGACGGCTCGGCTCGGGCCGTCAGTGGATGAGCTGGATTCACGTCGACGATCTCGCCGGCTTGATCCGCCACGCAGTGGAACAGCCGCTGAAGGGCGTGATGAACGGCACGGCGCCGGTTCCGGTGACCAACGCGGACTTCACCGCGAAATTGGCTTCGGCGATTAGCCGCCCCGCAATTTTCCCCGTGCCCGCGTTCGCCCTGCGCGCGCTTTTTGGAGAAATGGCGCAGGTCCTTCTGGGTAGCCAGCGCGTGCTGCCCGTTGTGGCGCGGGAAAGCGGCTACAAGTTCCGCTACGATCGGGTAGAAGCAGCTCTTAAAAATCTCTTATGAAATATTTCCTTGCCAAGACCGACCCCGAGACTTATTCGATCGACGACCTGGAGCGGGACGGGAAGACCGTCTGGGACGGGGTGAAGAATCCGCAGGCCTTGCGCGCGATCCGCGAAATGAAGCCGGGCGACACGGTCTACGTTTATCACAGCATGAGCGACGCGAAGATTGTCGGCATTGCGAAGGTGGCCTCCGAGCCGCGACCGGATCCGAAGAACGAAAAGCTGACGGTGGTGGATTTTGAGTTCGTGCGGCGGCTTGACACTCCCGTGACGTTGCGCGAGATCAAGGAGTCCCACCTGTTTGGCGAGTGGGCGCTGGTACGGCAGAGCCGCCTGTCCACGATGGCCGCCCCGCACGCCTTTGCCGAGTGGATGAAGAAACGGTAAGTCGCACGCCGCCCGTTCGCCGGTCGTCCTACGGCGTGACTTCGGCGACGTACACCTGGGTCTGCCCGCTACGGTCGCTCGCGAAGGCGACCCGCTCTTCATCGGGAGAAAACGACGGATGCGGATGAGTCCATTGCGGACCGTATACGGAGTCCGTCGCGACTTCCATCCAACTCAGCGCTTCGGACTTGGCTGCGCTCTGGGCCGCTTGGAAATCCTCAGCTAGCGCGTATCGCGACGTCTTCCACTGCGTTCCGCGATTGCTTGATTCGCTCAAACACACCTGACGGCGGCGTCCGGCCGCGACGTCCGTAATCCAGATGCCTTCATCCGGATGATTGGTGTCGCAAAGTACCGCCGTTCCCGCGCGATTCGGCGTGATGTGCCACGCGTTGAACTCCGCGATCGTCCGCCGCTCGCGCGTGGTCCAATCCATGCGGCAAAGGGCATGCGGCCAAACCGTGAACACCAGATCGCCGGTCGCGCCCAGGAAAGTTTCGTGAACGATGAACTCGTCGTTGCCGTGTTCGTAGAGGCATTCGAGACCCGTGCCGTCGCGCCTGACGCGGTGCATGCGCGGCGCGGGATCGCCTGAAAACTCGATCCACTCCGGCTCGAACGGATGAAATTGCGGATGGATCACGGTGCGCGGAAAAGGGATCTTTCGCCACTCGCGGCCGTTGGCACGGCCCGCGGCGATGCCGCTCTGCGCGCCGCGCCTGAAGGCTGCGATGATCCACTCGCCGCCCGCGCCCAGCGAGCATTCCCCAAGCTGCACGCCTGGAAACTCGATGATCAAGCGCTCTTCGAGAGTACGGCGGTCAATCGACCAAACCGAGCCCCCGCGGACAAAGAAGATGGACTCACTCGAAGGGTGGATCGCCGGCGAAAACGGATGGATTGCCGGCCCGCCGGTCAACTGGCGAATCTCACCGCCGGGAAACGGTGCGATTTCGAACAACTGCGCTCCCTCTGAACGGTAGGAGACAAAGATCAACGACCGGCCGTCCGCCGTGAACGAGCTTTGCAGGAAATAAGTGGCGTGACTGATCGACGCGTGGTTCGTGAGCTGATGAACCAGTGCGCCGGTCGAGGCGTCGCGCCGCGTCGAGTGCTCGGAGGGAAATACGTCGCCCTTCATCGCGTCACCCCGATCAAACACCCAGATAAAGGTTGCGCCCTTTGACGAGCGCTTCCATCTTGCGGTCCGCTACGGAGCGCTTCACCATCCAGAACCCGCAATCGGGATGGACCCAGCCCAGGCGATCCGAACCGAGCGCCCTTTCGGCGGCTTCCATGCGGCGGGCGATTTCATCCGGCGTCTCGATGTGATTCACCTTCACGTCGACAACGCCGATCCCGATCCTGATCTTCCGGTCCACATCCTTGAGCGCCTCCAGATCGCCCGGCGGGCGGTGAGCGAGTTCGAGAACGAGATGGTCCACGTGCAGGGCGTTGAGGAAATCCACCAGCGACTGCCAATCGCCTTTCTGAATCGTCTGGCCGCCATAGTTGCCGAAGCAGAGGTGCACGGCGCGCGCGGTCTTGACGCGGTCGACCAGAAGGTTGATGGCGCGTGCGGCTATCGCGCCGTCCCCGGGGTTGCCCGTGATGTTCGCCTCGTCAACCTGTAGGCAGGCGCAGGGTAGATTCGCGACCTGATCCGCGAGCACGCCGGCAACCGCCATGAGCAGGGCCTCGAAATCGCCATAGTGGTTGTCGAGCAAGGTTCGCGCCAGCATGTAGGGGCTCGTGACGGTGAACTTGAAATCGCCGCCCGCAACCGACGCCGCGGTTTCGCAATCGGCGATCAGGTTGAGGCCGCCTTCACCGATCGGCCCTGTAACGACGCCCGCGGGTTTCCGGCGAAAGCCCATTGTGGATTTGCGTCCGAAGGCCTCCCAATCGCTGCGTCCGAGCTCGGTGCGGATGCCGGACATGGGAGCGACGAAGTAGTCGATCATGCCGTTGGTATCCGGGTGGCTGACGTCGAAGCGGTAGAGCTCGCCGTCTGTGGGAAGATCGATGCCGGCCTGGCGCTGGATATCGAAAACGACGCGAGTTGCGTCCGTGCGGGCTTGATCGCTTGGAAGCGCGGTGAGCCAATCGGGGACGGGATAAGACCCCACTGTGGTGGTCAGGATTTTCGGTTTCAAAGGGAATTATACCGTGGCGATTCCTCGGTGAGAACGTGCGGCGGCACGGCCTTCCCGCTTATCCATGAGCGCAAACTGAGGAGTGAACGCTGCAAACAAAGTACTTACGGGAGCGGTTCGGATCATGGATGATTCGGGGACACATCAAACGCGAGAAGCTGTGTTACAGGGTGGCAGCCGGCCCACCCTTGCGGCGAAAGCCCCGCGGACTATCAGTCGGCCTTCTTCTTCGAAGTTGCCCGGCGGCCGCGCCCTTCGTCCAGCACCTGCCTGAGCATTGTCTTGATTACCGCCTGCCTGCTGACATTGAGGCGTGCCGCCCGGTGATCGAGCTCACGCAACATGCCCTCGGTCAGGTCCACCGTTGACCCGGCGAACCGGCCGGACCACGGTGAACTTGTTGGTGAAGTAGGCGGAAACATCTTCGCCGCGCGATGCCATCGCTGCAATCTCATCGGCGGTGCGTATTGTCCTAGACGTTTTCGGCATAGCTTTGCTCTTCCTGCCTTGTCGCTTTCCGGGCTGTGACCAGATGGTAGCATTCGCCTTCGTAGTCATGTCCGATCTCGAAGATGACGGAACAAAGGCTCCCGCGGCGCCATCCGATTGCACGAAACTGTTCCGGATCGTCATTCTTTTGGTCAACCGGGAAAACCTGGTCTAAGATTTCCTGCGCCTCTCTAAAGCTGACGCCGTGTCTTCGTTTGACTTCCCGGCTCTTCTCCCGATCAGACTCGAAGCGCATCCTGCTATATAACTGTTATACCATCCGTGAGCGCCGACTGCGCCGGCATTCTCCTACCCCAGCAGCGCCAATTGCCGCTTCAAGAACCCGAGTATCTCCGCCGGCGCCGCCGCACCTTCCACCGGAATCCGCAGCACTCCGGCCGGCGTGAATTGCGTGCCGGGCGTCTTCTTTACCAGCTCCATCAGCTTCGCCGGATCCACGCGGCTTTGCTCGTGGAATTTGACGTTCAAAACCTGCTGCCGCCGGTCGATCGTCTCCACGCCGATCTTCTCCGACGCCGTCTTCAGCGCCGAGTATTCAAGCAGATTCCGCACCGCATCCGGCGCCGGACCATACCGGTCCGCCAGTTCTTTCTCCACTGCCTCGCGCCCAGCGTCGTCCGCCGCTCCCGCAATCCTCTTATACGCGCGCAAACGCTGGTTCTCATCGGCGATGTACCCCGGAGGAATGCGCAGATCGAGTCCCAGATTCAGCGTCGAATGAATCTCCGGCGCCACCTCCTCGCCCTTGAGCTCGCGGACGGTTTCCTCGAGCATTCGCACGTAGGTGTCGAAGCCGATCACGTTGATGTGTCCATGCTGCTCGCCGCCCAGCAGGTTGCCGGCGCCGCGCAGCTCCAGGTCGAGCGCCGCGATCTTGAAGCCCGCGCCCAGGTCGCTGAATTCCTTGAGCGCGGCGAGCCGCTTGCGCGCGATTTCGGTCAATTCCGTATCCGGCGGAATCAGCAGGTACGCATAGGCGCGCCGGTTGGAACGCCCCACGCGTCCCCGAAGCTGATACAACTCCGAAAGCCCGTATTTCTCGGCGTTCTCGATGATGATGGTGTTCGCGAGCGGGATATCCAGGCCGTTTTCGATGATCGTTGTGCAGACGAAAATGTCGCACTCGTGCTTTACGAACCGGAACATGGCCTTTTCGAGATCTCCCTCGCCCATCTGTCCGTGCCCCACGCCGATGCGCGCCTGCGGCGCAAGTTCCTGCAACATCGCCGCTCGGCTCCAGATGGAATCCACGCGGTTGTGGAGAAAGTAGACTTGTCCGCGGCGCCCGAGCTCGAGCTCGATTGCGGCCTTAATCAGGTCCGGGTGGAAATGACCGACGGTCGTCTGAATCGCCAGCCGGTCCTTCGGCGGCGTCTCGATGACCGACATGTCCCGCAGCCCCAGCAGAGACATGTGCAGCGTGCGCGGGATGGGCGTCGCCGACATCGAGACCACGTCCACGTTGTGCCGGAAGTGCTTCAGCTTCTCCTTGTGCTTGACGCCGAAACGCTGCTCCTCGTCCACGATGACGAGGCCGAGATCCTTGAACTTCACGTCTTCGGAAAGCAGCCGGTGCGTGCCGATGGCGATGTCGACCTTGCCGTCTGAAATGTCCGCAAGCGAGTCCTTGATTTCCTTCGGCGAGCGGAAGCGGCTCAGCATGTCCACGCGAATCGGGAACGATTGAAAGCGGCGCTTGAAGGTTTCGAAATGCTGGAAGCAGAGTACGGTCGTGGGCGCGAGGACGGCCACCTGCTTTCCGTCGCCGAGCGCCTTGAACGCCGCGCGCATCACGACCTCGGTCTTCCCGAAACCGACGTCGCCGCACAGCAGCCGGTCCATGGGCTGAGGACTTTCCATGTCGCGTTTGATTTCGGCCGTGGCGGTGAGCTGATCCTTCGTCGCGTCGTACTCGAAGGCGTCTTCGAACTCACGCTGCCAGTTGCTGCCGGGCGAAAACGAGAACCCTTCGGCGAGCCGCCGCTGCGCATAGAGCTTGAGCAATTCTTCCGCCATATCGCGCATCTTCGCCTTGACGCGCGTCTTGGTGCGGCTCCAGGTGATGCCGCCCATGCGGTCGAGCGTGGGCGCGGCTTCCCCCGCGCCGCGGAAGCGCTGCACCAGGTCCATCCGCGCGAGCGGCAGATAAAGCTTGCTCTCCCCCGCGTACTCGATGAGCATGAAATCGCCCTTGGCGCCGCCGTGCTCGAGTTCGCGAAGACCGAGAAATTTCCCCACGCCGTGTTCGGCGTGGACCACGTAATCCCCCGGTTTGAAATCGAGCAGATCGGCGCTGAATGTCGCGAGGCGCGATTTCGACGACGGCGGGCGCGCCACCAGGTCGGAGGTGTCGAACAGGTCTTCCGATCCGAATATCGCAAGCCGCGAATCGCCCAGATAGACGCCCTTCGCGACCGGTCCTTTGAGCAGAAATACGCTGGCGGCGACGCCTGCCGTGTAGTGGCCGGCGAGGTATTCCGGAGTGGAGCCGGAACCTTGAGCGCCCAGTTGATAGCCGACGCCGTATTCGTGAAATATGTCGCCAAGCCGCTCCAGCTCGCCTGCCGTCTCCGCGAAAAATACGACGCGCGAGCCCGCTTCCACCAGCGTGCGCGTCTCCGCCACCGCCACCGGAAGATTTCCGCGGAACGCAAGCGAAGGGCGGCTCGAGATGTGCGCCCGCGCCGCCGCCATGGCGCTCGGAGCCCCCTCGATTTCCAGTTCGCGCAGCCAGACCCGCTGAAGCGGCGCGACCTGTTCTTCGAATTGTTCCCATCCGAAGTAAATCTTCTCGGGCGAGCTGAGACTGGTCTCGGCGCCTTCCGAAAGGCGCTTCCAAAGCCGCTCGACCGCGGATCTAATCTGATCCGGCTCGTCCTCGAGCACGATCGGGTCGCGAAGCAGGGAGAAGATGGAACCTTCGCGCGGCGTCACCAGCGGCGCGAGAAACTCCCACCCCGCGATGCGGCCCTCAAGGTCTTTGGGTATCGAAACATCGAGATCGAATTCGTAAAGCCGCTGGCGAATCTTCGCGTCGAGGCCGGGCGTGTTCGGCCACTCCGTCAGCGGCAGCAGCGTGCAGGATTGCACCTTGAGCACCGACCGTTGCGACTCCACCTCAAATCTTCGAATCGACTCGATCTCGTCGCCAAACAACTCGATGCGCACCGGTTGCGGCGCTTCCGGCGAAAAAACGTCCAGAATGCCGCCGCGCACGGAGTATTCGCCCACCATTTCCACCGGCTCGCGCTTGCGGTAGCCGATGCTCTCCAAATGGACGATCAAGTCGTCGAGCGGGACCTCTTCGCCAACCGTGAGCGTTTGCGCGAGCTGCCTGTAGAACTCGGCCGGCTGAATGCGCAGGAGCGCCGACGCGATGGGCGCCACCGTGATGGGGATGCGGCCAGTGGCGGCCATGCGGCACAATCCGATGGCGCGCTGTCCGCAGATTTCCGCGTGCGGCGACAGCGACTGGGACGGAAGCACGTCGAGCGCGGGTAGCAACTGAGGCCTTTCCGCCTCGCGCTCGGGAACCAATAAATCGAAGAATGCGCCGATGGAATCGAATAGCGTTTCCGCTTCGCGGTTGCCGTCCGCGAGAATGACCAGCGGGCGTTCCGTAAGCCGCCATAAAAGGACCGAATAGATGGCTTTCGCCGTCAGATTCAGGCCGGATAACGAGAATGAGACCGGCGGCGTTGGCGTTCGGACCGCGTGAAGTAGCTCCTCAAAGCCCTTGTGCCGGCCGAGGGCAAGAAATAAATCTCGTATCGCGGGAAGCAGCATGCCGGAGCGGTCAGGGATGGCGCGTCAGGATTTCTTCCACGATTCCGGTCGTTGAATAGCCCGGTTCAAGCGAGAGCGCCATGACCTTCCCGCCGGCCGCTTCCACCTCCTCGCGGCCCACTATCAAGTGCGCCCAGTCCGCTCCTTTTATAAGGACATCCGGCAGCACCGAGGCAATGAGCTCCCGCGGCGTGTCCTCGTCGAAAAGCGTGACGGCGTCCACCGCGGCAAGCGCGCTTGCGACCTCGGCGCGCCCGGCCTCGGGGATGAGTGGGCGCGCCGGCCCTTTCACCCGGCGCACGCTGTCGTCGGAGTTCAGCGCCAGTATCAGAATGTCGCCGAGCGAGCGCGCGCGCTCGAGCAACCGGATGTGGCCGGGATGCAACAGGTCGTAACAGCCGTTGGTGAAAACGACGGTCTTCCCCGCCGCCCTCCATTCCGCCCGCCTCGCAATCAGCTCGGCGCGCGTGAAGAATTTGTCCAAGTTTCGAGTCTACCAAAACCGGCCGTCCGGCCGTAGTATCCTGCGACTATGCTTCCTGTATTCGTTCGAGTCGCGCTTTCGTTTTCGATGCTTTTCCGTCTGCCGCTCGGCGCCGAAAACTGGCCGCAGTGGCGCGGCCCCGCGCAAAACGGAATTAGCGGCGAAAAGGACCTGCCGCTAACCTGGACCACGGAAGAGAACATCGCCTGGAAACTTCCCCTTCCGAATCGGAGCGGCGCGACGCCCATCATTTGGGAAGACCGGATCTTCCTCAATGTCGCCGACGGCGACAATCTCGAGTTGTGGTGCGTTGCGAAGAAAGATGGGGCGGTTTTTTGGAAGAAGCCGATCGCCCCGGGGAATTTCAAGATCAACAAGCAAAACATGTCGTCGCCTTCGCCCGTGACTGACGGAGCGCGCGTCTACGTCATGACGGGGCTCGGGATCTTCAAAGCGTTCGACTTCGGGGGCAAGGAAATCTGGACGCGCGACATCCAGAAGGATTACGGCAAATTCGGTCTCAACTGGGGCTATGCCTCTTCGCCGCTGCTCGACGGGGACGCTTTGTTCGTCCAGGTACTGCACGGGATGAAGACCGACGATCCGTCGTACATCTTGAGAATCGACAAAGAGACGGGGAAGACGAAGTGGCGGGTCGAGCGGCCGACCGACGCCGTGCATGAATCTCCCGATTCCTACACGACGCCCGCGTTGCTTGAGCATAAGGGCGCGAGGCAGATTGTGATCACAGGCGGGGATTATGTGACGGGCCACGATCCCGAAACAGGGAAAGAATTGTGGCGGGGCGGCGGATTCAACGTGGAGAAACAGCAGGCATACCGGATCATCGCCTCGCCAGTGGTCTATGACGGCATGATCTACGCCTCGACGAGAGTTAAGCCGTTGATTGCCTTCCGCGCGGGCGGTGAGGGAGACGTCACGGAATCGCACAAGGCGTGGCTGACGAACAACGGACCGGATGTGCCGACGCCGGTGACCGACGGAAAATATTTCTACATCGTCAACGACCGCGGCATTGTTTGGTGTCTCGACGCGAAGACGGGAGAAGAGGTTTGGGGAGCGAAGCGCATCAAGCCGGCGATCTACAGCGCCTCGCCGGTGCTCGCCGGCGGACGAATCTACGTCACGAACGAGGAAGGTCTGACCACGGTGATTAAGGCGGGGCCGGAGTTCGAGGTTCTCGCTGAAAACGATTTTGGCGAATACACGCTGAGCTCTCCCGCAATCTCGGATAGCCGGATCTTCATTCGCACCGCGGGACACTTGTACTGCATTGGAGCGAAGCAGTAGGCATGATTTGAACCGGCCTGGGTGAGGATGCGAAACGGCGGATTCCGGGGCGTTGATTTTTCGGAGTGTCGCCTTCTCGTTTACCGAGCGTTACCCGAGCGTTCCGCGGTAGCGGCATCTCAATCGATCCGGTGACGCCTACCGCTTGAACGGGACTCGCGGCTGGGGCCGGCGGCCCGGCGCTTCCGTGGTCTTGCCCTGGGCCGACCGCGCCGGCTTAGACCATTTCGATTTGCGGATAGCCGCGCTGGGCACACGCCTGAGCAGGGGTAGCTATACGCCATTACGCCGACCCGGATCGATCTTTGCCACCGCTTGCTCAATCGGCTCTCTGTGCGCGACGCCTTTGTGCAATTCCTTTTGCAGTTCCTGAATAAGGGACGCCAGGGCGCCTAGAATTTCCTCCGTATCGGTCAGTCGTCGGCTTACATCGTCGAAGACGATCCCCAGGCGCTCGCTCGCGACGTTGGCCAGTTCGATCTTCCCCTGAACGTAAATCAGGTTCAGCGAACGGGTCGATTTCCATAGGCTCCGCTGAGATTTTTCAACTGGGAGAAGGTTTGTCTCGACAGCGGCCAATGCAGCCAGGGCGCGCTTCACTGTTCCGTGCGACGAGGCATACAGGGCTTGCATCGCTCCCGCGGTTAGGCCCGCCTGCGGACCGGCATCGCCCGCGTTGGCGCCGGCCCGGAGCGTCTCCCGCGCGAAATCCGTGGTCATCTCAATCTGCAGCTTCGCCGCGTTGAGTTCGAAAACCACCGATTTGATTTCAGCGATCAATTGCACAAGCGACTTTGTCAGACCCTCGCATTCCTGCCTGATGTCGTTCGAGAACCGTTGCAGCCATTCCAATACTTTCCCCAGCCCGGATCCCGCTGAGCCTAACCGCTCTACCTCGACCGCTCCATTCAGCGACAGCATTCGGATCGATTCCGAGAGCGACGTAACAAATTCGGATTTCGACCGGATGGCGTCGTTGAGCTTGGTGTAAATCTCGAGTTCATTGAACAGCAGGTCCAGGGCGGTGAGCGCTTCCTGGCACGCCTCGGCAACCCGTCGCGCTTCATTCTCGGCCGCTCCGCCGGCGGCTGGCCGGCCGTCGCGTTCTTGCATTATCCGGGGCGCGGCGCCCCGGTTCTTGAGTGCGGCCTCACGACTCCGAATTTCACGCTCGAAGGCGTGGTGCATGAAAGCGCCGTAGTCGGCAAAACCGAACGAGAGCAGCTTTGCCTCAAGCGCCTTCCTGCCCGCCGCAATCGCAGCCGGCTTTCCCCTGTGCGCGCCCTCGACGCGCGACTCCACCTGCCGCAACTCCCCGTACAAGCCCTGAACCACGGGAAACAACTCGGAAGAGGGTTTGAACCGTACTGAGAGATAGCCGCCTTCAATGGGCGTGACGAAAGCTACAACCCAGTAGTACCGGCCATCCTTCGCGCGGTTCTTAACGTACGCGAGAACTTGACGCCCGGCCCCGATCTCGTCCCAAAGCAGTTGAAAAACAACGCGCGGCATGTCGGGATGCCGAATAATGTTATGCGGCTTATCTTTCAGTTCCTCGCTCGCAAACCCGCTCACCCGGATGAATACTTCATTCGAGGTCTTGATTCGCCCTTTTTTGTCTGTAGTTGAGAAGAAAAGATCTTGCATTTCAAAGACACGCTGTTGGTCGGCAAGGCCGGCCGGCGGCGCCCCTTGAGGATTTGAAATCTGCATGTACTCTAGTGAAGTGTCAAACCGCTGTATTCGTCTCATCCGCCGAGATTTACGAGGCCGCGGAGAGCCTTCCCTTCGATCGCTCGCCGCGCCCATCGCCCCGGGGAATTAAAAGATCGACAAGCGAAACATGCGATAGCCTTCCCCCGTGACCGTTGTCGCGGATGTGTACATCATGACGGGCTCGGGATCTTCAAAGCGTTCGACTTCGAGGGCATGGAAATCCGGACGCGCGACATCAGGAAGGACTACGGCAAATTCCGCCTCAACTGGGGCTATGCCTCTTCGCCGCTGCTCGAGGCCGACCCGGATCGATCTTTGCCACGAGAACCTGGCTGCTATCCCATTTGCGGTTCTTGAAATACACCATTACGCCGACCCGGATCGATCTTTGCCACCGCTTGCTCAATCGGCTCTCTGTGCGCGACGCCTTTGTGCAATTCCTTTTGCAGTTCCTGAATAAGGGACGCCAGGGCGCCTAGATTATCCTCCGTGTCGGTCAGTCGCCGGCTTACATCGTCGAAGACGATCCCCAGGCGCTCGCTCGCCACATTGGCCAGTTCGATCTTCCCCTGAACGTAAATCAGGCTCAGCGAACGGATCGATTTCGATAGGTTCTGCTGAGACTTCTCGACTGGATGAAGGTTTGTCTCGACAGCAGCCAATGCCGCCAGAGCGCACTTCACTGTTCCGCGTGACGAGGCATACAGTGCCTCCATCGCTCCCGCGGTTAGGCCCGCCTGCGGACCGGCATCGCCCGCGTTGGCGCCTGCCCGGAGCGTCTCCCGCGCGAAATCCGTGGTCATCTCAATCTGCAGCTTCGCCGCGTTGAGTTCGAAAACCACCGATTTGATTTCAGAGATCAATTGCACAAGCGACTTTGTCAGACCCTCGCATCCCTGCCTGATGTCGTTCGAGAACCGTTGCAGCCATTCCAATATTTTTCCCAGCCCCGATCCCGCCGGGCCTAACCGCTCCACCTCGACCGCTCCATTCAGCGACAGCATCCGGATCGATTCCGAGAGCGACGTAACAAATTCGGATTTCGATCGGATGGCGTCGTTGAGCTTGGTGTAAATCTCGAGTTCATTGAACAGCAGGTCAAGGGCGGTGAGCGCTGCCTGGCACGCCTCGGCAACCCGTCGCGCTTCATTTTCGGCCGCTCCGCCGGCAGCCGGCAGCCCTTGGCGTTCTTGCACGATCTGGGGCGCGGCGCCCCGGTTCTTGAGTGCGGCCTCACGACTCCGAATTTCACGCTCGAAGGCGTGGTGCATGAAAGCGCCGTAGTCGGCAAAACCCAACGAGAGCAGCTTTGCGTCAAGCGCCTTCCTTCCCGCCGCAATCGCAGCCGGCTTTCCCCGGTGCGCGGCCTCGGCGTGAGACTCCACCTGCCGCAACTCCCGGTACAAGCTCTGAACGACGGGAAACAACTCGGAAGAGGGTTTGAACCGTACCGAGAGATAGCCGCCTTCAATGGGCGTGACCAGAGCGACTACCCAGTAGTACCGGCCGTCCTTCGCGCGGTTCTTAACGTAGGCGAGAATTTGACGCCCGGCGCCGATCTCGTCCCAAAACAGTTGAAAAACAACGCGCGGCATGTCGGGATGCCGAATCATGTTATGAGGCTTATCTTTCAGTTCCTCGCTCGCAAACCCGCTCACCCGGACGAATACTTCGTTCGAGGTCTTGATTCGCCCTTCTTTGTCCGTGGTCGAGAAGAAAAGGTCTTGTATTTCAAATACACGTGGTTCGTCGATAGTGCCGGTCGGCGGCGCCTCTGGAGGATTTGAAATCTGCATGTACTTAAGTGAAGTGTCAAACCGTGGCATTCGTCTCATCCGCCGAGATTTACGAGGCCGCGGAGATCTTCCCTTCGATCGCTCGCCGCGTCCATCGCCCCGGGGAATTACAGGATCGACTAACGAAACATGCGATAGCCTTCCCCCGTGACCGTTGTCGCGGATGTATACATCATGACGGGCTCGAAATCTTCAAAGCGTTTCGACTTCGAGGGCAAGGAAATCCGGACGCGCGACATCCGGAAGGATTACGGCGAATTCCGCCTCAACCGGGGTCCTGCCTCCTCGCCGCTGCTAGACGGGGACGCTTTGTTCGTCTACGGTTTCCCACGGACCGTCCCATTCCGGCGGAGATTGCCGTTTCCGCCGATATGTCGCGATTCGTTAGAGAAGCATGGCACGCAACTTGGCGGTTTGCTACACGGGCAAAGTCGACAAGGCGGGCAGGGTGGCGATCCCGGCGGCGATTCGCGCGAAGGACGGCCGCAAACCGGCGCCGCCGTAACTATCACGGCTGGCGCGTCGGGCCGCGTCATGCCGGAACTGGCGGTGGCTTAGTGGCGTACCATGGTAACCGTGAGAATCGATCCTGCGTCCCACACAATCTTCCTTCGGTGGAAAAGATGACGCGCGAAGAGATCCGGCTGCACGACTCTCAAAACAGGCGCATCCATTGGAAACGCTGGGGACCTTACCTAAGCGAGCGGGCCTGGGGCACCGTTCGCGAAGACTACAGCGCCTATGGAACCGCTTGGGAGGCCTTTCCGCACGACCACGCGCGCTCGCGCGCCTACCGCTGGGGCGAAGACGGTATCGCCGGAATTTCAGACCGCCGGCAGCACCTTTGCTTCGCGCTCGCCCTGTGGAACGGCAAAGACCCGATTTTGAAAGAGCGCCTATTCGGCCTCACGGGTAACGAAGGCAATCACGGCGAAGACGTCAAGGAATACTATTTCTACCTCGACTCCACACCCACCCACTCGTACATGAAATATCTGTACAAGTACCCGCAAGCCGAGTTCCCGTACGGGCGTCTGGCCGAGGAGAGCCGCGCACGGGACCGGCGCGCCCCGGAGTTCGAGTTGCTGGATACGGGCGTATTTCGCGAAAGCCGCTATTTCGACGTTTTCGCCGAGTATGCCAAGGATTCCCCCGAGGGGATTTGCATCAGGATTACGGCTGTCAATCGTGGACCCGAAGCGGCGAACATCACGCTGCTGCCCACGCTCTGGTTCCGCAACACGTGGTCGTGGGGCGTGTTCGGTGTACGGCCTTCGATGCGTATCGTGGCGCCGGGCGCGATCGAATGCCATGAGTCTTACCTGGGGATGCGCCGGTTCTTCACGGAAGGCGAGCGTGAGATGCTGTTCACCGAAAACGAGACGAACTATCAGCGCCTTTTCGGCTCTCCGAACGAGTTCGCGTACGTGAAGGACGGCATTAACGACTATATTGTCCGCGGCGCGCGCGACCGGGTGAACCCGAACCGGATCGGAACCAAGGCGGCAGCCGTATACCGCTTCCGTATCGAGCCGGGCGCGTCCGCCACCATCCGCCTTCGCCTCGCCGACGGCCACCGGACTTTCGACGATTTCGATCGTGTCTTCGCGGAACGAATCGAGGAAGCCGATGAATTCTACGCGCAGCTCGCGCCGGCGGACGTCTCCGAGGACGCGCGCTCGGTGCAGCGCCAGGCATTCGCCGGAATGCTCTGGTCGAAGCAGTTCTACTACTACGACATGAAAACCTGGTTGCGCGGCGACCCCGGCCAGCCCGAGCCGCCCGCCTCGCGCCTCAGCGGCAGGAACGCCGAGTGGCGGCACCTCTACAACTCGGACGTCATCTCGATGCCCGACAAATGGGAATATCCGTGGTACGCCGCATGGGACCTGGCGTTTCACTGCATTCCGCTCGCTCTGGTGGATCCGGACTTCGCAAAGGATCAGCTTGTTCTGATGTTGCGTGAATGGTATATGCACCCCAACGGCCAGATCCCCGCCTACGAGTGGGCGTTTGGCGACGTCAACCCGCCCGTCCACGCCTGGGCGGCGTGGCGCGTCTACAAGATCGACAAGAAGCGCCAGGGCGCGCCGGACCGCCTGTTCCTTGAGCGCGTCTTTCACAAGCTGCTGCTGAATTTCACCTGGTGGGTGAACCGCAAGGACGCCGAAGGGAACAACCTCTTTCAGGGCGGCTTCCTCGGTCTCGACAACATCGGAGTTTTCGACCGCTCGAAACCCCTTCCGACGGGCGGTTATCTCGAGCAATCCGACGGCACCAGTTGGATGGCCATGTACACGCTGAACATGCTTGCCATCGCCATGGAGTTGGCAAGTTTCGATCCGGCCTATGAGGACGTCGCGAGCAAGTTCTTCGAACACTTCGTTCACATCACGCACGCCATGAATCATCTTGGCGGCGATGGGACCGCGCTGTGGGATCACTCTGATGGTTTCTACTACGATGTGCTCCACATGCCGGACCGCTCGCACTGCCCGCTCAGGATTCGCTCCCTCGTCGGTCTGATTACGTTGTTCGCCGTCGAAACTCTTGAGCCGGAGGCGGTGGATCGCCTTCCCGGTTTTAAGCGGCGAATGGAATGGTTTCTCAACAACAACGAAAGCTTTCAGGAACACATCGACGAAACTTGGCTTCCGGATGGAAGAGTGCGCCGGCTGCTCGCAGTGGTGAATCTGAGAAGGCTGCCCCGCGTGCTGCGCTATCTGCTCGACGAGCGGGAGTTCCTCTCCCCTCACGGAATCCGCGCGCTCTCGAGGATTCACCTCGATCATTCCTACGAGCTGCACGTGGACGGGCAGGTGCATCGTGTTGGCTACGAGCCGGCGGAGTCGGCGAGTTGGCTGTTCGGGGGAAATTCAAACTGGCGCGGGCCCATCTGGTTTCCGGTCAATTTTCTGCTCGTCGAAGCGCTGCAAAAATTTCATTACTTCACGGGCGATGCGTATAAGGTGGAGTTCCCTACCGGCTCCGGCAAGGCCTGTTCTCTTTGCGAGGTAGCGGCCGAAATTTCCCGCCGCCTCAACCATATCTTCCTAAAGGACGAGAGCGGCCGCCGGCCGGTATACGGAGGCGCGGAAACGTTCCAGCGCGACCCGCACTGGAACGGGCTCATTCTCTTCCACGAATATTTTAACGGCGACGATGGAGCGGGTTTGGGCGCGAGCCACCAAACCGGCTGGACGGGCCTCGTGGCAAAGCTGCTCCAGCAGAGCGGCGAATGACCGCGGATTATGTAAGAATCGGGACGGGAGTTCAACCTGCGCGAGCCGCTTCTCGCGCCGCTGGCCGCCGCCGCCTCCGGAATTCTGATTTCGCGTTTCGTCGTCTTTGAGTCTCGCGAACTTCTTTTTGCCATCGCGGCGTCGTTTTTTCTAGCCGTTCTCGGCCTCTGGCGCGCATCGAAGGGCATAGCCGGCGCTGCTTGTCTTCTCTCGCTTGTTCTCGCCGGAGCGCTTTGTTCCGTGTCGAACCGCATGGGCGCCCCGCCCGAGCTGGATGTCGAAGGACCCGCTCCCGTCATCCTCGCGGGTTGCGTCGTCGAACCGCCCGCTTTCTTCGAGGAGCGCGAACAGTTCGTCCTCGAACTCGATCCAGGAGCGAGAGCCCGCGTCAGTCTGTACCTCCGTCCAGGCGAAGCTCCGCCGCCGCTTCGCTACGGACAGCGTGTCGAGATCGAAGCGCGCGTCCGGCGGCCGCACAATTTCAACAACCCGGGATCGTTCGACTACGTTCGTTATCTGGCCCGCAAGGACATCTACTGGACGGCATCCGCGCGCCAGGGAACTCCCCTCGCCATTCTTCCCGGAGAGTGCGGCTCCCGCTTCGATCGAGCCGTATTCGCGATCCGCACGGCCGCAATCGGCAGAGTCGAGCGGCTCTATTCCGGCAACGCGTACCAATCGGGCATGATCGAGGCGGTTCTCCTTGGCGAAACCTCGAAGATCGACAAAGTCTGGACGGAGAACTTCCGCTCGACGGGCACTTTTCACGCGCTCGTTATCTCCGGAACGCACGTGGCCGCGCTCGCGGCCTTCTTTCTTTTTCTATTGCGCATCTGCTTCGTTCCGGAGGCTCCCGCGTTGGCGCTCACGGTGCTTGCCTCCTGGCTGTATGCGCTGATAGCCGGCTCGCAGGCTCCCGTGGTCCGGTCGGCGGCCGGGCTGACGCTGTTCGCGCTGGGCCGTTACTTCTACCGGGAGCGCAGGCTTCTTAACCTCCTCGCCGCCGTCGCTCTTGGCTTCCTGGCCGTCGATCCCGAGCAACTGTTCGAGGCCAGCTTCCAACTCTCATTTCTCGCCGTTGCCTTTCTTGGCGCTTTTGCCGTGCCGCTGCTGGAAAGCACGTCCGGGCGGTTAGCGCCCGGTCTGAGGGCGATCAACGACTATGGCCGCGATCCGCACCTCGATCCGCGCGCCGCTCAATTCCGCGTCGAAACGCGTCTGCTTGCCGAAACCGTCTATTTATGGACCCGCATTCCGCTTCGCTGGTGCGCCTTCCCGATTGCGCTGGCGTTGCGCGCCGCGTTCTTTGCGTATGAGCTGATCGTGACTTCCGCGCTCATACAGATCGGGCTCGCACTACCGATGGCCGTATACTTTCACCGTCTTTCGCTAAGCGGCCTCTCGGCGAACGTGATCGTCGTGCCCCTCATGGGACTCATGGTGCCCGTCGGCTTCATCGCGATGTTCACGGGATGGGCGCTGCCCGCGCGGCTGGCGGGCTGGCTCCTCACCGCTTCCCAGGCAACCGTGGACTGGCACGCCCGACTCGAACCCGCATGGCGCATTCCGCCGCCGCCTCTCTGGCTTGGGCTCGCATTTGCTATGGCATTGCTCGCGGCCGCCCTTCTCCGCGCGGCGGTATGGCGCGCCGGCGCGGCTGCCGCGGTTCTCGCGCTGCTTGGGGTCATGATCTGGCATCCCTTCGCGCCGAAGATCGGCCGCGGAGAGTTGGAATTGACTGCGATCGACGTTGGCCAGGGCGATAGCTTGCTCGCAACGTTTCCGGAAGGGAAAGTGATCGTGGTCGATGGCGGCGGGATCGCTGGCTTCGGCCGCCGCGCCCCGCCGCGGCTCAACATGGGTGAAGACGTTGTATCGCCCTACCTGTGGAGCCGCTCCATACGCCGGTTAGACGCGATCGCGATCACTCACGCCCACGAAGATCACATTGGCGGTGTCAAAGCGCTGCTTGAAAACTTCGAAGTCCGCGAGCTATGGACCGGAGCCATGCCCGAGTCCCAAAGCTGGAGCGCCGTGCGCGAGACGGCGCTACGCCGCGGCGTTCGCATTGTTCCTTTGCGGCGGGGAGACCGCTTCGATTTCGGCGGCGCAGCCATTGAAGCGCTTGCCCCTTCACCCGGCCGCGAACCGGGCGAAGCCGGCTCGAACAACGACTCGCTCGTCTTGCGCATCTCCTTCGGCAAGCACGCATTCCTGCTGACCGGAGATATGGAAAAGCAAGTTGAGGCGGATCTGCCGGACCCCGGCCGCATCGACGTCCTGAAGGTTTCTCACCATGGAAGCCGCACGTCCAGCACGGCAGCCTTCCTCGACGCCGCGCGCCCGGCATTCGCCATTATTTCCGCCGGCTTCGAGAACTCCTACGGCCACCCGCACCGCGACGTGCTCGCCCGGCTGGCGGAACGCGGAGCGATGGTGCTGCGAACGGACCGTCAAGGACTGATCGCCGTCCGCTCCGACGGCCGCAGGCTGAGCTTCGAAACCGCCGCCGGCCGTTCCAGGGAGACGTGGGCGCTGCCGGACTGGAATCTAGGTTTCTGACCCGGACTCTCCGGCGCGTTCCGCTTCGAGCGCCGCTTCGGGGCCGGCGGCGCGCGCGTCCGCTACCACTTGACGGGCCGCCTCAAGCTGGGAGCGCGGCACTTCCACAACGAATTCAAGCGACGGGATCTGAGCGCTGCCGACGAGCATACTCGGAATCCCGTTAGCCTCCAGAAGTCCGTGGATGGCGGTCGCCTCCATCTCGGCGTCATGGTTAGAGGATCTGAAAAACGGCGTCAGATCGAGATCGTGCGATGCATCACCGTTCGGCATGCCTCAATCGTAGCGCATGCTTCAACCTGGCGTAGCCCGCCTCGCAGGGAAATGCCCTACTTGAATTCGACGACTACCACTTCGAAGGGCTTTTCGCTCAGGTTCTCTTCAATGTGTTTGGCGTGGCCGCCCCACGTCACATCGCCGACCGCGTTTTTTAGCGTCTTCGGCTCGGCGCCCGGAGCCGTGACCTTCATGTTGCCTTCGGTGAGGTAAGTCACTACGCGATTCAGAGCGTGCTCATGCAGCACGCCCTTGTCGTGCGGCCCATAGCGTGCGCGAATGACGCGAACCTGGTCGTTCTCCATCTCCACTTTGTAGCGTTTGGGATCTACTTTGACGGGATCGAGAGCCGATGGCTTCGCCGCGGCAGTTCCGGCCGGTTTTGGTTTCAGCTCCACTTCGGCAATGCGCACCGGATGACCGCTGAGATTGAGGCTGACGTGATCGCCCATGGCCGGGCTCCACAAGGCCTCTCCCGCTTTGAACTTCAGCGTCTGGACTTTGCCGGCCGGATCGGTGAGCGTCATATTGCCGCCGTCCAGATAGATCATCACCCTGTTGATCTTGTGAACGTGCATTCCGCTTTTCGCGCCGGGGGCGGAGGTCACGAAAAGCACTCTGGTCTTATCGTTGTCGATTTTCACCCGGTCGTCGGCGCCTGGCGCCGCAGCCGCCAGCGCGCACGCCAATCCGAAAGCTGCCGCAATCCGCATATGGTTTGGTGACTCCTTTCCGAACCAAGAAGGATATCAGGTTTCCGCGCGCGTCACCTGGGGATAGCCTCGGCGCGGCTGCGACATGGTTCCGTCGCGCGCCGGACGGCCAAGCCACATCGCCCGCCTTGCCGCCGAGTCGCGATGACTACTGGCAACGCCCATCATCCGATCATAAAGAGCAATAGAGAGAGCTTGCCGCCCGGTTCTTGATTGGCCATTCGGCTGAACTGATAGGTTACGAACAAGCCGGGTGCGAGCCCTTATTTCACTTCCGCAACCAATTCTCGGCTGCCCAGCCTTGCCTGGAGGCTCCCGCGACATTGCCTATCAGATTCCGCCACGAATAGCCGTCGGCTTGAACCGGACCTCCCTGCACTGTCATCGTATTTGGTTACCGGGGGTGACGGCCCAAGCTCTTCGCGTTCGACATCAAGCTGAACTGAAGATTGGCGGAGTTGCAGACTGTTGCACCAGGGGCGCCAGCATTTCTGGTGGGAAGGGGATGTGCTCATCGGGTCCGGTTGAATTCCGTAGTGGCAGGATGTCCAGCAGTTTCGGTTGCGGGGACCGCAGCAGGTTGATCAACAGCTGGAATACATCTTTGGCCTGCTGCCGGGCGGTACACCGCACACTGGTGAGGATCGCTTGCGCCCGAGCGCCGTTCTCCGTACGGTTGCCGCCC
>CAMDED010000013.1 GCA_945893365.1 Candidatus Sulfopaludibacter sp. SbA3 | reverse complement strand
GTCGGCTGTCAGGGTGCCCCTGGAGCGCCCAAGGCCGACGAACATTGGCGAGGAGCACTTCCGATGCTGGCGGCTCCTGACCGCCCCGGCGGCCCACATCACAAAAACCCAATAAAACCGGGGTGGCTACAGATTCCTGCTCAGAGCCGTATTTTCGTTTGGCGTTCGGGTCAGCCTCGGAAGAATTCGTGGACAACCCGGAACAGCAGTGTGCCTGTGTGCGGCTCGTCTTCCTCGCCGCTCATCTGGTGTGGTTCGCCTTCCCGATGGGCTGCAACCGCCGGCCGCCCCCGGCGCCCGAAGTGAAGGTCAGTCCGCATTTCAACCACGATCCAATTGACGGCCTGCGTTACGTACAAATCCCGCCTGGCAGTTTGAAATGGACTGTTCTCCGTCCGACACCGAATGCCCTGACTCCGAGATGCCGCGCCACCGCGTGACGCTGACCAAGGGATTTCAGATGGGCGAGACCGAAGTCACCGTGGGGGCCTACCGGAAGTTCGCCGAGGCCACGAAGAGAGCCATTTATCTATCGTTGACTGCCGAGTCTTCCGGATTCTGTGTCGATAACCCTTCCAGAACCGAAATCTCTCCTAAGATTCTATCGGCGACGACGAAGACATCGAGCAGTCCCTTCGCGCGAAGATCGAGAGCGGCAGCGAGCTGCAATGCGTCGAGAGTTCTCATTCGCCGATTGAAACCATACTTCGAAACGAGCAACCCCGCCATCGCAAAGTGCATCGGTTCGAATGTTGTCAACTCGACGATACCGGCGGCCACGTCCGCCAGCACCCGTGCGCGCAGTGAAATCGCCTTGGCCTCCGTGATTTGGCCAGTCCGTACTTTCATCGCGAAGGCTGACTGGGTTTCGAGAATGCCGAGATTCGATACTTGGAAGGTCGAATCGGGCTGTTGAAAGATCGAAGCAATCCGGTCCGAACCGTCTTCGAGATGGTATCGCTTGGCGAAGGCGCTTGTATCGAAGAAGAACTGAGGCACTCAGTAGTCTCCGCGCTCGGAGATAATGAACTCGGACATCGATCCCTTGATCGTCGAGAGCTGTTGCTGCACATCTTCGAGCGTAGGGACCTTTGCCATTTCCGCAACCTCGGCGCGGGCGTATGCAACGAACTGATGATCGAGCGTGGCCGAACGCAGGTCAGCCGGTCCTGGCGATATCGACACCAAAACCTTCTCTGCTTCTTTCAAGTGAAGAGGCTGGAGCGGCCGCAAAACTCCGTTTTCGTAGACTGCCTCGACCTGTTGAACCATGACGATTCGATTCTACCGCAATCGGATCTTGGAGAGACTGCCGCTCCAGCGCATCCGCAGTCTGGGCGGCCCTCCAAGTCCGCCAAGAACCTGGGATCCATTCCGCCCGCGCCAACCTAGCCTGAAGCATTCGACCGCGTAGCGGCGTCTCCGGAATAAGACTCATTCGTACCGCAGGGCCACAATCGGGTCGATCCGCGACGCCTTCATCGCCGGGTAGATGCCGAAGACGACTCCCGTTACGGCGGCGACGCCGAAGGCCACAAGCACCGAGCTCGTGGTCACGATCGTCTTCCACCCGGCCGAATACGCGATCAGCCAGGAGAGCCCAAAACCGATCACTATCCCCAGAAGGCCGCCGCCGACCGAAATCAGCACCGATTCGATCAGGAACTGCCGGACGATGTCCGGGCGCCGCGCGCCGATCGCCCGGCGGATTCCGATTTCGCGGGTGCGCTCCATCACGGTGGCCAGCACGATGTTCATGATGCCGATACCGCCGACGAGCAGTGAAATCGCGGCGATCGCCACCATCACGTAGGTGAAGATCATTTGGGTGCGCTTCTGCTGCTCGAGGAGCGCCGCCGGAATGGTGACGCTGAAATCCTCAGCCGCGCGGTGCGTGGATTGAAGAATCGCGGTCACTACTTTCGCGGCCTCGATGCTGTCCGCGCCCGCCTTCAGCCGCAGATCCACACCGTCGAGCTCGTCGCGCAGGTAGCGCGCCACGTCCCAGAACCGGTACATGGACGTATTGAACGGGACGAGGATCGTGCCGTTGCGATCGGCTTGGCCCGACGACGAGTCCACGATCTGCTCCTCGAGCACGCCGATGACGCGCAGCCACGTGTCGTTCACCTTCACGTACTTTCCGGCCGCCGGGCCATAGCCGAGCAGGCTGACTTTGGCGGCCTGTCCAAGCACGCAGACGGCCGCCGTATTCGTGTCGTCCTCTTCGGTCAGAAAGCGACCCTCCACCAAGCGGAGGTTGTGGATTACGGCGTAGGCGGGGCGAACTCCGATCAGGATGGGGTTCGGTCCGGTGGGCTTCGGAACCACGCGCGCCGGAAACAAACTGCGCCGCGGCGAGATCATCTCCAACCCGTCGATATTGGCCTGCAGGATCCGGACGTCACGCTCGGTGAGGCCGGGCGAGACCCGGCGGCGCTGCTGGAGCTCCTGATCGTTGGTGGCCGGCCGCGAGTCGACCAGAACGTTGCGGACGCCCAATTGCTCGATGAACTGCAGCGACTGCTCGCGCGCTCCCGCGCCGATCGCGAGCATGCCGATCACGCTTCCGACGCCGAAAACGATTCCCATCGCCGTCAGCAGGCTGCGCAGTTTTTGAGCGCGCAGGTTGTTGACGGCCTCAAGCACGTCACCGAAAATGTGGAGGTTCATTTATTTGGATAGAGCCTTGGCCGCGCCGCCGGAACCCGCATTCTCCCGCTTCTTCTGGTCCGGGTTCGCGAGGGCGACCAGTTGCCCTTCGGAAACGCCTTCCACGACGATCTGGCTTTCGCTTCGGCGGACAAGTTTCACGTCGCGCGGCGAAAAATCCTGCCCGGTTTTGAGATAGACGTAAGGCTTGCCGTCGCGCTCGAACAGCGCCTGCGCCGGAATGGCCAAGACGCTTTCGAGCCGTCCTGTTTCGACGACGATCTTCACGCTCATGCCCGGTCTCAGATCGGGCGAGGGTGTCTCCAGCGCGAGCTTGCATTCGAAGCGGCGGTTCCAGGGCGGTCCGGTGGTGCCGCCGAGGTTTGTGACCTTGCCTCGATAGGACCGTCCGGGGAGCGCCACGATCCTGAACTGCGCAGGCTGGCCCATGTTCAAGTGGCCGCGGTCCTGCTCGGCTATGCGCGCGGTCACGTCCCAACTGGTGAGATCGGGAATCTGCGCTACCGCCATGCCGGCGCGGGCGGCGTCGCCCACCTGGAACAAAGGAAACACCATGCCCGGAAAGAACCAGTTACTGTTGGTGTTCCGCTCGACGTTGACGTAGCCTTCGACGGGCGCCTTGAGCGTCATACTGTCGATGTTGCGTTTCGCCGTGTCCGCCTGGACCACGGCCTTCTTGCGTCCGGCCTCCTGAATCTCGATCGAAGCGCTGGCCGCGGCTCTGCGCTGCGGATAGTCGTGTTCCAGCTTATCCAGCCGCTCCCGCGCGGCGGCCAGCGCGAGGTCGTTCTGGGTAGCGGTGATCGCGGCAATCAGAGGATTGCGTACGCAGTCGATTTCCGCAAGCTTTACGTCCGCTCGCGCTTTAATCAATTCCGCGTTCAATTCCTCTTCCTTCGCCAGCGTCTCGTTCTGGGCTTGAATCACCTGCTGTTCCGCCTCCGCCAGATCCGCCTGCGCTTCCCGCAACTTGAAGTTCTCCTCGGTCGTGTCGAACTGCACGACGACGTCATCCTTCTTCACGAGCTCTCCGGGTTTGCGCAGCTCGGTGACGATGAGCTGAGGACTTCCCGTCATGGGCGCGGTCATCATCTTCGAATTTCCGCCTTGCAGGTCGCCGTTCGCCGAGATGGTGAAGACCACGGAGGTGCGCTTGACGGCGGCGGCCGGCACTGGCGTGACGGCGGGTTGATCGAGCGTGCGAAACAGCCGGACACCGCCCCACGCGGCTAAGGCAACGGATCCGACGATCACGACAAACGCGACAATACGCCGCCTGATCATTTCTTCTTCTCCGCGGCCAGATCGTCGGTAAGAGCGACCTCGACGCCAGCCTGGATACCATTCACCGCGACTTCATCCGGGTTGCGGGCTACGACCGCGACATCCACCGGCTTCAGACCTTTCTCCGTCCGTACCAGCACCACCGGCTGGCCGTTGCGCGTGAAAACCGCTTTGGCGGGAACGCTGATGGCGTTGGGAATCCGCCCGACGACGACGTCGAGACGCCCGTTCATACCCGGCCGGAGACGCGGGTCGGCTTCGTCAAAGGTGGCGAAGGCGCGAAAATTCCGCGTGGGCGGCCACTCGAAGTTCATTTCGGTGAGGAGGGAAACCTGCACCACCTTACCCGGGAAGTGCTTCTCCGGAAACGGATCAAGTACGATGCGCGCCGACTGCGCGGTTTCCAGGCGGCTCCGGTCCATCTCTTCAACCTTGGCCTTCATCTGCAGGGTGGTCAGATCTGGGATCTCGGCAATCGCGCTGCCCGGCCAAACGTTATCCCCAACCTTAAACGGCCGGGCATTAACCCAACCTTGCGAATAATTCATCAGGTAAGTGACGACGCCCTCGGACGGCGCCTTCACGACCATCTGTCCGATGCGCTTGTTGGTGAGGTCGACTTCGACCTGCTGCTTGTCCCGCAGGCTCCGCAGATTCGCAACCTTCGACTCGCCGGAAGCGTGGCTAAGCCGGTTGGCCGCCTCCTGGACGAGCAGTTTTTCACCGGCAAGGCCTAAATCGAGCTTGAACTCCTCCGCCTGAATCGCGCTGACGATTTCGCCGCGCTGCACATCGAGGCGCGCCCGTTCGACCGCGTGTTGGGCGGTGGCCAAGTCGAGTTTACCCGATTCTTCGGTCATGAGGGCTTCGGCCGACGCCTGGTCAAGCGAGGCTTGCGCCTGCCGCAGCGCGGCTTCCTTCTCCTGAAGCTGCCGCTTGGCGCTCGCGTCGTCGAAACGCACGATGACGTCGCCTGGTTTCACGGGATTTCCTTGCGGCGCAATCCAGAGGATGCGAAGATCCGGCACTCGGGTCGGCGCGGCGATCAGAACGGATTTGCCCGCCACGAGATCGCCGCGGCAGGAGATAATCACCAGAAAGTCGCCCTTGCGAGCTTGGGCGACCGGACCGGTGGTTTTGGCGGAAACGCTCTGTGTCTGGCGGACCGTTGCGAAGAGGATGGCGGCGACCGCGGCGGTGGTCAGCGCGGCGAAGAGCCAGCCGCCCCATCGGGCCCGAAGCCGGCTGCGCGCGGGAGGCGCCGGCGGCTCCGCGGCGGCGACGGGTACCTCGGCAACGTCTGGCGTCATTGCGCCCCCTTTCCCTGGGAAGGATCGGCCGGTGGCATCTCAATTTCAAGCGACGCGGAGAGATCGGGGAGCAGGCGGGGATCGTGCTGTGCGATGCGGAACCGCCCAAGGAAACTCTTCACAGGCGATTCCAGCCCGCCGGTCGCGACGGGGCTCGCAGACTCGAGGTTCGCGTCGAAGGCGACGTTCGGATAGGCGTCGAGGTGCACCGTGGCGCGCGACATGGAGCCGAGCGCGGCTACGTCCGGCTCATTCACCTGAATCTCGACGACCATTTCGGAAGGGTCGAAGACCCGCACGATGGGCTGGTTCGGCCACACCTGGTCGCCGACTTGCGGAGGTCCCATCGAGCCGCTGCGAAACACGCTTTCTAGCGCCGCCATTCCATCGTGAGGGGCGTGGATCGTGAGGCTGTCGATGTTCGATTTCAACCGGGCGACGACCAGTTTCTGCCTGCCCGATTTCAACTCAAGCACCTGGACCGCCGCCTCTTCCGCTTTGACGCGGAGCCGATGCGACTTCCCGAGACTGACCAGCCGCTCGCGGGCGCCCGCGGCGCGGACTTCGTTTCGGCGCTTGTCCAACTCCGACAAAACAGGGCCTTTGCGCAGCTGCAGCTCGGCCTTGGCGAGTTCGGATTCGGCCTCGCGGATGAGCGAAAGCCGCTTGACGGAGTCGTTATTCACCAGTGCGCGCTTCTCTTCCAGTTGATGCTGCAACTGGTCGAGCAGAGACTGCGCTTCGCGCGCGTCATCAATCTGCGCCGTCTGGTCGAATTCGACGAGAATGTCGTCTTTTTTCACAGCCGTGCCGTTAGGTACCAAAGTTGTAATCGTAAGCTGAGGGCTGCGCCCGGAAACTTGGGATAGCTGCGGAACGCGGACGGTGAGCGTACGGACGGCCTGTACGACGCCGGTCGCCCGGACGATCCTCGAACCTGCGGCAGTGGCTGTAGCGGGCGCAGCGGAAACGGCGGGCGCCGCCGGCTTGGCTTCATGTGACGCCGCTTGCACGGGAGCGCGGCTGCATCCGCCGCCAAGAAAGCAGGAGACAGCGGTAATCGTGGCCATCGCGGTGATTCCAACGGTCTGCATGGCTCTCATATTCGGTTTGACGATATTTAGACGCGGTTCCTTCCGGTCGGGTAGCACCGTAACAAGCTAAGACGCCGGTTGAGGCATATTCGTTCCGGGGATTTTGCCAAATCGCCTGTCATGCGGTAGTAATACAGATTGAAACAAATGACCCTATTCCCGCTTGGGTTCTCAAAATGGACAATTCGAAAATATTGCAGCGTCAATTGAAGCTTCGCATAGTTTTGGAAGGGCCGCCGGAGGGTGTGGATTTCGGCGTGCAGAAAGGCCGCGGAGCCGCCTATGAGACGGTTCTGAAGCAGAGGTCCGAAGCGAAAGACCTGGCGTTCGAATTCACCGTTGGCGTAAGAGCGGGCCTCGGCGAGGCCACGCCAAGCTTTGTGGGTCCGTTCGTACAAGGTCTGCCGGGTGCGAGATTCGTCTACATCGACATCGGGACGTATGCAGGCCAAGCGGACTCGTGTTGGAGCCGCCGGCTGAAGATGCCCTTGAGCGGGATTACGATGGAAATGATCGACTCGCAGGCGGTTCTCGAAGCCCGGGTTCCCGGCACTGGCAAGGACGGCGGACCAAGCTGTGCAACCGTCAAACCGGCCGGCGGCTGGAAGCCGCGGAAATGACCTTCCGGAGGCGAATGCCGTGGTTGCGGTTTGAAGCGGATGCGCGTTATTCGACCGGGTTGCATCCGGTGCAATCTGCTGCCACAATATGCCATTGGTAGCTTTGGCATGTAACGCCCTAGAACATCTATGAGACTCCGCGTGCTCGGCCTAGTGCTCGCCGGCGGTAAGGGAACCCGGCTTTATCCATTGACGAAGGAGCGCGCTAAACCCGCGGTTCCCTTCGGGGGGAAGTACAGAATCGTGGACTTCGTTCTGAGCAACTTCATCAACTCCGGAATCTACTCCGTTTATGTGCTGACGCAGTTCAAGAGTCAGTCGCTCTTGCAGCATTTGAGCGAGGGTTGGCGCTTCGGAAGCATGCTGAAGAACCAGTTCATCATTCCCGTGCCCGCTCAGATGCGCTCGCCCAGCGAAACCTGGTACCAGGGAACCGCGGACGCCATATTTCAGAACGTCAACCTGATCGAACAATCCGACCCGCATGTGGTCGCGATCTTCGGCGCCGATCATATCTACCGCATGAATATCGCGAGCATGATCGAGTTTCACGAACACAAGCGGGCGCAGATCACAGTGGCGGCAATCCCGGTACCGAAACAATTAGCCTCCGAATTCGGCGTAATCGAAACGGGGCTCGACGGCCGGATTATCGGATTCCATGAAAAGAAACCCGACGCGCCCACAATTCCCGGCGATCCCGGCCGCGTCTACGCGTCGATGGGAAACTACGTTTTCTCGACGCGGACGCTGCTTCGCGAACTGCACGACGACGCGAACACGGCCGATAGCACACATGATTTCGGCCGCGACATTCTTCCGTCCCTCGTGGGGCGGGCGGAGATGTTCGCCTACGATTTCCAGACCAACCGGATACCGGGCGAGCCTGTGGACGCGGCGGCCTATTGGCGCGACGTGGGAACCATCGACGCTTACTATGAAGCCAACATGGACCTCAAGGCCGTCAGTCCGGAGCTGAACCTGTACAACCGCGAATGGCCGCTTCGCACGGCGAGTTATGCGGATCCTCCGGCGAAGTTCGCGTTTGACGACGAGAACCGACGAGGCCACGCGATCGACTCCATCATCTCCGCGGGCTGCATCCTATCCGGGGGAATGGTGCGGAACACAGTCCTGTTCCGGAACGTGAAAGTGCACAGCGGAGCGCTCGTCGACGACAGCCTCATACTGGACAACTGCGACATCGGACGGCGCTCGAAGATCCGGCGAGCCATCCTCGACAAGAACGTCCGCATTCCGGAGGATACGCAGATCGGCTATGATCCGGAGCACGACCGGCGCCTCTATCACATTACCGAGAGCGGACTCGTTGTAGTAAAAGGAAACCGCACACCCGTCGATCTCGCCACTGTGTTTGTATAAAGGAGAACTCGCAATGAAGATAACCGGCTCCGTTGCCCTTGCCCTGATGTGCGCTTCGCTTTGCGTGGCGCAGCCCAAGAAAATTATCGTGACCGGCCTCGGCGTCAAGCTGATTCCCGAGATGAAGTCCGTTGCGCCCAACATTACGTTCGTCGCGCCCGAGGCGTCGAAGATGGCCGAGGAGGCCGCCGATGCCGACGCCATTCTAGGCACCCTCTCGCCGCAGCTGTTCCGCGCGGCGAAGAACCTCAAGTGGGTGCACATCTTCAGCGCGGGCGTCGAGACCTACCGCTTCCCCGATTTCCTCAACAGCAACGTCATGCTGACGAACGCGCGGATCATTCAGGGACCGGAGATTTCCGATCACGCCTTCGCGCTGCTGCTGGCGTTGACGCGCGACCTGGTTCACATCATTCCGAACATGCCGAAACAGGAATGGGGGAAGAGCGCGTATAGGGCGGTCGAGCTGCGGGGCAAGACGGCGGTGATTATCGGCGTCGGCGGCATCGGCTCGCAGATCGCGCAGCGCGCGAACGCTTTCGGTATGACGGTGATCGGCGTGGATCCGAAAGAGATGCCGCTCAATCCGTACGTATCGAGAATGGTGCGGCCGGACCGGCTGGACTCCGTGCTGCCGCTGGCCGATGTGCTGTTCATTTCCGCGCCACACACGCCGGAGAGCGAAGGCATGATGGGTTCGAAGCAATTTGAGCTGCTGAAACAAGGCGCGTACTTCGTGGCTGTGTCGCGCGGCAAACTGTACGACGGGAACGCGCTCGTGAAGGCGCTCGACGGCAAGCGCATCGCGGGAGCGGGACTCGACGTGACGAATCCGGAGCCGCTTCCCAAGGGTCACGCGCTCTGGAGCTTCGATAACGTCATCATCACGCCGCACGTCGCGACCGTTTCCGACGGACTGGCCGAACGGCAGCGGGAACTGGTCGTCGACAACGTGGCGCGCTTCGCGAAGGGCGAACCGCTGCGCAATATCGTGGACAAAATCAAGGGCTACTGAGTTCGCCGGGGCTTGATCGTCATGACCAGGTTTTCGTATTCGATCCTGTTTGTTCGAGACATGTCGAAGAGCGTGGCGTTTTATCGCGATCGCATCGGATTGACAGTGCGCTTTGAGTCGCCCGATTGGAGTGAGTTCGAAACCGAAGGATGCACGCTCGCGCTGCACAAGGCCGCGGAGGGATCGGCGCCGCCGGTTGAGGACGGCAAGATCCCGGCGGGGCACATGCATACCGGGTTCACCGTCGACGACATTGACGCGTTCGCCGCCGGGATGAAGGCGGCCGGAGTGGCGGAGATGAGGGCCGTTCGCAAGGAGGACTTCGGCGGCCGCATGGGCGTGTGGCTCGATCCGGACGGCATTCCGGTTTCCGTGATGTCCATTGGCGTTTAGCCGCAGTTCCCAGGCCGGGCACGCCAAAACCGGTTCGGGACGAAAACGCACGAGGCCGCGCTCCCTTCGACCCGCACGATTTCCCTTCTCTGCGACGCTGGTTTTGGATTGACCTGGCGTTGAGAAGACGAACGGACTCTTAAACTTTCCATCGAATCAGCCGATAGGATACGTAAGGCCGCAATTTTCGGCGCAAGCGCGCCCGCGGCCCGCCACGTCCGCCATTTGCAGGGAACGTAAGGAAAACCAATACGATGGGACGAATGACGCTTAGCCAACGCATCGGAGCAGTGGGTTGTCTTGTTCTGCTAACCGTGGGAGTTGCCCTCTTTTACTTCATTGCAAAGGGATTTTCCAAGGATATCGCTTTCGCGACCATGGAGCGATACGGGAATCAGTATCAGCGGCCTCTCGAGGACCTGATCGAGAACATCCCTCGGCATCAGCTGATTGCCCGCCGTTATCTCGCTGGACAGAAAGATCTCCAGGGGCAAATGGCGGAAGTCGAGGGGAAGGTTGACGCGGCATTGAAGGACCTCCAAACCGTGGATTCCCAGTTGGGGAGCGTGCTTCAGTTTACCTCCGAGGGCTTGGCGAAGCGGAAGCGGGACCACTGCCGCTGGGACATTCTGAGCAAGGAGTGGGAGACTCTGAAGACTGGCCTCGCCGCTGAATCCGTTGAAGATTCGGACAAGGCGCATACGCACTTGACCGGCGACGTTCGCACTATGATCACGCACGCGGGCGACACGTCCAACCTGATTCTCGATCCCGATCTCGACAGTTACTACCTGATGGACGCGACGCTGCTATCGCTTCCGCAAACCCAGGATCGACTCGCAAACATAGAGATGTTGGGGGATGACGTACTCGGAAGCGCCAAGATCAGCGACGGCCAACGCATTCAGTTGGCAGTTGCGGCCGCACTCTTAAAGGAGGCGGACCTGGACCGCACCATGGGGGATCTCCAAACTTCCTTGAACGAAGACCAGAACTTCAACGGCACGAGCGAGGCCCTCCAGCGGAATCTGCCTCTTGCGGGCAAGGAATACTCGAAGGCGAACGAGGCCTTGATTGGCCTGATGCGCAAAATCGTCGATGCTCCGGATACGCCGGTCTCGAAAG
This sequence comes from Candidatus Sulfopaludibacter sp. SbA3, assembly GCA_945893365.1. Taxonomy (GTDB): domain Bacteria; phylum Acidobacteriota; class Terriglobia; order Bryobacterales; family Bryobacteraceae; genus SYKU01. The sequence continues at coordinate 68,237 of CAMDED010000013.1, read as the reverse complement.
CGGAGTTCGCCGCTGCTGCCGGTGAGGCTCGCAAAGCCAGCTTCGAGCTATGGCGAACCGGCGTAAACGAGCTTGATGTTTTATTGCAGAAGCGGATTGACGATCTAGCGGGCGTGCGCCTCTGGGCGCTCATCTTAACAGGATTGGCGCTGATGGCGCCCGTGACTATCGCCGTCGTGGTCATACGTTCGACGACCGGCCTTCTAAGGGGCGCGACGGGGCAGATATTGAGCCAGAGCGAACGGATTGCGGCGGCATCAAAGCAAATCGGCGCGGCTTCACATGAGCTAGCCACCGGCGCATCCAGGCAGGCCGCCTCGCTCGAAGAGACTTCCGCGTCGAGTGAGGAGATTAGCTCCATGGCGAGAAAGAACAGCGAGAACTCACGCTCAACCGCCGTGTTGGTCACCCAGTCTCAAAAGAAGTTCGCAGAGGCCAACCGCTCACTCGATGAGATGGTAACGGCGATCGGCGAAATCAACACGGAAAGCGGCAAGATTTCCAAAATCATCAAGGTTATCGACGAGATCGCGTTTCAGACCAATATCCTGGCGCTGAATGCCGCAGTGGAGGCGGCGCGGGCGGGAGAAGCGGGTTTGGGCTTTGCGGTCGTTGCCGATGAGGTTCGCAATCTGGCCCAGCGGAGCGCGCAAGCGGCAAAAGACACGGCTGCGTTGATTGAGGGCTCGATCGCCAAGTCCGGCAGCGGCATGGATAAAGTCGATCAAGTGGCCGCCGCCATCCGGGCCTTAACCGAGGAATCGGCAAGAATCAAGGCGCTGGTGGACGGAGTGGACTTGAGCAGTCAAGAGCAGACGCGTGGAGTCGAGCAGGTGACAAACGCCATCACGCACATGGAGGAAGTGACTCAAAGGAACGCCGCGTGCGCCGAGGAGAGCTCCGCATCCGCCGACGACCTAAGTGCGCAGTCGGAAATCCTGAGGGAGATCGTGGAACGGATGACAGCCGTATTAGGAGGCGCCCAACCAACGGCTGGCGGTCGATTTCCGAGTTAAGACCCGCCAAGGATTTTGTGAGCGGTTCCCAGATCGGAGCGGGAAGGGCCATCCGGGCCGCAGGCCGATTCCACTTCGCGGCGAGGTGGGTACCGGCTGGCCGATCTCCGTATTGCTAACACCCGGCAACAAACGTGACGGCCGCGTGTCCCCCTACTTCGCGTCGCGCCAGTTATCGCCCGAGCCCACGTCCACCAGGAGCGGCACTTCAAGCTTTCGCGCCCCTTCCATCTCCTGCTTCACCATCTTCCGGAGCGATTCCGTTTCCTCGGGCGGCGCTTCGAACACCAGCTCGTCGTGAACCTGAAGAAGCATCGCGCTCCGGTAGCGCTCGTCGCGCAAACGCCGGTCGATACGGATCATGGCGAGCTTGATGAGGTCGGCCGCCGAACCTTGCAATGGAGAGTTTACGGCCGTCCGCTCGGCGAATCCGCGCGAAGCCGGATTGCGGCTGTTCATGTCGGGAATGGGGCGCTCGCGCCCGAAGATGGTCCTGGTGACGCCCGTGCGCCGCACCTCTTCAATCGTCGAGTCGATGAAACGCTTCACGCCGCGATAGCGCTCGAAATAATTTCCGATATAGGCGTCGGCCTCGGCGCGGGCGATGCCAAGCTGCGCAGCCAGGCCGAATCCGCTGATACCGTAGACGATTCCGAAGTTCACCGCCTTGGCGTTCCGGCGCTGCTCGGGAGTAACCATCAATGGCGGCACGCCAAAGACCTCGGCGGCCGTGCGCTCATGAATGTCCTCGCCATTCCGGAAGGCGTCGAGCAGGACGGGATCGCGAGAAAGGTGAGCGAGAAGCCGCAGCTCGATCTGCGAATAGTCCGCCACCACCAATTTCCAGCCTTCGCGCGGCACGAACGCGGCGCGAATCTCACGCCCCATTTCGGTGCGGATCGGAATATTCTGAAGGTTCGGGTTCGACGACGACAGCCGTCCGGTGGCGGCGCCCGCCTGATTAAAACTCGTGTGGAGGCGTCCCGTGCCGGACCTTATCAGCACGGGCAGCGCGTCGACGTAGGTCCCTTTGAGCTTCGAGAGTTGGCGGAACTCAAGCACTTTGCGAACGATCTCGTAATCGCCGGCCAGCTCCTCAAGAACGTCCGCCGCGGTCGAAACGGGCTTGCCCTTCGGCTGGCGCAGCGGGGGCGGCAGCTTAAGCTCGTCGAACAGCACTTTGCTGAGTTGCTGGGGGGAGGCGACGTTGAAGGGACGGCCGGCGAGTTCGTGAATCTCCCCGTTGAGCCTCTCGATCGACGAACCCATCAATGATGAAAGGCGGGCGAGCTCCACGGGATCGATGCGAATTCCCGCCCGTTCCATGCGCGCGAGCACTGCGGCGCACGGCAGATCAAGCTCTTCGTACACGGGCCGGAGACCTCGCGCGCCGACTTCGGCGCGAAGCTTTGGCCAAAGCTCAAGCGTGTAACCGGCCAATTGTTCGGGCGCGGTGGCGGGCTTGAGATCGAGACGGCGCCGGGTGAGCTCGGTCAGGCTGCAGGCGGCGGGATCGGCATCGATTAGAAACGCGTAGAGCAGGATGTCCTCGGTCAAGCCGGCCGGCTGGATGCCCAGTTCTTCAAAGGCCAGCAGGGCCGATTTGGCGTCGGCCACAATCTTCACGCGGCTCGCGTCCTCGACGATGTGCCGCAGTTGCTCCACCATGGCCGGGGGAACCGCCCTCGCTTCGCCCGGTTTCCAGGCGAGCCCGATCGACGGCAGAAACGCATCGTGCATCGGCATGTCGCGCGAGGGACGGCAGATCGCGAGCGCAACGGGCGCGTCCGCGGGAATTTCCTCGGCGGGATCGAACACACTATAGGAGCGAGGGCGGGAGTCGTCGCCCGGCCCAAGCTCGCGCAGGGAGGCGTTGAACTCCAGTTCCCGGTACACCCGCTTCAACGCCGCCTCGTCGGGGGCGCGCGCGGCCACCGATTCAAGCGAGAACTCGAGCGGCACGGCGGTTTCGATGGTCGCAAGGCGCTTGCTGAGCAGAATCTGTTCGCGGCTGTTCAGAAGGCTCTCGCGGTAGGCCTTTCGCGAAACCTCCGCCGCGCGCTCAAGCAAGGCGTCGAGCGAGCCGAACTGGGCGAGAAGATCGCGGGCGCCCTTCTCGCCGATGCCCGGCGCTCCGGGAATGTTATCGACGGGATCGCCTTTAAGCGCTAGAAGATCGCGAACCTGGGCGGGATCGACGCCCATGAACTCGCGAACCTTCGCTGCGTCGTACCACTCGTCGTCTTTGGCCGGATTCAGCATGAACACGTGGTCGTCGACCAACTGGAGCATGTCCTTGTCGCTCGAAACGATGACTACGTCGATCCCGGCCGCCTCGGAGCGGCGCGAAATCGTGCCGATGACGTCGTCCGCCTCGAATCCGGGGTACTCAAGAACGGGGATCGAAAGCGCGTCGAGCAGCCGGCGCACCCAGGGAATCTGTTCCAGGAGATCGGGAGGCGTTTCGGTGCGATTCGCCTTGTACTGGGCGTATTCCTGCTCTCGCAACGTCGGGCCTTCGCTTTCGAAGATCGCGGCAATGAACGCAGGCTCGTAGGTTCGAGCTAGCTTCCGCAGCATGTTATTGAAAATAAAGACCGCCTCCGTCGGGAGACCGGTCGAAGTGCGCATCGGCGGCGAGCCGCCGCGGGCGCGCGCGTGGTAGGCGCGAAAGATGAACCCGAACGTATCGATGAGGAAGAGCCGTGGAGCGGGCATTCGGCCTATGATACTCCGAAAGCTCCGGGATGCGCGCCAAAACGGCGCCGGGTCGCTCAAACGCCACGCATAGTGTGGCGTAATAGCCACGCCTCGCCGAGCTATCCTACTGATTAATTGTTGTTTATCTTCGGGTCTCGACTTGCTATGGTAGGACCTAATGCATTTCGAGACGACTGTTCAGCGTCCCGTTGCCGCGTCCGGGATCGGGCTACATAGCGGCGTTCCCGTTTCCATTCGCATCGTGCCTGCCCCGATATCCACGGGCATCGTGTTCCTGCGCACGGATCTCGACAACTTTCCGATCTCAGCCAGTTGGCGCCACGTCGCCCGCGTCAGCTACGCCACCAGTCTGATGCGCCAGGGCGTGCTGATCTCGACGACCGAGCATCTGTTAAGCGTGCTCTACAGCATGGGAATCGACAATGTTTTTGTCGAGATCGACAATCTGGAGGTTCCGATTCTCGACGGCAGCGGCCAGCCGTTTGTCGAGTTGATCCAGCAGGCCGGCATCCGGCGGTACCGGAAGAAGCGAAAGTATCTCCGCATCCGCCGTCCGGTAACGGTAGAAGACAGGGGAAAGCGCATCTCGGTCTTACCGGACGATTCCTTCCGATTGACATGTGACATTGCGTTCGACCACCCGATGGTAGCGCGGCAGGAACTGGAGATCGAAGTCACCCCGGAGAACTATGCGAGCGAAATCGCTCCGGCCCGGACATTCGGCTTTGAGTATGAGCTCGGTCAGATGCGCAATATGGGCTTGATCCGCGGCGCCTCGCTTGCTAACGCGGTCTGTTTCGACCGGACGGGCGTTCTGAATCCCGAGGGCCTGCGGTTCCCGGATGAGTGCTGCCGGCACAAGGCGCTCGATCTGATCGGCGATCTGGCGCTGATCGGCAAACCACTCCTGGGACACGTGATCGCAGAGAGGGCCGGACATGCAATGCATGCGGCGCTGGTGGCGCGACTGATGTCGGATCCCTCATTGTTCGAGATCGTTACGCTCGATTCCGAGGCGCCGGAAGCGAGAAGCCTCCTTGCCAGTTTATCCGCGCATGAAGTACTATAGTACTTCTGCTTCCTTACGTACCAGGGTACCTCGGTACTCATTGAAAATAAACCTTTTGCGCTATTGATGCGCGCGCCTGGCGGGTGCATGATTGATTCAAATGGAACCCACCCTAATTACAGATCAAATCGCGCATCGCATGAAGCCAACCCTGGAACGAAGAGCATCGGGGCGTTTTCCAATTGAGCGCGACGCACGGTACAAGATTGTTGAAGGGAAAACTGTGATTCTGGGAGCTGGCCGAACGGTCGACATCAGCAGCAGCGGAATCCGGTTCACGACAGAGAGTCCCTTGCAAGCCGGTAGACGATTGGAACTGTCGGTCAGTTGGCCGGCGCAGTTGAACAATGGCTGCCCGCTCAAACTGGTGGCGCTGGGACGGGTGGTGCGTTGCGACGGCACGACCGCTTCGATCGCGATTGAGAAGTACGAGTTTCGTACCCAGGGGCGAAACCCGGGTAACGGCGTAACCCCATAACTGAGATCGAGGTAGACCTTCTTTCAGGCGAGGTTGGGCACGTTTGAACAGGGCGGCTCGATGAGCCTTCGATAGCTGGGTGACGCCTTCCTCCTCCCAAAAAATACTCCACAAACGGAAAAATTGAGGCGCCGGCCTCAAGTTTTTCGTGGATAAAGCCGATAGGCCGGTAGGAGTGTTATGAAACCACAAAAAACGACATACGCTTACGTGCGTCTGTTGGCTATCCCGCTTGCAGCCGTGCTGACTCTCGGAATGGCGTTCGGCCAGGAGAGATTCGGCGCGCTAAACGGCGTCGCGAAAGACGCCACAGGCGCAGTCATACCGGGAACGTCGGTCACGATTGTGAACAAGGCCACGGCTCGATCCGTTACCGTGACGACTGGAGCCGACGGATCCTATTTCGTTCGAGATCTCGATCCGGGCCGCTACTCCCTGCGTTTCGAGCTCAGTGGATTTTCCACGAACGAAGTTCCGGACGTCAGCCTCTTAGTCGGCCAAACCCTGAAAATCGATTCGACCCTGCAGGTTAGCGCAACGGAGCAAACGGTGCAGGTAACGGACGCCGCGCCGCTGATCGACATCGCGGGAACGGCGATTTCCCACAATGTGACGGTCGAAGAGTTCGACCGGTTGCCCAAGGCGCGCTCGTTTCAAGCGTTGGCGCTGCTCTCTCCGTCCGTGAATTCCGGTGAGATTGAGGGCGGTATCCAGATCAACGGCGCATCGGGGGCCGAAAACCAGTTCAATATCGACGGCGTTTCGACGACCAGCCTGATCAACGGCAAGTCGCGCCAGGGAGCGATGTTCGAAATCCTGCAGGAAGTGCAGGTAAAGACCGGCGGAATCGATGCCGAGTATGGCGGCGCCCTGGGTGGCGTAATCAGCGCCGTGACCAAGTCGGGCGGCAATCAGTTCCACGGCGACCTTCATTACTATTATTACGGCAACGGAATCAGCGCCGGGCCGGCGCAGCGGCTGCTGCTCGATCCGCAGACCGAGACGAAGGCCAGCTACGTTCAGGACGGCAAGTTCAAAGATAATAACCACGAAGTCGGCGGCTCGCTGGGCGGCTATTTCGTAAGAGACAGGCTTTGGTTTTTCTCGGCGTTCTCGCCCCGCTTCCGCAGCCGCTCGAACGACTACAGGTTCAGCAGCGGGGCGGAAAGCGGCTCGATCGCTCAGGAGCAGACGTACCACACGCTGTTCAACAAGATTTCGTACGATCCGGTGAACCGGGTCCGTATGAACTTAACCTGGCTGTGGTCGCCTACTAAGTCCACGGGGAATCTGCCTCGCTACACCGACGTAGCCAACACCGTTACCAGTCCGCTTTCGGCGAATGCGGTAAACCCGGCCATCGGTTTCTTTGCCCCGCAGTCGAGCTACACGGGTCAAGTGGACGTAACCGTCACGAGCACCACGCTTCTCACGCTGCGCGGCGGACGCTTCTGGGACAATTACAAGGACACGGGCATTCCGGGGTTCAGCGCGGTGGAGTACGCGACGTCGGCCACGGCTTTGACCAACATCCCCGCGGAGCTGCGGCAGCCTATCGGGTTCAACAACACTCCCCGCTTGCAGAACACCTTCCATGATCTGGCAACGCGAACTTACTTCCAGGCGGATCTCAGCAAGTATGCAAATTTTCATGGCCAGCACAATATCAAGATAGGCGCGGGCGTTTCGAAGTCGGTTAACAACGTCGATTCAGCCTATCCGGGGAACGGCTTAGTGCAGATATACTGGAACACCCCGTTAAACAGCCCGACTCTCGGCCCCGATACGGGCACATACGGCTACTATGCGGTGAACGACCGCGGTGTCCGCGGCACCACCGGCGGCAAGATCAACAACTTTTACGTTCAGGATCAGTGGCGCATCCTGCCTCGCCTGACGGTGACGCTTGGACTTCGCCTCGAGAACGAAAAAGTTCCCTCGTTCCGCCGCGACATTCGCGACAACGCGTTTGAATTCGGCTACAGCGACAAGATCGCCCCCCGTCTGGGAGCGAGCTACGACGTGTTCGGCAACGGCAGGCTGAAAGTATACGGCAGCTTCGGGCGCTACTTCGATTGGGTGAAGTACGAGCTCTCCCGCGGTACGTTCGGAGCCGATTTCTGGACCATCGCGTATCGGTCGCTCGATACCACCGATGTGTTCTCGCTGAGCGGCGCCAATATGCCGGGCCGCAACCTCTGGGCTGCCGCGCCAGGCGCAATCCGCAACCGCCGCGTACCCTCTTTCGACCTCGTCGGCAAGGACATCAAGCCGATGAGCACGGATAATATCAATGTCGGAACCGAGTACCAGTTAGCTTCCCGGATGGTCTTCCGGGCCAATTTCGTGCACAACAAGCTTCGACGGACGATTGAGGATCTCGGCGCTCTGGACGCGAGCGGCAACGAATCTTATCTCTTCGCGAACCCGGGCGAGGGCGAAGCGCTGATCAATCCGGTCTCGGGCGCAACGAAGCCTTTCCCGATGCCGAAGCCGATCCGCACCTACGACGCGCTGGAACTCTCTCTCACGCGCCGCTTCTCGAAGAACCTGTTCGGCAGCGCCAGCTACGTTTACAGCCGTTTGTACGGTAACTACGCCGGTCTGGCAAGCTCGGACGACATCATCAGCCCGTCCACCGGACTGAGTTCCGCGCAGGCGCAGCAACAGGGCGGGAATCCCGCCCGTCAGGGCGGAAACGCCAACCGCTCCTGGGATCTGGACGAAATCCTGTTCGATTCGCACGGAAACCTCGACGTGAAGGGCCGCCTGGCGACGGATCGTCCGCACGTCGTAAAGCTGTACGGCGCCTATGACTTCAAGTTCGGAACCGAACTGGGCGCTTTCTTCTACGGAGGAAGCGGGACTCCGGTAAGCACGTACGTCAATACCGTCAACCAGATTCCGGTTTTCGTGGATGGCCGCGGCAGCATGGGCCGTACGCCGATCCTCACTCAGACGGACCTGGTGGTGTCGCACACCGTGAAGTTCGGCGAAGTGAAGCGGTTGAGGTTCGAGTTCAACGCGATCAATGCGTTCAACCAGAAGACCGCACGCAGTCTCTTCAACTACCTCAACAAGGGCGCGGGCGCCCCTCGTCCCAGTTCGGCAATCGATCTGCATTCCACGGATCTGACCAAGGGCTACGATTACAGAGCCTTGCTGAGCAGTTCACCCGACGGGCAGAGCGCCTACGACGTCCGTTACGGTAAGGGTGACATCTTCAACCAGGGATTCCAGGGGAGAATGGGCGTTAAATTCATTTTCTAACTCGAATCGATTAGGCTGTAATCTTGGGCGCTTCCTTCGGGCGGCGCCCTTTTTCTTGGCGACAAATGCTCCACGGCTCAGGGCCTACAATTTTCCATAGACGCAAGAACTTGATTCCCGGCGCCTCCCGTTTTTCGTAGAAAAAGCCAATAAAATTATAGACGTACTGGCCGTAAGAAGGTTTGTTGCAATGATGTTGCGGTTTGGACTCGAAATTGCTACGATCCCTACGTAATTCAATCACTTAAGGAGTGTCATGCATATGCAAAAAAAGACGAACGCCTACCGGCGTCCGCTGTTTGTCTCGCTCGCCGCCGTCCTGACCCTCGGAATGGCGCTCGGCCAGGAGAGATTCGGCGCACTAAACGGTGTGGCGAAAGACGCCACAAGCGGAGTCTTGCCCGGAACGACGGTCACGGTAATGAACAAGGCGACGACTCGCTCCCTTACCACGACGACGGGAACCGACGGGTCATATTTCGTTCGAGAGCTCGAGCCGGGCCACTATTCCGTGCGTTTCCAGCTCAAGGGATTTTCGGTGTACGAAGTTCCGGACGTCAACCTCTTGGTTGGCAAAACACTGAAAGTCGATGCGACCATGCAGGTCGGTTCAACGGAGCAGACGGTGCAGGTAACGGAAGCCGCGCCGCTGATCGACATTTCGGGAACGGCGATTTCGCACAACGTGACGGTCGAAGAGTTCGACCGGCTGCCGAAAGCGCGTTCCTTCCAGGCTTTGGCGCTGCTCTCTCCGTCGGTGAATTCCGGCGAGATTGAGGGCGGCATCCAGATAAACGGCGCATCGGGGGCCGAGAACCAGTACAACATCGACGGTGTTTCGACGACCAGCCTGATCAACGGCAAGTCGCGCCAGGGAGCGATGTTCGAAATCCTGCAGGAAGTGCAGGTGAAGACCGGCGGCATCGATGCCGAGTACGGCGGCGCCTTGGGCGGCGTGATCAGCGCCATCACCAAATCGGGCGGCAATCAGTTCCACGGCGACTTGCACTACTATTACTACGGCAACGGCATTAACGCCGGGCCGGTGCAGCGGCTCCTTCTCGATCCGCAGACGGAGAAGGTCGCGAGCTACGTTCAGGACACCAAGTTCAAGGATAATAACAGCGAAGTCGGCGGCTCGTTGGGCGGGTATTTCGTGAAAGACAAGCTTTGGTTCTTCTCCGCCTTTTCGCCTCGCTTCCGCAACCGTTCGAACGACTACAAGTTCAGCAGTGGCGTGGAAAGCGGTTCTATCGCGCAGGAGCAGACCTACCACACGCTATTCAACAAAGTTTCGTTCGATCCGGTGAGCCGGGTCCGCATGAACTTTACCTGGCTGTGGTCGCCTACTAAATCCACAGGGAGCCTGCCTGTCTTCAACGACGTAGCCAATACCACCACCACGTCACTTGCAGCAAATGCGGTCAGAAAGGACATCGGATTCTTCTCCCCGCAGTCGAGCTATACAGGTCAGATTGACGTGACGGTCACGAGCACTTCGCTTCTCACGATCCGAGGTGGGCGTTTCTGGGACAATTTCAAGGACACCGGCATTCCGGGGTTCAGCGCGGTCGAGTACACGACGTCTGCCACGGCACTGACGAACATACCGGCGAACCTGCGGCAGCCGATCGGTTATAACAACACTCCCCGGTTGCGGAATACCTTCCACGATCTGGCGACGAGAACCTACTTCCAGGCGGATTTCAGCAAGTATGGAAATTTTCTCGGGCAGCACAATATTAAGGTCGGCGCGGGAGTTTCGAAGACGGTCAACAACGTCGATTCAGCCTACCCGGGGAAGGGCTTCGTACAAGTTTACTGGAACGCCACGTTCCCCAGCCCGACTCTCGGCCAAAATAGGGGCGACTACGGCTACTATGCGGTTAACGACCAGGGTGTCCGCGGCACGACCGGCGGCAAGGTCAGAAACTTTTTCGTTCAGGATCAGTGGCGCATCCTGCCTCGCCTGACGGTGACGCTTGGACTCCGCATTGAGGACGAAAAAGTTCCCTCGTTCCGCCGCGACATCCGCGACAACGCGTTCGAATTCGGCTTCGGCGACAAGATAGCCCCCCGTATGGGCGCGAGCTACGACGTGTTCGGAAACGGCAAGCTGAAGGTCTACGGCAGCTTCGGCCGCTACTTCGACTGGGTGAAGTACGAACTCTCCCGCGGTACGTTCGGGGCCGATTTCTGGACCATCGCGTATCGCTCGCTAGACACCACCGACGTGTTCTCGCTGAGCGGCACCAATCTGCCTGGCCGCAACATCTGGGCGGCCGCGCCGGGCTCCGTCCGCGACCGCCGCATTCCGGCGTTCGATCTCGTCGGCAAAGGCATCAAGCCGATGAGCACGGATAACATCAATGTGGGAACCGAATACCAGTTAGCTTCTCAGATGGTTTTCCGTGCCAACTACGTGCACAACAAGCTCCGCCGGACGATCGAAGATCTCGGCGCTCTCGACGCCCAGGGAAACGAAGTGTATCTTTACGCCAATCCGGGCGAGGGTGAAGCGTTGATCAATCCGGTTTCGGGCGCAACGAAGGCTTTCCCGATGCCGAAGCCGATCCGCACCTACGACGCGCTGGAGCTCTCCCTCACGCGCCGCTTCTCGAAGAACCTGTTCGGCAGCGCCAGCTACGTTTACAGCCGTTTGTACGGTAACTACGCCGGTCTCGCGAGCTCGGATGAAATCACCAGCCCGTCCACCGGACTGACTTCCACACAGGCGCAGCAGCAGGGCGGAAATCCCGCCCGTCAGGGCGGAAACGCCAACCGCGCCTGGGATCTGGACGAAATCCTGTTCGATTCCCACGGCAACCTGGACGTGAAGGGCCGTTTGGCCACGGATCGTCCGCACGTCGTGAAGCTGTACGGCGCCTATGATTTCAGGTTCGGAACCGAAGTGGGCGCTTTCTTCTACGGCGGAAGCGGCACACCGGTAAGCACGTACGTCAACACGATCAACCAGATTCCGGTTTTCGTGGATGGCCGAGGCAGCATGGGCCGTACGCCGATCCTCACTCAGACGGACCTAGTAGTCTCGCACGTCGTGAAATTCGGCGAAGTGAAACGGTTGAGGTTTGAGTTCAATGCGATCAATGTGTTCAACCAGAAGACCGCGCGCAGTCTCTTTAACTACCTCAACAAGGGCGCAGGCGCCGCTCGCGCCAGTTCCTCGATCGACCTGCACAGCACGGATCTGGCAAAGGGCTACGACTACAAGGCCCTTATCAGCGCCACGCCCGACGGAGCGAACGCATATGACGTCCGTTACGGCAAGGGCGACATTTTCAACCAAGGGTTCCAGGGCCGAATGGGCGTTAAGTTCATTTTCTAGCTCGAATCCGTCAGGCTGTAATCTTAGGCGCCTCCTCCGGGAGGCGCCTTTTTTTTTATGTGCGGGAAGGTTTGACGCGGCAATGGCCGCCGCTCACCGCGACGCCGCCTTCTCCACGGCCCGCATGAGGCGCAGCGTGTTTCCTCCGTAGATCTTTCGGATATCAGCGGGCGCGTACCCCTTTTCCATGAGCGCCCGCGTCAGCGCCGGAAATTTCGAGACGTCCTCCAAGCCATCCGGAACACACGTAATCCCGTCGAAATCGCTTCCAATTCCGACCGCATCCATACCGCCGGCTTTCACGGCGCGATCGATGTGAGCAACCACATCGGCAAGGGTGGCGGAAGGTTTTCCTCCCGCCGGCGTCTTTCCCAGAAACCCGCAGTTGAAGTTGATCTGAATCACTCCGCCCTTCTTCGCCATCGCGGCGACCATCTCGTCCGACATGTTTCGCGGTACGTCGCACAACGACCTGCACGAGGAATGCGAAGCGAAAACCGGCGCTTTGCTGGTTTCGATCGCATCCCAGAAAGTCTTGTCCGCCGCATGCGAGACGTCCACAATCATTCCCAGCCGGTTCATCTCGCGCACTACTTCCTTGCCGAAGTCCGTAAGCCCGTTGTGCTTCCCGGGCGCACCTGATGAATCCGCCCAGTTGTTGTTGTTACTGTGCGTCAGCGTCATGTACCGTACACCCAGGGCGTAGAAATCGCGCAGCAGCCGCAAGCTGTCTTCAATCGCGTGCCCGCCCTCGATACCCATCAACGCAGCCATCCGGCCGTTCCTCCGGGCGGCCTCGATGTCCGCCGCCGTCCCCGCCAAAACAAAATCGCGAGGGTAGCGCTCGACGATGTCATGGCGCACGGTGTCGATCATCTGTAGGGCGCGGTTCGCCGCCGTTTTCGAGTCGGCGTAGCTTCCGGCAACGTACACGGCGAAGAACACCGCCCCGACGCCTCCCTGTTTCAGCCGTGAAATGTCGGTGTGGTGCTTCCCCGCGGAGTTGCCAATGTCGAAATCCTCCACCGTGAAGCTGGCGACGTCGTTGTGCGTGTCGATGAGGATCGCGGACCGGTGCGTCTTCCTCACGTCGGCCTCAGACGGCGCCGGCTTCTGCGCGGCAAGAATCGGGAGAAATACAAGTAGCGGGAGGGCGGACTTCACGTGAGGCAGGATAACATGATCGAATGGCGAGAATCGGAATTGCGGGTCTGCTTCACGAGTCGAATACCTATCTCCCGGTTCCGACGACTTATGAACACTTCGCGGCAACCAGCCTGACCACGGGAGCCGCGCTCATCGAACGCTGGCGCGGGGCGAAGCATGAAATTGGCGGATTCCTCGCCGGCGCCGAGGCCGAGGCCGCCGCGGGTTTCGCCTTCGAGGGAGTTCCGCTGTTTGCCACTTACGCAGTTCCAAGCGGTGCGCTCACGGCGGATTGCTTTGAGCGGCTGTCGGCCGGACTGATGCGCGAGCTCGAAGCCGTGTTGCCGCTCGACGGCCTCCTCATTGCGCTTCACGGCGCGACCGTCGCCGAGAGCTTTCCGGACGCCGATGGCGAGATTCTGCGCCGGCTGCGCGCGCGCCTTGGTTCGGGCTTCCCGATCGTCGCCACCTTCGATCTCCACGCCAACATTTCACACCGGATGGCGGCGAATTCGACCGCGTTGATCGGGTACCGGACGAATCCGCACCTCGACCAGCGGGAGCGCGGCATCGAAGCGGCGAGACTGATCGGCCGGATCGTCCGCGGCGAGGTGAAGCCCGCGCAGGCGCTCGAAACACCGCCAATGCTGATTCCCATCGCTTGCCAGCATACGCCGGAGCCTCCCGCGCGCGGGCTCTACGACGATCTGGAAGAGGTTCTGAAGTGGCCCGGCATTCTTACGGCGAGCGTGGCGATGGGCTTCAACTATTCGGACGTCGAAGAAATGGGCGGGTCGTTCCTGGCCGTGGCCGCGAGCGACGCCCAACTCGCCCGGCGCGCGGCCCGCTGGATGGCGACTCGGGCGTGGAACCGGCGGCATGAGTTTGCGGCGGCTCTTCCGGGCCCGGAGGAGGCGGTGCGCGACGCCGCGCTTTCCGCGCGAACACCCGTTGTGCTGATGGACATCGGCGACAACGTCGGCGGCGGCAGCCCGGGGGATTCTCGAGTGCTGTTCGACGAGGTGGTCCGGCAGCGCGTGCCGAACGCCCTGGTAATCCTATATGCTCCCGGCGCGGCCGCGGCCTGTGTCGAGGCGGGCGTTCGTTCCGAAGTCTCGATCGAAGGGATCAGCGGCCGGGTGCGCACGATCTCCGACGGCCTGTACACCGAGACCGAAGTGCGCCACGGAGGTTGGTCCGCTTACGATCAGGGAATCACCGCAGTGGTCGAGACCGCGGACCAGCATACGGTCGTGTTCACTTCGCTCCGCATGGCGCCGATGAGTCTCGAACAGATTCTGAGCCTCGGTATCCGGCCGGAGCGAAAGCGGATCCTGATCGCCAAAGGAGTGGTTGCGCCGCGAGCCGCTTACGAGCCCGTGGCCGGAAGCATTGTCCTGGTTGATACACCTGGCGTCACGTGCGGTAATCCGGCGCGGTTCGACTACAGACATCGACGGCGCCCGCTCTACCCGCTCGAGCCCGAAGCGCAATATCCGTAGAGCCGGCTCAGTGATGGCGATGAGGATGGTGCGCTTCCGCCGTGCCTGCCGGAATTACGCATCCGTGCTCGGACAGTTCGCAGCCCACGTGCTCGAATTGAATGGTTGTGTGCCGGATGTGGAAACGGCCGCCGAGCAATTGATTCACGCGCTGCAGGATTACAGTGCTCGAAGACGGCGGCGCATCTTCGATCAGCACGTGGCAACTGAGGGCGTGCGTGCTCGATCCAAGGCTCCAGATGTGGAGATCGTGCACGTCGATCACGCCTTCGACGCCGCGAATCTCCTCGCCCACCGCGTTCAGACTCAGCCCGCGCGGCAGCCCCTCAAGAAGGATGTTCAAGGATTCCTTGATGACGTCCCACGCCGTCCAGATCACGAGAGCGGCGATCACGATGGAGAGCATCGGGTCGATGCGATTCCATCCCGTGTAGTGAATACCGACCGCGCCGGCGACAATCGCGACCGACCCGAGCGCATCGCCCATCATATGAAGGAACGCACTGCGGATATTGATGTCGTGACGCCGCGCTACTCTAAGGCCCCACATGATACCGGCGTTCACCACAAGACCCGCGCTCGCGACCCAGATCATGATCATTTCCTGTACAGGCTCCGGCTCGCGCAGCCGGTGATAGCTTTCGTAGAAGATCCAGACTGCGAGAACTACAAGCGTCAGGGCGTTCACGAAGGCCGCGAGCACCCCGGCACGGTGATAGCCGTAGGTCCTGGTTTCGTCGGCCGGCTTCAACTGCATGTAGAGGGCGAACCAGGCGAGCAGCAGTGCGAGCGCATCGGTGAAATTGTGACCGGCATCCGAGAGCAGCGCCAAACTGTGCGCTTGAATGCCCGCCACGATTTGAAGCACAACGAACAAAATCGTCGCGATAAGCGACCATTTCAGAACGCGTCCCGTGCCGCCGATAGGTCCGTGAGAGTGCATTGCCGCTACTAACCATTTTACTTGAGAGCGCCTCGCGGAGGAAGGCTCGGCCGCGCTTTCCCCCGGAGCACGCGTCCGGCCCGCTCCCCCGAGTCTTTCGACCCGTCCACCGCCATTTTGCCGTTGACGATAACGTACGGCAGCCCTTCCGGATACATCAGCGGCTTTTCAAACGTCGCCGTGTCGCGCACCCGCTCCGGATCGAACAAGACAACGTCCGCGGCCATTCCCGGGGCGATGCGGCCGCGGTCGTAAAGCTGGAGCCGGTTTGCGGGAAGCGAGGTCATCTTGCGGATCGCCGCCTCGATCGTAATCACCCGCTCTTCTCTCACATATTTCGCGAGGATTCGCGGAAACGATCCAAACGCCCGCGGATGCGCCCCGGTGGCCGTCGCCGGATTCGCCGGCGGAGCGTCCGTGCAGAAGCTCACGAACTCCGCCCTCAACGCCAGGTGCTTCTGTTCTTCGTTCATGCTCTTCGGGTTGACGCTCGGATTCCCCTGCCGCACGAGATCGAAAAACGTCGTCCAGTCGTCGGCGCCGCGCAGTTTCGCAATCTCCGCAACGGACTTTCCTTCGAAACGCTTGTCTTCTTTGCGCGGCGTCTGCGCCACCAGCACGTTGTCCCAATTCGCGCCCACGTGCCGGTACCAATTCTCCCAATCGGTCCGCGTCTCGATTTCCCGCCGAATCTCGGCGCGGAACTTCGGATCGTCCAACTGCGCCCGCAGCGCGGCCGCGCCCTTCGCATAGCGCGCCGGATGGATGAACGAGCCGAGTCCAAGGCCGTTTCGAATGTAAGGATAGATGTCCGCGGTCACGTCCCGGCCTTTCGTCCGGGCATCCGCGATGAGGCCGATCGCCTTCGCCATTAGCGGCCAATTCTCCTCCCCTGCCGCCTTCAGATGATAAATGTGGACGGGCACACCGGCCTCCGCGCCAATCGCAATGGCTTCGCGAATCGCGTCGAGGACGCCCGCGCTCTCGTTCCGCATGTGAGTCGAATAGAATCCGCCGTATGGCGCCACGGCGCGCGCCAACGCAACAAGTTCCTGCTTCGACGCGTAGGTCCCAGGCGGATAGATAAGCGCCGTCGAGAGGCCCACCGCGCCTTCCATGGCTGCACGGCCCACGTGTTCCACCATCGACGCGAGTTCATTCCCGTTAGGTGGCCGGTCTTCCTCGCCGATCACCAGACGCCGCACTTGCGCCGCGCCCACGTTGTGAACCACGTTCAACGCAATGCCCTTCCGCTCGAGCAGCTTCACGTACTCGGCCAACGTGCTCCACCGCACGTTCGGCGGAAGCAGCTCCAGTCTGAGTGTCCGCTCGTTCTGCGGCGCTTCCGAGGTTCCCTCTCCGGCCATCATAGTCGTAATGCCCTGGCGGAGCTTGCTCTGCGCGCTCGCAGGGTCGAGTAGCAGAGGAAGGCTCGTTCCGCCCATCATGTCGATAAATCCGGGCGCGGCGATAAGGCCTTCCGCATCGATGCGGCGCCTCGCCGTGCGGCCCTCCGCGAGATTGCCGACTTCGCGTATGATGCCGTCCTTGATACCGAGATCGGCGCGAAACCACGGGTTTCCCGAGCCATCCACGATCCGCGCGCCCGCTATCAGGATGTCGAACTCCGGATCCGCGGCCGGAAGGAATACGGCCGACGAAACGGCAAGAAGCGCAATTCCAAGACGCATGTCCGCTATAGTAGCAACTGAGCATGCTACGCGACCGCAGTCTGATTCCGCTTTCCCACCAACACCACAATGGGCTGGCGCTCTGCGTTCTGATCGGCCGCGCCCTCGGCGGAGATGATTCGGCCGAAGCCGTCGCGAAGCTTGCCCGGCGGGCCGTCGAGCGCTATGACATCGAGCTTGTGAATCATTTCGAACTCGAGGAACAACTGCTGTTTCCCGCCATTATCGAGCATCTGGGGAGTGATACGGCAGTTTCAACTTTGATTGCCGCATTGATTGACGAACATCGCCAGCTCGAACGTATTGTGGAAACGTTACGGACCGCACCTTCGGCCGAGGCGCTCATTCGGCTAAGCGGACTGCTGAGCGCGCACATCCGGCGCGAGGAAAGCGAGCTGTTCGAAGACGTCCAGCGACGCCTGCCGCGCGAAACGCTCGATCTGCTCGGAGCCCAATTCGAGGCGCGCGCCGTACGCGTCTGCCTTCAGCCCTGAATCACGACATTGCGCAGAGGCAGCCCCTGAGCAAGCCGCGCCACATTGTCCGCCACGTCGCGCATGCGGCCTTCGACCGTCAGCTTCGTCCAGCCGGACACGTGCGGCGTCATCAGTACGTTATCCAACTCATGGAACGGATAATCCGAAGGGAGACAAATCTCGCCGGCAGCGCCGGGATATCGATACCACACGTCGATCGCGGCGGAGGCGATCACCCGGTTCCGTATCGCTTCGTAGAGCGCCCGTTCGTCAACTACGGGCCCGCGCGCAACATTGATTAACGTGGCGTCCCGCCTCATCATGGCGAACTCAGCGGCTCCGAATAGTCCCTTGGTTTGCTCGTTCAAAGGACACGAAACCACCACGTAACGAGCTTCCTTGAGCCGGTCTCGCCAACCGGGCATGGCCCGGGTTACGGGGATCACCTCCATGTCGAATGCCGCGGCCCGCTTGGCGATTTCCTTGCCGATGTGCCCGAAGCCAAGGATGAGCATGGTCGATCCGGCAAGTGTCTCGATAGCGGGAGGCTCATAGTTCACGAACCCCGCCCACATTCCGCGGCGCAGCCGTTCATCCGAAAGATCGGGCCGCTGCGCCAGGTGGAGCATGGCCATGAATACGTACTCCGAGATGGACTGCTCATGATGAAACGTGTTGGCAACCGGAACTCCGGGGCGGAGGAAGTGCAGCCCCATTCCGTCGAGACCAGCCCCGGGAATATGCACGAGCTTCAGCCGTTCCGCGCGCGCGGCAATCGCCTCGGTGAGGGGGCCGCCTACAATCACGTCCGCCGCCTCGAATGCCCCTGGGAACAGGCCCGCGGCGGAGGGATCGGGCACCACCGCAAGGACGCGTCCCGCCTTCAGGTGCGCTGCAAGCGCCTCTTTCCCAAGGGACCCAATACGCCCCAGCAGAACGACTTCCATTTGGTTCATCGTTTTTCAGTGTCGCAAATCCCGGAACATTTTCGCGTGACAATCGTACCCTTGTAGAGAACTTGAGTATACTGGCTGGTAACCGGTGGGAAGGCTCCTGGCTGCGCGTCCCCCGGTACATTTTCAGGAGACGCAAAAATGCTTCGATTCGCCGCCGCTCTCGTTGTCGCCGTTTTCAGTCTTTCCGCTCAAACTTCGACGGGCACTATTCAGGGAACCGTAACAGACCAGTCCGGCTCGCCCGCCGCAGGCGTGAAACTCAAGCTCACCGAAACATCGACCAACCTCTCGCGGGAACAATCCACCGGAGTCGAGGGCAACTTTGAATTTCATGCTCTGCCGCGCGGCGCCTATCAACTGGAGGCCGAGCATCCCGGATTTAAGAAGGAGCTGGTTTCCGGGATCTCCCTCCAAGTCGCCCAGACGCAGCGCATCGACGTGAAACTGCAAGTGGGCGCGGTGACGGAAGCGGTCGAGGTGCAGGGAGCGGCGGACCTGCTGCAGGTGGCCGAATCGAGCCTCTCCCAATTGATCGATCAAAAGCGCGTGCTCGACCTTCCCATCAACGGACGCCATTTCATGCAATTGATCGGACTTTCTTCAGGCGTCATCAACGCCGGACGCGCCAGCGCCACGCAGCGGCAAGCCAACTACGGTCCGGCATTTTCCGTGGGAGGCCAGCGTGACAATACGTCCGTCGTGCTCGTCGACGGAATCGAGATTTCGGGTCAGGAGATCAATAACTATCCGCTCGCCATCCCGTCCCTCGAGTCGGTGGCCGAGTTCCGGGTGCAAACCTCGAGCTACTCCGCGGAATTCGGAGGAAACTCCGGCGCGGTGATCAACGTCGCTTCGCGGCGCGGCTCGAACCAGTGGCACGGTTCGCTGTTCGAGTTCCTGCGCAACGATACGCTCGACGCTCGCAATTTCTTCTCCGTCAAGGCCGTTCCCCTCAAGCGCAACCAGTTCGGGTATATCTTCGCCGGACCCGTGCGCATCCCCGGCATCTACAACGGGAAAGACCACACGTTTTGGATGTACAGCCACGAATGGACCCGGCAGCGCAATGCGATTTCTTCGACCGCGATCGTTCCCTCGGCGCAGGAGCGCAGCGGCGACTTCAGCTTCGTCCGCGAAGCCAACTTCGCCGTCGTCGATCCCTTTTCGAAGATGCCCTTTCCAAACAACACGATTCCCGCCTCTCAGATTAATAAGACGGGGCAGGCGCTACTCAACCTCTATCCGGCGTCGAACAACGCCGATCCCACACGCAACTATATCGGCTCTCCCAGCCGGAGTCTTAACAACGGAATCCCCACCGTCCGCATCGATCATCAACTCGATTCGAAGACGAATATTTTCGGCCGGTTTACGTTCAACTCGCCCTTCGACCGGAGCCCCGGACAGGCGCTTACCTCTTCGTTCCCCGGCTTCGACGCCATCCAGGACGACAAAAACCACCAGATTTCGCTCGGCGTGACCCGTACCATCACGCCTACCATCGTCAACGAATTGGTCCTGGGCTACGTTCGCTTCCGCCGCAACCGCATTTCGGAAGCTTCGGGCCTTCGCGACTGGGTGCAAGAGCTCGGCATTCGCGGCGTTCCGACTCAACCGCTCACCTGGGGCGCTCCTTCGATCACGCCGGCCGGGTACCCCGAGGTCGGCTACTCGACCAACAACGCCGTCTTCACGTGGCTGACGCAGTCCGAGCAGGTTGCCGACAACCTTTCGATCATCCGCGGAAAACACACGCTCAAGACCGGCTTCACCCTGCAATCGAAGCGCATGAGCTCCACGCAGTGGGGATCTCCCAACGGCGCATATGCCTTCGGCGGTTCGTTTTCTGCCCTGCCCCCCGTGACGGTCACGACGCGATACAACGCGGTCGCCGATCTGCTGCTCGGCTATCCATCGGGCTACAACGTGCAGACGCAGCCTTACGCGCAACGCTTCCTCTACAAGAATATCGGAGCCTATTTCCAGGACGACTTCCGGCTCAATCCGAACCTCACCTTGAACATCGGTTTGCGGTGGGAATTCTACGGAAGGCCGCGCGACCGCTACGACCGTATCGCCAGTTTCGATATCGCCTCGGGCCGCCAGCTCTTTCCGGGCCAGGACGGCACTCCGCGCGCTCTAGCCAACTCGGACTACAACAATTACAGTCCGCGCGTCGGCTTTGCGTGGCGTCCCCGCGGCAGCACGAAAACGTCGATTCGCGGCGGTTTCGGCATCTACTTTACGCCGGACGTGGTAGTCAGCTTCCGCAGTCAGGGCTTCCAGGATCCTTTCGCGCAACTATTCACTCGCACGGTGCGCCCGGCCGATCCGGCGCGGCCGCTGCCGGTTTTTACGGTCGACAATCCGCTCGAAAACTCTTCGCAGCAGGTCTTCAACACGCGTAGCGGCATCGAGCGCAATTTCCGCGACGGTTACATTCAGCAATGGAATTTCACGGCGCAGCGCCTGATCAGCCAGGATACGCTGTTTGAAGTCGCCTATCACGGATCGAAGAGCACGCGCCTCGCGAGCCGCCTCAACTACAACGAGATCGATCCGTTTCCGGCGCAGCCGCCCGCCTTCCTACAGAACTTCCGCTATCCCTCGCTCGGCGGCGTCACGATTATGGAATCGCGCGGCGCGGCGAACTACCATGCGCTCCAGTCCCGCCTCGAACGCCGGTTTGTGAAGGGCTTCACTTTACTCGCGTCCTACACTTGGCAGAAGACTCTCACCGACCTGGACGCCTCGGGTGTCGGTGTCGCGAACGGTGCGGGACCGAGCGGTCCGCAAACCATCAAGAATATCCGCGCCAACAAAGGGCCAAGCGTGTTTGACCGCCCTCACCGCCTGATTACTTCCACGCTATACGAGCTGCCGTTTCTGAAAGGTGCGTCCGGATGGACCCATCGGATCCTCGGCAACTGGCAGATTGGCGCGATCGCCAACTTCACCTCCGGCGCTTATCTGACTCCCGGTATTTTCGGAGCGCAGTTTACCGGCTCGCGAGCGAACCTTTCCGGGAACCCGAACCTCGGCCACGGCAACCGTACCATCGACCGCTGGTTTGATATCTCGAAGCTTTCGAATCCGGCTCCGGGTCAGTTGGGGAATGCCGGCAAGGGGACGATTCAAGGCAGCGGAAACAACAAGTGGGATCTCGTCATCAACAAGAACTTCCGCATTACCGAGACGCACAGGGTGGAGTTTCGGGCGGAGTTGTTCAACGCGTTCAACCACCCTCAATTCGACGACCCGGTGCTCGCTCCGCCGAACAATCCGCTAGCCGGTAAAATTACCTCCGCCTCCGATTTTGGCTTCACCCAGACGGAGCGGGTGGTTCAGTTTGGCTTGAAGTACGTGTTCTAAACTAACGGCCCGCCGTTACGAAAAGCACCGGGATCTCCGCCCGCAGTGGGCGGATTTTGCCGCGCAAAATCGCGAACCGAGCCACGCGTCAGAACGTGTGAACTGCGCAAATCCCGGATCGGCGATAAACGCGGGGACAGAGAAATCGCCGGACGCGTCACTTGACGCGGAGGTTGATGGGTAGGAGCAGGTTGACCGGACGTTTTAGTTGAAGTACTATCGGCTTTCAGCGGCAGAAACATCTTGAAGGAGGCGTGATGAACGATTGCGCTCCGAATCGTCGCCCGCCACTGAGGCGATTCCTTGGGCAGCAGGTGCCGAGGCTTTACGACCGCGTGGTCGAAGTTCTGCGCACTCGGCATTACGGCCGCCGTACCGAAGAGGCCTATCGCCACTTGATTCGCCGCTTCCGGGGATGACGTACGATCACCGTACCAAAGCAGGCAATCAGGGCGACGTCGTCAAGCATGTCGCGTTGCTTGCTGCAGCACGCCACGCGCTCGACGGCACACGCTCGACTTTCAGGTACGCAGACGCATACGCCGGACCAGCCGGATCGCTTCTGCTGCCCAGTGGCAAGTGGGCCAGCGGCGTCGGCAAAGTCAATCGTTCGGTCGAAGTGCATTCGGTGGACATTGCTAATTGGATCCGCTGGTATCTCGCCAGGCCGCAGCTTGTTGGCTCTCGTTACCCGGGTTCATCACTCATCGTGTCGGACGCGGCGGCCGAGGCCAGAACGCCGATCACGATGACCCTGTGGGACATTTCACCAGATGTTGTGGCAGATCTGCGGGGAGTCTTTCCCAACCAGGACGTACGTCATTCATCTGTTAATGAATCAGCCGAAGCGATTCGCTCCGCCGACCTACTCTTTATTGATCCGCCAGCGCTGGCCGACCAATGGGCGCTGGTGCTGAGCCTCATGGCCCATGGTAGGTACATGCTCGCGTGGCTCCCCATAAACGCCGCCGTAACGCCCGGCTCGGTGAAGGGGAGCTCGCTTGCGGAGAGTCAGTTTCAGCAAGTCTCGGCACTTCCTTCGGTCTCTTCTACGCGCGTTCTGTGGGCATACGGGGGGCGCACGATCGGTTGCCTTCTTGCGTATCGGTCGACCGAGAAAGGCGTGGCTTCCATCAGGGCGGCTGTTGATGAAGTTGTCGGTCTCTGCTCATGGACTCGCAAAGACGTTGAGCACTTCGACTCAAGAGTGAGCCCGTCCCCTAACACGCGGCTGCACCCGACGGCGGCCGCCGCGGGTGAGCGCAGACGTCAGGCGGACAGGCGAGATAAGGAGAACATATGTCTAATTTCGAGCGAATCATTCCTGTTCTGACTTACCAGGACATCCCGGCGGCTCACGAATTCCTCGTCAATGCCTTCGGCTTCAATGGCGGTGGCGTGCACCGAGACGCGGAAGGTCAGCCTATCCATGGCGAGGTACGTGCGGGTGATGCCACGATTTGGCTTCAGCGCGTGACGGCGGAACATCGGCTCACTTCCCCGCTGGCCTCTGACATCGCGAATTCGGGTCTCCTTGTGCATGTGGATAATGTCGATGCGCACTACGAGCGGGCGCGCGCGGCTGGTGCGCTCATCGATTCTCAACCGGTCGATCAGCCTTACGGGCAGCGCGAGTATGGCGCTCGGGATCTTGAAGGGCACCGATGGTGGTTTGCCACTCCGGCGGCGTTCAGCGTCAGGGCTGACCAGAATGCGCACGAATGACTTCCGTCGGATTGCGTTGGGCATGGAGCGAGAACCTCAGGAATGGAACGGGCGAAGTTGTCTGTCCATCGCCATAAGCTACGATGCGTTCGGCACGCGAAACTCGTTCGAGTGACGGGGGCGTCCTCTCTCCAGGAAAGCCCCGACGAGTAAACTGCCGCCAGACAAAACGGCGGGAGCGGACCGCTGAAAAGCGCGACCGCGCAGCCGAAGGCCGTTTGGTACCCCACGACAATGAGGACCAGGCTTTTGCGAAACGGAACGCACCCTGTGATTCACGTAGCTGGCGCGAAAGCCCCTTCGCACCAGGAACATTTCCAGAGGCGCTATCGTAGTAGATGATGGAGCAAAATATGTCGAATCGAAAGAAGTCGCGATGGTACATATGGCTGCCTTCAGCCTAAACATAAGTTCCGGGACATGTACGTCGTTCCGTGGATTCAGGCGGACGCCGAATGAAGAGCCGTTTCGCAAAATGCAAGGCGCGGACCTGGACGGCGTGAAAGTGTCCATCAAGTTTCGGCACCTCCCGTTGAGCTTTCGCCCGGACGGCAGCCGGGGCCGGGTGATTTTCGAGTACAGTTCCACAACTTTCGGCTCGTTTTCAGCTCGGAAGCCAGGCTGAGCCACACGGTCGCAAGGGCGGCGGCGCGGCAGGGGCAATCTCGCTGCGGCGGAGCACGAGCCCGTCCGGAATCGGGCGTTCTTGACGACTTCCGGCCCTCCGCCGGGCCACCAGCTACCTCATTACCACGTGCCGCGCCAGACCCTTGCCCGAGGGTGCCGAATTCCCTCGCAACTACGCCGGACCCTCCGCCCTTGCGCCGAAACCTCGCCCTCTCAGACGGGCCTTCCGCCTTTTCGTCTTCGGCGGAGCGCCACCCTACGCGCCGGCTTGGTTGCGGTATATTCAATGAACCCCCACGAACCGCGCTCGACCACGACGCAGGCGGCGCTCGAGAACGACGGGTGTCTCGCACGCGAGTGGCTGGCCCAGGTCGCGGCGCGCGCCCGTCGTAAACTAGATAAGGTGAACCGAATCGATGGCCAAAATTCTGCTGGTGGAAGACAATGAGATGAATCGCGACATGCTCTCGCGCCGCTTGATCCGCCGCGGGTTCGAGGTGGAAATGGCCGTCGATGGCGGGGAAGGCGTGGAGAAGGCGCAATCCGGCAAGCCCGACCTGATCCTTATGGATATGAGTCTGCCGGTGCTCGACGGCTGGGAAGCTACGCGGCGCATCAAGGCCAACGAAGCCACAAAGGGGATACCGATCATTGCGTTGACGGCGCACGCCATGTCGGGCGATCGCGAGAAGGCCATCGAAGCCGGCTGCAACGATTACGACACCAAGCCGATCGAGCTGACGCGCCTGCTCGAAAAAATCGGCGCGCTCCTGCCGGGAGCGGGCGGCTTGTGATCGTCCGCGGCGAAGACCTGAAGGAACTCCGCCACAATCTCCGGACGCCCATCAATCACATCCTCGGCTACAGCGAGATGATGATGGAAGACGCCGAAGACCGGGGCGCCGACGGCCTGCTCGCCGAGTTGAGGAAGATCCACGATGCCGGGAAGTACTCGCTTACATTGATCAATGCGGCGTTGACCCCGGTGCACGATCAGGTGACGGAGGCGGAGCTGGGCGCGCTCCACGAGCAATTGGGAGCGCCCGTGCGGACGATCCTCGATGGAACCGGCGCGCTCGGCGCGGATAGCGAAACCGCCGATGTGATCAGGATCCGAGATGCGGCGGAACGCCTGCTCGCTCTCTCCGAGGGGGTCCTCGAATCTGCCGTCCCCGGTCCCGTGCTTGTGGCCGCCTCGTCTCCAACCGCCGAGGCGCGCAGGACGGCGTCGGCGCTTCGCGAGGGCCGCCTGCTCGTGGTTGACGACATCGAAACCAATCGCGACGTTCTCAGCCGCCGCTTGGAGCGGGAAGGGTATACCGTCGCTAAAGCCGAAAACGGCGCGCAGGCGCTTGAAATGCTCCGCTCGGCGGATGGCTTCGATCTGGTGCTTCTCGACATCATGATGCCCGTCATGGACGGCTACCAGGCCCTACAAGAAATCAAGGCCGACGCGACGCTGCGGGATATTCCCGTCATCATGATCACCGCGCTCGACGACATGAAAAGCGTGGTTCGATGCATCGAGATGGGGGCGGAAGATTACCTGCCGAAACCGTTCGACCCCGTTCTGCTGCGCGCCCGCATCGGCGCATCGCTCGAAAAGAAGCGCTTGCGCGACGAGGAGAAGAAGCAACGCAAAGTCGCCGAGACGCTGCTGCTCAACATTCTGCCCGCCGAAGTGGCGGAGGAGCTTCGCGAGAAAGGCTCCGTCGAGCCGCGCTACTTTGAGGACGTGACTATCCTCTTCACGGACTTCGTGGGCTTCACTCTTTCCACCGAGAACCTCGCCGCGGAAGAATTGGTGCAGGCCCTGAACAAGTATTTCACCGCATTCGACAGGATCGTCGAATCCTACAAACTGGAAAAGTTGAAAACGATCGGCGACAGTTACATGCTCGCCGGGGGTCTTCCGGTGCGCAGTCCGTCGCATCCGGTGGATTCCGTTCTGGCGGCGTTTGAGATCACGCGCGCAGTCAAGGAACTGGCCGGAAAAGGCGGCGTTGCGGAATGGCAGATCCGCCTCGGGATGCACACGGGACCGGTGATCGCGGGCGTGGTCGGGATCAGGAAATTCGCGTTCGACATCTGGGGCGAGACGGTGAACTACGCCTCGCGAATGGAATCGAGCGGCGGGCCTGGACGCATAAATGTTTCCGAGCGCACGTATTCGCGCATCAAGGACTTCTTCCAGTGTGAGCCGCGCGGCAAGATTGCGACCAAGGACAAGCGTGAAGTGGACATGTTTTTTGTGAACGGCATCTTGCCCAAACTGCTCGAAGGGGCGGACGGCAAAGGTCCGCCGCCGGCCTTCGTGCGGCGATACCGCGTCTACTTTCAAAAGGACCCGCCCGCCTACCCGGCGTTCCTGGCGGGAGGAGCGGAATCGTGAGCTCGCGATTTAGTATCGGCCTCGACTTTGGAACCGAATCGGGCCGCGTGATGCTGGTGGACCTCGATGGCGGTGCCGAAATGGCGTGGACCGTCGTGCCGTACCGAAGCGGCGTGATCGACGGGCAACTACCCGATGGCACGACGCTAGGTCGCGATTGGGCTCTCCAGGACCCGATGGATTACCTCGCTGTTTTGCGCGACGGGATTCCGAAGGTGCTGCGCGACTCGGGTGTACCGCCGTCGGAAATCGTGGGAATCGGCGTAGACTTCACGGCTTGCACGGTTCTGCCGGTGTTGCGCGGCGGCACGCCACTCTGCACCCTGCCGCTCCTCTCGGGGAACCCGCATGCGTGGGTCAAGCTATGGAAGCATCACGCGGCGCAACCACAAGCGGACGCGATCAACCAAGCCGCGGCGGGATCCGGTCTGTTACGCGCTTTCGGCGGAAAAGTGTCGTCCGAGTGGCTATTCCCCAAGCTGCTGCAGATCCTGCAGGAGGCTCCGGAAGTCTACGCGGCATGCGACCGGTTCCTTGAAGCCGGTGATTGGCTTGTCTGGCAACTAACCGGCGAAGAGGGGCGCTCGGAATGCGCGGCCGGATACAAGTCGATGTGGATCAAGGGCGCGGGGTTTCCTTCACGCGACTTCCTGCGCGCAGTCGATCCGCGCCTTGAAAACGCCGTTGAAGAAAAGTTGTCATCGAAGCTCCTGCCTCTTGGCGCGAAGGCAGGCGGCCTTACCGCGGCCATGGCGGCGGCGACGGGATTGTTACCCGGCACGCCTGTCGCGGCGGCGAACGTGGACGCGCACGCAGGGGTGCCCGCTTGCGGCGTCGTCGAGCCCGCGCGCCTGGTCATGATCATGGGCACCTCGCTCTGCCACATGCTGCTGGCTCGAGAGCGGCGGTTCGTCGAGGGAGTCGCCGGCGTCATTGAAGACGGCATCGTTCCGGGTCTCTGGGGTTACGAAGCGGGCCAAGCCGCGGTCGGCGACATCTACGGCTGGTTTTTCCGTACCGTCGAGAGATCCCCGGAATCGCTTGCCGAGGGAGCGATGCGTCTCAAGCCCGGAGAATCCGGGCTGATCGCTCTCGACTGGTGGAACGGCAACCGTTCCGTGCTGACCGATGCCGGTCTCACGGGCGTCCTGATTGGAGCGACGCTCGCCACGCGTCCGGACGAGATCTACCGCGCGCTCGTCGAGGCCACGGCGTTCGGCACCCGCACCGTCATCGAGGCGTTCGAGAAAGAGGGTGTCCCGATTCACGAGCTTGTCGCCTGTGGCGGTTTGGCGCAGAAGAGTCCGCTCGTCATGCAGATTTTTGCGGATGTGACGAATCGTGAAATCCGCCTGCCGCGCACGTTGCAGGGGTCGGGGCTAGGCGCGGCTATGCATGGCGCGGTAGCCGCCGGAGCGTATCGGGACATCGCCGAGGCGGCGGCGCACATGGCGTCCTTACAGGAACTGTCATACCGGCCCGATGCGGCGGCGCATGCGGTCTACCGGAAGCTCTATGCGGAGTACGCCCAGCTGCACGATTACTTCGGGCGCGGCGGCAATGACGTCATGAAGCGTCTGAAGACGTTGCAGGCCTCGGTGCGCGGAATTAATTGAGGCGGTTGGGAGCATCGCAGCTCCCGAGCCGCGGTATTCGACTGCCCGGCGAATCGTGCATTGGGCTATTTCTTGAACTTAGCGTAAACGGCGCGAATCGACGGGATATTTCGCGCTTTATCCGCACCCCAAGGGGCGTAGCGGGTGAGATCCAAGGATTCGGCGAGTTGGTCCGCGCTTTCACCGCGAGCGATGCCGCTGCGAACACCTGTAATCATGGCGGCCAGATAGGCGCGCTGACCTGCCAGCGCCTGTTTGTCGCCTAACACTCCGTGACCTGGGACCACCTGAGCGGGCTCGTACTGGGACAACGCATCAAGGGCGCGAACCCAGTTGTCTGGGTCGGCATCGGGATCGGCGACATTATTTCCAGGCCGCTGGTTCACACAGAGGTCGCCCGTGAACAGGATGCGCTCCTTCGGCAGCCACGCGACCGCGTCTCCAAGCGTATGCCCGGGACCTACCTTGATCAGCTCCACGCGGTGCGTCCCATCGTCGAAGACGAGCTTGTCCGGGAAGCCGATCTGCGGATGCTCGAGCTTTTCGTTCTTATAATCCGCCGCGGATTGCTCCCACGCCCGCGGATTCTTGCGCCTGGATTCGGCGACGCAATCGGCGGAGCAGACGATGGTTGCGCCGGCGTCGACGAACACCCCATTTCCGTGCGCGTGGTCGCCGTGATAGTGGGTGTCGAAGACGAACTTGATGGGCTTGTTAGTCGTCGCGCGGATGTCTTCGAGAATGGCGCGCGCGCCCCAGGGATAGTTCGCGTCGATGACCAGAACGTAGTCGCGGAATACAACCCAGCCCGCGTTCGCGATGATGCGTTTGGCAGGCTCGGCGGCCCGCAAGTAAACGTCGGGAGCAAGTCTGTGTATCTGGCTGGACTGGCTCGATACCGGGCGGTGAAGCGCCAGCAGGATCAAAGCGAGGAATGTAGAAAAGAGCGCCGCGCGTCGCATAGAGCATCAGCCTATCACAGTTACGAGAGCGTTCGGCCGGTGAAGGCGCGTGGGCCGCAAGGGAACAGTCGTCCGAGGCTTGTTGGCGCTTTCGCGCCACGCCGCGTCCCCAAAACGGTTAAGCACCCGCGGGGGGCTGGAAAACGTGGGTTTTCGGCTGGCCGGTTGTATGATAGGAAAATGACGACAGTCGAGATCGCGCCAAGTCCCTCACAGCAGGTAATGGACCTCGAACACGCGCACGTCCTGCAGAATTACGCCCGGTATCCGCTGGTACTGCATCGCGGAAGAGGGCCGTACGTCTACGATCTGGCGGGAAAGCGTTATCTCGATTTCATCGCAGGCATTGGAGTCAATGCGCTCGGCCATGCACACCCGCGAATCACGAAGGTCATCCGCGAGCAGGCGGGTCTGCTGATCCACTCCTCGAACCTCTATTACCACGAGTATCAGGGGCCGCTCGCGGCCGCGCTCACCCGCGCCAGCGGCCTCACGCGCACTTTCTTTGCCAACACCGGCACCGAGGCCATGGAAGGCGCGCTGAAGATGATTCGCGCGCACGGAAACCGCGCCGCCGCGGGGAAACACGAGATCGTGTCCCTTGAGAATTCGTTTCATGGAAGGACGCTCGGCGCGCTTTCGATCACCGGACAGCCGAAGTACCGCAAGGATTTTGAACCCTTACTGCCGGGCGTGCGTTTCGTCCCCCCAAACGACGAGGCCGCCCTCGAACAAGCCGTATCGGACTCGACCGCGGGCATTGTCATCGAGTGGATTCAGGGAGAAGGCGGTGTCGTCCCCATGACGCACTCCTTCACAAGGAAGGCGCGCGAGCTGGCCGACAGGTACAACGCGCTGCTTGTGTTCGACGAAATCCAATGCGGCGTGGGGCGGACCGGAAATTACTTTGGTTATCAACTGGCCGATCCTGTTATCATGCCCGACGTGATGGTGGCCGCGAAGCCAGTGGCTTGCGGTCTCCCGTTGGCCGTGATCTGCGCGAACGAGCGCGCGGCTTCGGCGATCGGCGCCGGTATGCACGGCTCAACTTTCGGCGGGAACGCACTCGCGTGCCGCGTGGCGGTGGAGTTCTTCGGGATTCTCGACGAACTGTTGCCGGCCATCCGCCGCGTGGGCGCGTACTTCAAGGCTGAGCTCGAAGGCCTGGCCGCCAAGCATTCCTTTATCAAAGAGGTGCGCGGCTATGGTTTGATGGTCGGCGTCGACATGGCGGTTCCGGGCAAACAAATGGTGCTCGATGCCATGGACGCCGGTCTGCTGATGAACTGCACGCACGACACGGTGCTGCGTTTTCTGCCGCCCTACATCGTCGCGGAAAAGGAAGTGGACAAGGCCGTGCGTATCCTGGCGAAGATCTTCAAGAAACAGAAATCCTGAAGCCTGATGTACACTGAGGAATCGGAAGGAGACTCATCATGCCAAATCGCCGCAGATTTCTGCAAGGATTGTCCAGCGTACCGCTACTTGGCGGGACCGCAGCCGCCGCAGCCGCCGGTACGGCGCGCCGCGATTATTTTCAGGAACTGGGAATCAAGCCGTTCATCAACGCGGCAGGAACCTACACGACGCTTACGGCGTCGCTTATGCTTCCCGAGGTCGTGCAGGCGATCGAATTCGCTTCCAAGCGCTTCGTGCGGCTGCATGAAGTGCATGACGCGGTTGGCAAGCGCATTGCGTCGCTGATCGGCTGCGAAGCGGCGATGGTTACCGCGGGCGCGGCCTCGGCGCTCACGCTCGGCACGGCGGCGTGCATCACGGGCTCGAACCGGGAATTTATCCTCCGGCTACCGGATACGGCCGGGATGAAGAACGAGGTTATCGTCCAGAAATCGCACCGCTACGGCTACGACCGGGCGGTGAGGAACTGCGGCACGAAGTTTGTCGAGGTGGAGACGCGGGAAGATCTGGAGGCGGCCGTCAATGAACGGACCGCGATGATGCTTTTCTTCAACGCGAACGACAACGTGGGAAAGATCAAGGCGGCTGAGTTCGTCGAACTGGGCAAGAAGCACAAAGTACCCACTTTCACCGATGCCGCCGCCGATGCGCCGCCGGTTGAGAACCTCTCTAAATACATCAAGATGGGCTTCGACCTGGTGACGTTCTCCGGCGGCAAGGGCATTCGCGGACCGCAGAGCGCGGGTTTGCTGTTGGGACGCAAGGACCTGATCGAAGCGGCGCGCCTCAACGGGCCTCCGAACAGCGACACCATCGGACGCGGCATGAAGGTGAACAAGGAAGAGCTGCTTGGCATGATGGTCGCGGTCGAGGTGTTCCTGAAGAAGGATCATCAGGCGGAATGGCGCGACTGGGAGCGGCGTATCAAGGTCATCGCGGATAGCGTGGCGTCAACCAAGTCCGTCAAGACGGAGGCGTTCGTTCCGGAGATTTCAAACGCCGTGCCTCACCTGCGGATCACCTGGGACGAGGCGGCGCTGAACATTACAGCGCGCGAGGCCGTCAAGAAACTACGCGAAGGAGACCCTTCGATCGAATTGCGTCCGGGGGCGGCGAAGGGCGTCGAAGTGGCCGTATGGATGCTTGAGCCGGGCGAGGACCGCACCGTGGCCAAACGCATACGCGAAGTTCTGAAAGGCGCTTGAACAAGGTCGGACGGCCGCAACCTCGAAATGCGGCCGTACGTTTGACGCGCGATTGGAAGGCGACGCGGGTTTTGAAGGCTCCCGGCCGAATCCCGGCGATGGCTTGGCTTGCAGCCGGCCGGGGCGCCTACGAAGCTTTGTGCATCTGCTGGGCGAGGTAATTCTCAACACCGATTTCGCCCATCATGTGGAGTTGCGCTTCAAGCCAATCGACGTGGTGCTCCTCCTCGGCGAGGATCTGTTCGAATAGCTCGCGGGAGGCGTTATCGCCCACCTCGGTGGAAAGCTTGATCGCGGCATTTAGCCGCGGAAGAGCTTGAAGCTCAAGCGCCAGGTCGCTTTGAATCTGCGCCTTCACCGTCGTGCCAATAGCGATCGGGAACATGTCGCTCATATTGGGCGTCCCTTCGAGAAACAGGATGCGGTCGATCAGCATGTCCGCGTGTTTCATCTCATCGATCGATTCGGCGCGATTGTATGCGGCCAGCCGCAAATAGCCCCAGTTCTGGCACATCTTGCCGTGCAGGAAGTACTGGTTGATTGCGGTGAGCTCCGCCTTGAGAACTTCGTTGAGAAACCGGATTACTCCGTCGTTACCTTGCATCTGTCCATTCTAGCAAACGGCCTAGTGTATCAACCCGGCTAATGTTTTCCGGGGAATTGACGATAGGGTTTACGGAGAGGAGCTTGGCCATGATCTCGTTCAGGAAGTCGATGCACGACCATCAGGAAATGGACAAGTTGTTTAAATTGTCCGTGGATTGCTACCTCTCGGCGATCGACGGCATGGAGCGGCACTTGCCGGATCTCCATTCGGGCTTTGTCGACGAGCACAGGGAGAACCTGAAAGCTCTGCGCGAGGCGCTCTCGGCATCGCCCGGCGCAGAAGCGCTGACGACGGGCAAGCGCAAACTGAACGAAGAGATGAGGGATTTCAGCGAGAAGTCGGCGATTTACTACGAGGGGCACGAGCAGAGCCTGAGGGAAGTGATGGTCGCCCTGGCGGAAGCGGCCGCCACGGTGACCGCGGAAGACGTGAAGAATCGCGTGCAATTTGGGGGTCTCGCGAAACAACTTGAATCCGTATCGCGGATGGAAGATCTGACCGGCGCGCGCACGCATCTGCACGAACAAGTGAAGGCGTTGAAGGCGTTCGCCGCCGGCATGTCGCTCGCAGCGCGGACATCCGCCACTCACATGCGAGACAAACTCGCGGACGTCGAGATGCGCTTGAAGGCGGCGGAGCGCATGGCGGCGACGGACCCGCTCACCGGGATACTCAACCGGCGAGAGGCAGAGAGGGCGCTCGATGCGTGGATTGACAGCGGGCGGCCGTTCTGCCTGGTGGTTGCGGACCTCAACCAGTTCAAGTCGATCAACGACCGTTACGGTCACGTTGGCGGAGACGAGGTCCTGAAAGAATTCGGGCGCAGGCTCGCCGCCCACGTTCGCCCCGCCGATCTCTCATTCCGTTGGGGCGGCGACGAGTTTGTGGTGATTCTCGACTGCAATTTGCGCGACGCCCTCTTACGCGCGCGTCAGATTGCGGAAGGCGCCGTGGGCTGGTATCGGGTTCCGCTCAGAGGCGGCGAACAGAGCATTGAAGTCGGCGCGTCTTTCGGAGTCGCCGAGCGCTTGCCCGGTGAAACCGCGCCACAGCTTTTCGCGCGGGCGGACGACAACATGTACCAGCAGAAGGCCGTCGCCGCCCACGCGCCTTGACGGGGCGTGTTGTGATTAGGCGCGGCCTAGAAATTTACAAGCGAAGCGAATGAAAACGGATCGAGGCTCGCACCGCCCACCAGAGCGCCGTCGATTTCCGGCTGCGCCATCAGTCCTTTGACGTTGTCCGGCTTCACGCTGCCGCCGTACAGAATCCGGATTCCCGCCGCCGCGGCTTCCCCATACCGCGCCCGCGCCTGCGCCCGGATCGCACGATGAGCGTCCGCCGCCTGATCCGGCGTCGCAACCAGCCCCGTACCGATCGCCCACACCGGCTCATAAGCGATTAGAATACGGCCGAACTGCTCGGGGGACAAGGGACCGATGCCGTTCTGAAACTGCTCCGTGAGTACAGCCTCAGTCTCGCCCGACTGGCGCTGTTCGAGGCGCTCGCCAACGCAAATCACAGGCGTGAGGCCCGCGCCGAGCGCGGCCGCCGCTTTATCGTTCACGCTCTTGTCGGTCTCGCCGAAGAACTGGCGCCGTTCGCTGTGGCCGACCAGGACGTGCGTGCATCCCGAGTCGCGAACCATCGGCGCTGAAACTTCGCCGGTGAACGCCCCCTCGTTCTTCCAATGCAGATTTTGCGCTCCAATTCGGACGCGCGTTCCGCTCGCCGCCTGAACGGCGGTCGCCACGCTCAGGTACGGAGGGCAGATCAGCACCTCACAATGTTCCGCCGCGGCGACGAGCGGCAGAAATTTCTCAAAAAACGCGGCGGTTTCGGCGGATGTCTTGAACATCTTCCAATTGCCCGCCATTACTGGTTTTCTCATACGATTGAGCTCAAAAAACTCGTTCCTTTCCGAATTTCCGCGCCGAAATTACCAGCGACGGTCTGTCCAATGTCAGATAGCGTGGGCCTCACGCCGAGATCGACCGACGGCCTCACGCGGGGCCCGCTCGCGAGCACCGGCACATACTCCCGGCTGTGATCTGTCGAGGGAGTCGTGGGGTCGCAGCCATGGTCCGCGGTCAAGATAAGGAGATCGCTTTCCCCGAGGCGGTCTTCGAGGTCCGGAAGCCACCGGTCGAACTCCTCGAGCGCGCGAGAATACCCCTCGGCGTCGTTGCGGTGGCCGAACAACGAATCGAAATCCACAAGATTCGCGAAGATCAGGCCGGCCGGCGCGGCATCCAGCGCTTCGAGCGTCTTCTCCATGCCGTCGGCGTTGCTTTTCGTCGTGACGCGATCCTGAATTCCGCGTCCGAGAAATATATCGAAGATCTTACCGACGCTGTAGACGGGAACATGCCGGGCGTCGAGCTGGTCGAGAAGCATTCCTTTCGGCGGAGGCACGGCGTAATCGTGACGGTTCGAAGTGCGCGCGAAATTTCCGGGCGAGCCGGTGAAGGGCCGCGCGATCACCCGCCCCACTTCGTGTTCGCCGCGCAGGATGTCCCGCGCGGTCTCGCAAGCCTTGTATAGCTCCCAAAGCGGAACCACTTCCTCGTGCGCCGCGATCTGGAACACGCTGTCGGCGGACGTGTAGACAATCAGCGAACCTGTGCGCATGTGCTCAGCGCCAAGCTCCTTGATAATCTCGGTCCCGGAGGCGGCGCGGTTGCCGAGCGAGGCGCGTCCCGTGCGCCTTTCAAACTCGTCCATGACGTCGCGAGGGAAGCCGTCCGGATAGAGCGGAAACGGCTTGTCCAGATGAATTCCCACCATCTCCCAATGCCCCGTGGTGGTGTCTTTGCCGGGCGAGGCGAGAGCGCAGCGGCCAAATGCGCCGGCCGGGTTCGCCACCAGCGGCAGATTGTCCAATGGACGGATATTTCCCAGGCCTAACCGGCGGAGGTTGGGGAGCGTCAGCGGGCGGCGGCTCGCCAGATGTCCGAGCGTATCGCTGCCCGCGTCTCCATAGGCCGCGGCATCGGGCATCTCGCCGATGCCGACGCTATCAAGGACAATCCAGATGACGCGTTGGAACACACTTCGACTGTAACATCCGGTAAGGGTTCCGTTTGAAACCTCCGCTCCGACCGATTTCGGCTTCTGTTTTCCGGAAGCAAGCCAATGATCTCTTCCATGCCTCCGATGCGCCCGCCACGCGATCGGATTATTCGCTATTAAGAGCCGGCGCCGCGGTCTTCCACCCGCCGTATCGCGAGGCAAAGTTTCATGCCGCAAGGAAAATACCCGCGAATTGCCGTTTCCATGCCGCGCACATCCGCGCCAATTTACATTTGACGCCGCAACGCTCCGGGAGTAGTCTATAGGTGACGGGGTTTTGCCGTTCCATGACTCGCTACTTGCCGGCTCGCCACTATTACACTTTCGGTGTGTTAGCGATGTCGCTCGCCCTCTTCTCCGGGTGGGTCGGCTTTCGCTGGACGCCGGCTTTCATCCCCTGTGTCCTGTTTTCGCTCAGTTCCACCCTCATGATTCTGCTCGCGCTGCGGCCCGCGATCGACATCCAGGAATCCGGCGTCGTTATCTCCGGAAAGACGCTGCCCTGGTTGGACATTCGCCGGCTTGACCGGACGGGTTGGATCTCGCCGCTCGTCGTCCGCGTCACGCTCTTCGACGATTCGCGGTTCTTCCTTATTTATCCCGGGGACCTTGAATCCTGCAAGAGCCTGCTGCGGCAGTTGCGGCGCTACTCGCGCGACGCCCTGATCGACGGCATTCCCTACCGCCAGTACTGGGGCGAAATGCTCGCGCCCAGCGACCGCCGCCAGCCCGCCCCGCGCTACCGAGTGCTCCGCCCCGAGGACGAAGCCGATGTCGAGCGGCTCTACCAGCGGCTCAAGACCGTCGGCAATCTCGACCAGAAGTCCACGGACGAAAACTAGTTCGTGACGGCGCTCCGCTCTCTTATCCCCTATGTGGATCGTTACCGGTCCAAGCTGGCGCTTGGGCTTGCGTGCCTTATGTTGAAGGACCTCGCCGGCGTGGCGATGCCGCTCGCGATCCGCTCGGGCGTCGATACCCTGAGCTCCGGCGGCGGCATGGCGGGCGTGCTTCGGATGTGCGCTCTCCTGCTCGCCATCTCGGCGCTCAAAGGCGCGTTCCAGTTCGGCATGCGCGTGATTATGATCGGCGCGTCGCGCGATATCGAATTCGACCTGCGCAACGATCTGTTCCGGCGCCTGGTCGAACTCTCTCCGGATTTCCACGCGCGCAGCCGCACCGGCGACATCATGGCGCGCGCCACCAACGATCTCAACGCCGTCCGCATGATGGCGGGGCCGGGTCTGATGTACTGGACGGAAACCAGCCTCACCTTCGTACTCGCGGCGGCCGTAATGGTCTCCGAGGACTGGCGTCTCGCGCTGCTCGCGATGGCGCCAGCGCCCGCCGTCAGTTTCGCCGTCATCTTCTTCGGCAGGCGTATCCACGCACGCTTTGAGCGGATTCAGGAAATGTTCGCGGGAATCAGCAGCCGCGTTCAGGAGAACCTTTCAGGCGTGCGCATCGTCCGGGCGTTCGCGCAGGAACGGGCGGAGATCGAGACGTTTGAGGCGCTGAACCGGGCCTATATCGCGCAGAACCTCCGCTTGGTGCGGATTTCGGGCGTCTTCGAGCCGCTGCTCGAATGCCTCATCGGGCTGACCTTTCTGATCGTTTTGTGGGCCGGGGGACGGGGCGTGGTCGAGGGACGAATCTCGCTCGGAAGCTTCGTGATGTTCAACACGTACATGGGAATGCTCGTTTGGCCCATGATCGCGCTCGGCTGGGTGGTGAATCTGATGCAGCGCGGTACGGCGTCGCTCGCGCGCATCAACCAGATTTTTGCGGAGCGGCCGTCCATCGCGGCGCCGTCTTCCCCTGTCATTCCCGGCCGCGTGCGCGGGGACCTGCGGTTCGAAGACGTAACGGTGCGTCACGATTCTCTCCTGGCGCTCGATTCCGTGAACCTCAAGATTGAAGCGGGAGAGACGGTCGCCGTAGTAGGCCGGACAGGGTCGGGAAAAAGCACGCTGGTAAATCTTGTGCCCCGGCTGATGGACCCGTCCGCGGGCCGCGTAACGCTCGACGGCGCCGATCTACGGGACCTTTTCCCGGACGAGCTGCGGCGAAACATCGGTTTCGTTCCCCAGGAGACTTTCCTGTTCAGCTCCACGGTGGCTGAAAACATTGCGTTCGGCGTGGAGCAGGCGGACGAAGACCGCATCCGGTGGGCGGCAGAGGTCGCGGGTCTCGCGCCCGATATCGCCAACTTCCCCGAGGGCTACAGGACCGTGGTGGGCGAGCGGGGCATCACGCTTTCCGGCGGCCAGAAGCAGCGCGTGGCCATTGCCCGCGCCATCATCCGCGACCCGGCGATCCTGATCCTGGACGACGCCCTATCGAGCGTCGATACCTTGACGGAAGAGAAAATACTGGCGGGTCTCACACAGGTGATGCGTGGGCGCACGGTGATTCTTATCTCGCATCGCGTTTCCACGGTTCGCGTGGCGGACCGCATCGTCGTGCTCGACGCGGGGCGCATTGTGGAGCAAGGCACGCACGCCGAGCTCGCGGCGGCCGGCGGCTACTACGAAGATCTTTACCGCAAGCAGCTGCTTGAGGAGGAACTCGAGGCGACCTGAGGTTCCCGCGGTTCAGGCAAAGCGGAACGACCGGCGTGCAGTTGCCGTTCGATCGCCGTGACGGCGCCGGGCTTCCCGAACTCCGCCGCCGCGGACTCGGAGAGCCACACCGGCCGACGATCAAGCCGCGACCTTCTTCCTCTCTGCGCCCTCGCCGTGGGTTCGCTCCCTTTTTCACAGTTGCCGGCATTCGCGCTCCGCCGCGGGCCGGCGGGCAACCTCGCGGGCAGCCTCCAGTGCTTGGCGGGCATGCGCTATCCGCCCGGACGACGAAGCGAATGTGCCGGCGGACGTCTCCGGCGGCGGCATTTCCACGGCCCGAAGGAACGCCCACCGCTCGCTGCCTGGAACTTCGATATCGTTCGCCAAAGCAGGGACTCAGCGCCTCAAAAGGTAGGCGGCGGCTAGCAATTGACGGGCCTGCCGGTTTTTCGATATCCTGTAGTCCACCTAATAGCAAGAGCAATCCATGCCGATTGTTCTTGAGCCCCATCATGGAGGAAGAATGACCGCCAAAGAAGTGTTGGAATTCGCAGAAGCCAACAGCGCGAAGCAGCTAGACATGCGCTTTACCGATATTCCGGGTTTGCAGCACCACGTCTCCTACCCAATTTCGCAGTTGTCCGAGAGCACGTTTGAAGATGGATTCGGTATCGACGGCTCGAGCATTCGCGGATGGGCAGCCATCAACGAGAGCGACATGCTGCTCATTCCCGATCCGAACACCGCGCTGATGGATCCCTTCGGCGAGACTCGTACGCTCGTGATGCTGGGCAACGTGATCGACCCGATCACGAAGCAAAGCTACGAGCGCGATCCCCGGCACATCGCGCAGAAGGCCGAGAAGTACCTCGAGAACAGCGGTCTTGGAGATACGGCGTACTTCGGCGCAGAAGCCGAGTTTTTCATCTTCGACAATGTCCGCTTCGATCAAAACCAGCACTCCGGCTTCTACTTTATCGACGCGGAGGAAGGCCGCTGGAATTCCGGCCGGGTCGACAACAACCTCGGCTACCGCCCGCGTTACAAGGAAGGCTACTTCCCGGTGCCGCCCACCGATCACTATCAGGATTTGCGAAGCGAAATGGTGCAGACCATGATCGAATGCGGCCTGAATATCGAGTGCCATCACCACGAAGTGGCAACCGGCGGCCAGTGCGAGATCGACCAGCGGTTCGACACTCTGGTGAAGTCCGCCGACAACATGATGCTTTACAAGTACGTCATCCGCAACGTGGCCAACCAGTACGGGAAGACGGTGACGTTCATGCCGAAACCGCTGTTCCAGGACAACGGCAGCGGTATGCACACTCACCAGTCGATCTGGAGGGATGGCAAGCCGCTGTTCGCGGGAGACGGTTATGCCGGCCTCAGCGAGATGGCGCTTTGGTATATCGGCGGCCTGCTGAAACATGCGCGCGCTCTCTCGGCGATCATCGCGCCGACCACGAATAGCTACAAGCGCCTGGTTCCGGGC
The DNA here is from genome assembly GCA_945893365.1 of Candidatus Sulfopaludibacter sp. SbA3. GTDB lineage: Bacteria > Acidobacteriota > Terriglobia > Bryobacterales > Bryobacteraceae > SYKU01. The sequence continues at coordinate 28,567 of CAMDED010000013.1, read as the reverse complement.
TACGAAGCGCCGGTCAATCTCGCCTACTCGCGCCGCAACCGGTCGGCCGCCTGCCGCATCCCGATGTATTCAGCCAGCCCGAAGGCGAAACGCGTCGAGTTCCGCCCGCCGGATCCGGCCGCCAATCCGTACTTGGCTTTCGCGGCCATGCTAATGGCGGGCATCGACGGAGTGCTCAACAAGATCGAACCGGGCGAGCCGCTGGACAAGGACATCTACGACCTGTCCCCCGAAGAGATGAAGAGTGTTCCCTCAATGCCTGGGTCGCTCGAAGAGGCGCTTAACTGCCTCGAAGACGATCACCAGTTCCTGATGCGGGGCGACGTCTTCAGCGAAGAACTGATCGAGACGTTCATCGAGTACAAGCGCAAGAACGAAGCGGATGCCATTCGCCTAAGACCGCATCCTTACGAGTTCTCGCTGTACTACGATATTTGAGGCAACAGGCCGGGGGCCTGTCCCGCTTTCATGCACGGAACCGTCGTTCAGATCAACACTTCGTTCGGCGGAGTGCCGAAGTATCCGATTCCGGAATGCACCGTCACTCCGCTTGGCGTCGAAGGCGATCACCACGCTCATCCTCAGTTGCACGGCGGCCCGCGGCAGGCGGTTCTGATCGTCGCTTCCGAGGCCATCGAGGAGCTCAAGGCGAAGGGGTATCCCGTATTCTTCGGCGCGCTCGGTGAGAACTTCACCACGCGCGGTCTCGACCGGCGTCTTCTTCGTATCGGCACGCAGTTGCGAACCGGAGAGGCTCTGTTTGAGATAACAAGAGTGCGCGTGCCGTGCTCCGCGCTCGACGTTTACGGGCCGGCAATCAAACAGGAAATCTACGACAAACAGATCAAAGCCGGCGATCCGCAATCCGTCCGTTGGGGCATGAGCGGTTTCTACTGCGCGGTGCTCGTGCCCGGACGCGTGCGTTTCAACGATATAATCGGAGTAGTGGCCACGTTAGCCTGACGGTTACCGGGAAGCGTTCCGGCCGCATCTGTCTGAATGCCTCTGCTTGAAGCGATTGATTTCCGGAACCCGAGCCGTGCCCACGACGACGTAAGCCGCCTCAGCCCCGCTCTTTCGGATCGCGTGATGGCCCGCGTCGAAGCGCTGCTCGGATCGGTTCCCGATCCGGACGAGGCGCTGCATTACCTCGAGCGCCTGCATGGCGAGCGGCCGGAGGCATTCGCGAAAATCGGCGAGTCGCCCACGGCGCTGCACTACCTGATCGTCGTATTTTCATACAGCGCTTTTCTTTCCGAGTCGCTGCTGAAGAACCCGGAGTGGATTCTGGAAGTGACCGCCGCGGACAACATGCATCGCGTGCTTCCGGTTGACGAATTCGAGCAGGCGCTCACGCGATTTCTGCCGGCCGCCGCGTCCGATGCGGCCTCCGATGTCCCGTCGGCCGTCGATCTGGCGCGTTTCCGGCGCCGCCAGTTGTTGCGGATCCTGCTGCGCGACGCGCTCGGTTTCGGCACGCTATCCGACGTGACCGAGGAGCTTTCGAACCTCTCGGACAGTATCCAGAATCTGGCCTGCCGCTGCATTCGCGCGAGGCTTGCGAAGCGGCACGGCGTTCCGAAATTCATGGACGAGAACGGCGTGGTCCAGGAGTGCGGTTTCGCCGTCATTTCGCTTGGCAAGCTGGGTGGAAAGGAGCTCAACTACAGTTCGGATATTGATCTGATGTTCCTCTACGCGGCGAACGGCGAAACCGGCGGCCCCGAGCCCATTGCCAACCGCGAATTTTACAAGAAGGTCGCCAACGAGTTTACGAGGCTTCTTTCCACTTACACATCCGAAGGGCTCTGCTACCGCGTGGATTTGAGGCTGCGGCCGGACGGAAGTCTGGGCGAAATCGCGTTCTCGCTCGACGGCGCGAAGGCCTACTACGAGCGGCGCGCGCGCGACTGGGAACTGCAAATGATGATCAAGGCGCGGGTCTCGGCGGGCGACCGCGATTTGGGCCGGCAATTGCTCGATTTCGTTGAACCGCTGACCTATTCGACGACGCTCGATTTTCTCGCGATCGAGTCGGTGTCGGCGACGCGAGAGCGGATCGGCGAGAAGCTGGCGGCGAAAAGGATGAGCCGCGACGGCCTCGATATCAAGCTCTCACCGGGTGGCATCCGGGACATCGAGTTTCTGGTGCAGTGCCTGCAGCGCCTCCATGGAGGGCGGGAACCGTGGGTGAGGCATGGCGGTACGCAACTGGCGTTGTTCCGTCTGCACGGGAAAGGACTGCTTTCCGGCCGTGAGTATTCCCGCCTCTTTTTTGCGTACCGGTTTCTCCGCAACCTCGAGCATCGGCTCCAGTTCCATCAGGATTTGCAGACGCACACGCTGCCCGTGGATTCAACCGCACTGGACGTGTTGGCGCACAAGATGCCTATTGCTTCCGGAGCGCTGGCCGGCGGGGGTCTCTTGCGCCAGCTTCGCGCGCACTACCAGGATGTGCAGGAAATCTACCGGCAGGTGATTCACTCGCAGAAGCTCCTTTACGGACCCATGCATACGGCGCCGGTTCAAACGGCTGAGTCCGTGGAACCGCCGCCCGAACCCGATCTCTCCTCGAGCGCAAATCTGGCGCGGTCGCTCTCGGTTCGCGCGCCCGGCTTGGCGTCGCTGCTTTCCGCCCACCGGCCCGGCAGAGGCAGGAAGCGCCTGGAACACTTTTTTGAGAAAATGTCGGCGACGCCCGAGCAGCTTTTCCACCTTGAGCGAGATCCGGAGCTCTCCGCTCAAGTCGTGGACCTGTTCGATCACAGCCCCTACTTCGCCGATCAGTTGATTCGCGATCCGGACCTGATCACGGAACTGCTGCCGGCGCAGGGCGATGACGGCTATTCGTTCATACCCGACGATCCGGGCGAATTGCGCCGCTTCTACCGGCGCCGCATGCTTCGCATCCAGGCCGAAAGCATCATCCGCAGAGTGCCGATCTTCGAGACGCTCGCGAAGACGTCCGATCTGGCCGATGCGGTAATCGGCGCGGTCTACCGCATGGCGTTGGCGCGGCATCGCGAGTTGCACGGAGGCGGCCCATCCGCGGAACGCATGGCCGTCATCGCCCTGGGACGGTTGGGCATGCGCGAGTTCGATCTCGCCTCCGACGCCGACCTGGTTTTCGTTGTTTCAGAGTGCCCCGGCGAGGAGGCGTTTTTCTGGACCGGCGTCGCCCAAAGCATCGTCGGCGCGATAGGAGCGTATACCGGCGATGGATTGATGTTCACTCCCGATACGCGGCTGCGGCCGAACGGCAGGGAAGGCCCACTCGTGCAGTCGGAGGCGTCGTACAAAGAGTACTTCGCCAAGACCGCCGAGGCGTGGGAGGGCATCAGCTACATGAAAGCCCGGGCCGTCGCGGGCAACATCGATCGCGGCACGGAATTCCTGCATGAGCTTCAAGAGGTGGATTGGCAGCGGTACGGACGGGGAGGCCGCTCAAGGCAGGACTTGGCGCATATGCGCGCGCGCCTCGAACGCGAGCAAGGCGCCGAGCACAGTCTCAAGGCCGGCTTCGGAGGCTACTACGATATCGACTTCAGCCTGATGTACCTCAGGCTGAAGGCTGCCGGGATATTCTTCAAAGTGCTCAACACGCCGCAGCGGATCGAAGTCATTGAACAAACCGGCCACCTGGAGCAGGAGGACGCCGATTTTCTTCGCGATGCGGCCACGTTCTATCGAGCCATCGACCACGCGGCCCGAGTATCCACGGGCCACTCCGGTCTCTCGCTCGAAACCTCGCCGTCACAGGCTGAGGTCATCACCGCTCTGGTCCATCGCTGGACGCCGCCTCATATGCACGACAAACCGCTTGACGCCAAACTTTCCGAGGTCCGAACCCGCACCCGGGAGCTTTTCGAACGGATCTTCGGACGCTGACGGGTCCAAATGCCTCTCATGAAAATTGAAAATGCCATACCGGTATTCCTACTGTTGTGCGCCATCCGTCTTGGTGGCGAAACCCTTGCGCCAGGATCGGAGCCCGAAATCGACCGGGCCTTCTCTCGGCTTTACAACTTCGACTTCGCCGGCGCGCATTCCATCATCGACAAATTCGTCGCCGCGAACCCCGCCAACCCCATGGGTTATTCGGTGAGGGCGTCGGCCTATCTGTTTGGCGAGCTTGACCGGCTGGGAATCCTCGAAGGCGAGTTCTTCACCGACGACAGGAAAATTGCCGACAAGAAGAAGCTGAAGCCCGACCCGGGAGTGAGGGAGAAACTGTTCCGCGCCGTGGAGGACGCGCAGGTCCGCGCGCGTGCGATCCTCGAAGGCAATGCGGATAACCAGAATGCGCTCTTCGCCATGTGCATCACCTATGGCATCGTGACCGACTACGTTGCGCTGGTCGAGAAGAAGCAGCTCGGAAGCCTGAACCACGTCAAGAATTCCACCGGCTTCGCGCATCGGCTGCTAAAGGTGAACCCCCAATTCTACGACGCCTATCTCACGACCGGCCTCACGGAGTACCTCATCGGCAGCCTGCCGTTTTTTGTGCGCTGGTTTGTCAAAATCGACGAGATTCAGGGCAGCAAGACGCAGGGAATTCAGAATCTGGAACTGGTGGCGCGGTCCGGCCGCTATTTGAAGCCTTTCGCCCGGATTCTGCTTTCTATCGCCTACTTGCGCGAGAAGCGCCCGAAAGACGCGAAAAAGGAATTGACGGAATTGGTGCGCGACTTTCCCGAGAATCCGCTCTTGCGAAAGGAGCTCGAAAAGGTGACCGCCTCGATTGCGCGCGGGATGTAGGAGTCCGCTCCCGCGCAAGCCCGCAGGCTCAGAAGGCCAGGAGGCCTGTCTTACTTGATTTCTTTGCTTTGCGCCGAGGCCGGCTCCTGGCCGTCGTTCACCCGCACGACCAGCGTCTGGTCGGAAAAGAACGTCCGGGTGCCGGTATTGTTGAACGCGATTGGGTTCGCGTTCACGGTGTAGCCGGACTGCCCTCCCTGCAGCGTGAATTTGTAGCCGCTCTTTTCACCGAGGGCCAAATCGCCCGGGATCAAGTCCGCCGCGGTGGCGTTTTGCGTACCGCTCGCCGGCGGTCCAAGCTCCGCCAGGGATGTCGCGAAACGTCCATACTGGGAAAAATACTGCGTTTGCGCCGCATGAACGGTGCGCATCGTCGCGATGGCCGCCGTTTCGTAGGCGAATATTCGCGCGCGGTTCAGCTTCGGCATGGCGATCGCGGCGATAATCAAGATGATCGCGATCACGATCAACAGCTCGATAAGCGAGAAGCCGCGACGTTTTCGGTTCAGCAAGGGGACCTCGACAGTCATTATACAAATATGACGGCGTGAACCGCTCAGGCGTGCATTGGAAACCGAACCCGCCGCGGCAGTTTTGCCAGCCGGTCCAGTCCGGCGCGAAGGGTTCCGGCAAGATCGGGACGCGGATGGCGCGGCTTGAGGGTTGCTCGCGCGGAAGACGGCGGAGCGCAGCCGAGTCGTTGGTCTGCATCGGCGCCGGAGATCGACCGCGGCTGAACTGGACACGCAGATGTAGACCATGGGCGTGGACCCGGCACATTAGCGTCGATGGGAACACGCCGAACGAGAGCCCGCGGGCCGGCGCTGGGCGAATGGAGAGGCTTTTCGATGAAGCGGAGTTACAGGCGCCAGGAGTCATTTCGCGAGCGTAGGCCCGACCCGTTACCGGCAACCACGCTACAACTCTCGAATGGCGATGCGACGACCGTCACCGCGGCAGATGTGTGAGAATGGACAGGCGATTGGAGGCATCACGTGCGACGGAGTGCGATGGTCGGTTTATTTGGGGCGCTGCTGTTCGTGGCCTCAGGACAGCAAGTGGACAGGCCTGTGGGGACAGTCCGGCAGCTCGCACCGGGTGTGTTCTCGCGGCAGGGGGACCGCGATCGCCGGCAACCGGCCAACACAAGTTGGGTGATATTCCGGGACTACGTTGTGGTGATCGACGCGAACACGCCGTGGGGGATACGCGAGATCCTGCCGGAAATTCGGAAGACGACCGGCAAGCCGATCCGGTACGTGTTCGACACCCACTACCACTGGGACCACTCGTGGGGAAACAGCGTGTTGGTAGACGCCGGAGTCACGGTCGTGTGTTCGAAGGATTGTGCAGAGGAGCTGCTGACAAAAGGCAAGACGGAGTGGGCGCGGACTCCAGCGAGCAGTGAGTACAGTCTGGAGTCGTACCGGATGGAGCAGCCGGGGATCGCGTTCGGGGAATTTCTGGCGTTCGACGACGGTGAACGCCGGCTGGAGCTTCGGCGGATGGGTCCGGCGCACACGGTCGGCGACGCGGTGGCGTTTCTGCCGCGCGAGGGAATTCTGTTCACGGGCGACCTTTGCGTCAATTGGCGGTCGGGAAACAACATGGGGGATCGGGACGCCGATCACCCAAACTGGGTCCGGGCGCTGAACGAACTGGCAGGCTGGAACGTCAGGACCGTCATACCGGGACACGGCGGTCCCGGGACGGTGAAAACTTTGCTTGCGCAAGGCGCGTTTATCGACGACGTGTGGAAGCAGGTTTCGGCGGGAAAGCGGATGGGCAAGAGCGCTGAGCAGCTCATCCGTGAAGTCGGACTCGTTCGGCACGGCGATTTCGCTGTCGACGCTCAGCAAAACGCGGCCGCGATCCGCGCCATATTCGCAAAGGCGCCGGGTTGAAAAAAAGTCTGGCGTTCCACCAGACAATTGGGCCGGGCATTGACTACAATGGCAGGCGTGACCCTCCGCGCACTTCTCCTTCTTACTCCGTTTGTTTTGCAGGCGGCTCTCGTCCGTGTCGAGGTCTCGGAGCGATCCCCAATCCTCGATGGTAAGTCCTTCGGGAGGTCCGGAGCTTACGAGAGGATTATCGGCAAAGCTCACTTTGCCGTCGACCCGATGGCGCCGGCAAATCGGGATGTGGTGAACCTCAAGTTTGCCCCTCGCAATGGGAAAGGGCAGGTGGAGTTTTACGCCGACTTTGTGATTTTCGCACCTGCCGACCCCACGAAGAGCAATGGTACGTTGTTTTTCGAAGTGTCCAATCGCGGGCGGAAGGGCCTGCTGCATGCCTTCAGTTTGGGACGCGGCTCGAACGATCCACGGACGGCAGCTGAGTTTGGCGATGCGCTGCTGCTGAAACAAGGATTCACCTTGGCATGGCTCGGGTGGCAGTTCGACGTTCCGCGCGAAGCGCCGCTGATGAGTGTCACGGTACCGGTGGCGAAGAAACCGGATGGCTCGCCCATTCAAGGCGTGGTGCGTTCCGATTTTGTTCCCGATCGGGCGTTGACGTCCTTCTCGCTGGGCGACCGGCTCTTCTTCCCTTATCGAGTGGCCGATCCCAAGGATGCTTCGGCGACGCTTACCGAGCGGAGTTTGGCGAAGGGACCACGGCGTGTGATTCCGCGCAGCGACTGGATCTTTACCGAAGATCGCGGAGGGGTGCGGAAGGCTTCGGGATTCGAAGCGGGAAAGATTTATGAGGTAGTGTACCGGTCGCAGGATCCGCCGGTCGTGGGCTTGGGCATGGCTGGCATACGAGATTTCATTTCAGCTTTAAAGGCCGGCTCGGCTCCGGCCCCGCTTGCGGCTTTGGCTCCCGCGGCGCGGCGCTCGCTCGCTTACGGAAGCTCGCAGAGTGGCCGGTTTTTGAGAACGTTTCTCTATCAGGGTTTCAATCGCGATGAGCAAGGTCACCGGGTTTTCGATGGCGTTTGGGCGAATGTTGCCGGAGCGGGACGCGGGAATTTCAACCACCAGTTCGCGCAGCCATCGCGGGACGCACGTCCGTTCTTCAACTTCTACTATGCGACGGATATCTTCCCGTTCACGGACTTGAAGCAATCGGACCCGGCGGCCGGCCTGGAAGGCGGCATACTCGCTCGGGCCGAGCAGGACAATGTGGTTCCGAAGATCTTCTACACCAACTCGGCGTACGAGTATTACGGACGCGCGGCGTCCCTGATGCATACAACGCTCGATGGGTCGGCCGATGCGCCTTTAGCTGCGAACACGAGGCTCTACGTCATGGCCGGCGGCAATCACGGGCCGGGCTCGATTCCGCCCGTCAAAAGTTCGAATACGCGCTATCTGAACAACGGCAACGACTATCAATGGATACTGCGGGGGCTGCTGGTTGCGATGCAGCAGTGGATTGCCGACGATGCCGCTCCTCCGCCGTCCGTGTACCCGCGGGTGGATCGAAAGGAACTTACGGCCATCGATCACATCCGTTTCCCAAAGCTACCCGGAGTTGCCCCTCCGAAGCGCCTGCATGAAGTTTTCCGCCTGGACTTTGGTCCGGAGTTCCGCTCGCGCGGCATCGTTACGATTGAGCCGCCACGGATGGGGCCGGCCTACACCGTTCTGGCGCCGCAGGTGGACGCGGATGGAAATGATATCGGGGGGTTGAAGACGCCGCAGGTGGCGGTTCCGCTGGCGGTGCATACGGGATGGAATCTGCGAAATCCGTCGATCGGATCGCCGGACGAGTTATTCAGCATGGCCGGCTCTTACTTCCCGTTCCCGACGCAGGTGGTGGTCGAGAGGTATAGCGACCGCTCGGCGTACCTGGGCAAGGTCCGTGCCGCTGCGCGGAAATTGGTGGAGGGCCGGTATCTGTTGGAAGGCGATTTACCGTCACTGGAGGAAGTTTCCATTAAAGAATGGGACTTCGTGACGAAACAGCCGGTGGCCGCGGCTCACTAAATCCCGGGCTCGTTCTAGGTTTTCAGCCATCTTCAACCGCGGGGTGGGGTGCTGGAGCGCTGGGAAGCCGAAGGCGGGCGCGCGCGAACTGAAAATATGTTTTCTCGAGTCGTCGCGACATCCGCCGCCGTGACTGCCACCTCAAAGCGCCTGGAGAAAATCAGCTTGATCGCCGCCCTGCTTACGCAGCTTAAGCCGGAGGAGGCCGAGATCGCCGCATCGTACTTGAGCGGGAGCGCGCGTCAAGGGCGCATGGGCATCGGCTACACGACCTTACGCGATCTCCCCGGTTCTCCGGCGGCGGAGCCGAGCCTGGAACTACTGGAAGTGGACGGCGTCTTCGAATCGCTCAAGTCTACACAGGGCTCGGGCTCAGCGGGACGGAAAATGCAGCTGTTAAGAAGCATTTTCGACCGCGCGACGGAAGCAGAGCAGCGTTTTCTAGTAAGTCTACTTGGCGGGGAGCTTCGCCAGGGAGCGCTTGAAGGTGTCATGCTTGAGGCGATCGCGCGCGCCTCGCGCGTCCCGCTCGAACAGGTCCGGCGCGCGGCAATGATGGCCGGATCCCTTCCGCCGGTCGCCCGCTCTCTGTTGGAGCAAGGCGAGGCCGGGCTGTCCGCCTATCAAGTGCGGCTCTTCCGTCCTGTGCAGCCCATGTTGGCGCAAACCGCCGCGGACCCCGCGGAGGCTATCGGCGAACTCGGCGAGGCGGCGCTCGAATGGAAACTTGACGGCGCCCGGATCCAGGTTCATCGATCCGGCGATGACGTGATCGTCTACTCGCGGAGTCTCAACGATGTGACGGCCGCGGTGCCGGAGATCGTGGAAGCGGTCCGCGCGCTACCGGCGGCCGACCTCATTCTGGATGGCGAGGTTATCAGTCTGCGGCCGGACGGGTGGCCGAATCCTTTCCAAATGACCATGCGTCGTTTCGGCCGCAAGCTGGACGTTGACCGCATGCGGGCGGAACTGCCGCTCTCGCCGTTCTTATTCGACTTGCTTTACTTGGACGGGACGTCCCTTCTCGATGAGCCGCAGGCAAGACGGTTCGGGACACTCGTCGGGCTCGCGCCGAATTTAGTGGTGCCGCACACTGTCGCCGGCGCCGCCGAAGAGGCGGTCGCGTTCTTCGATTCAGCGCTGCGCCAAGGTCATGAAGGAATTATGGCCAAATCGATAGCGGCTTCCTACGCTGCCGGCGCGCGTGGCCAAAGCTGGCTCAAGGTAAAGGCCCCGCGCACTCTCGATCTCGTCATTCTTGCGGCAGAATGGGGCAACGGCCGCCGGCGCGGCTGGCTAAGCAACCTCCATTTGGGCGCGCGGGAAACTCAAAAAGGCGGCTTCGCCATGCTCGGCAAGACCTTCAAAGGACTCACCGACGAAATGCTGGCCTGGCAAACAGAGGCGCTGCTGAAGCTGGAAATCGGACGGGACAGCTACACCGTTTATGTGGAACCGAAGCTGGTTGCCGAGATTGCGTTCAATGAGATCCAGGTGAGCACTCGCTACGAGAGCGGGCTGGCGCTGCGGTTCGCGAGGGTGAAGCGGTATCGGTTGGATAAGTCTCCCGCCGAAGCCGATACGTTTCAAACCGTACAACAACTTTCGGGTCTAGGCGGCTGAAATTGGGCGGTGCGCGGGCCAAGTGACCTGCGCCCTGATAGACTGGTTGACCAAGATTCCGTTTGAGAAGGGTAACCCAATGAGAACTGCTGCAATTTTGATCGCTTTCGGATGCTTGGCTGCCTGGGCCCAGGCGCCAACGGCTGAGATCACAGGAACCATCACGGATCCGACCGGCGCTCCCATTTCCGCGGCGGCCGTCACCTTGACCAACCCTGCCACCAACCAGACCCGCAGCGTGAAAACCAACGACGCCGGTAGCTACGTGTTCCCGACCCTCGCGCCGGGGACGTACAACCTGCGCGCGGGATCCAGCGGATTCGGTTCCCAGGTGCGCAATGCGCTGGAGATCCAGGTGGGCCAAGTAGCGCGGCTGGATTTCGCCCTCAGCGTGGGCAGCGTTTCTGAAGTCGTTGAAGTGCATGGTGGCGCTCCGGTGCTCGAGACCGAAACGGCGAACATCGGAGCCGTCGTGGAAAACCGGCGCATCGTCGAGCTTCCGCTTAACGGGCGGAACTACCTGCAACTGGTTTCCCTGATTCCCGGTGCGACGACGAATGCCCGGCCTCCGGGCGTCGCGCAACTCCGCATGGGCGGCGCGCGCAGCGACTTCACCGTGAGCATAAGCGGACAGCGGCTGGCTTTCAACCGCTATACCCTGGACGGCATCGAGAACACGGACGTGAATTTCGCCAGCTATCTGCTGCTGCCATCCATTGACGCTCTGCAGGAGTTCAAGGTGGAAAGCGGCGTATTCCAGCCGGAGTTCGGCCGTGGCACCAGCCAAGTCAATGTCTCGACGCGCAGCGGCTCAAATCAATTTCATGGCGTCGCGTTTGAGTTCCTGCGCAACTCTGAAATGGACGCGAAGAACTATTTCGATCCGGCGAACCGGCCCATTCCCGCGTTCAAGCGCAACCAGTTCGGGTTCACGGTAAGCGGTCCGGTATTGATCCCGAAGGTGTTCAACGGCAAGGACAAGCTGTTCTTCATGGCGAATTACGAAGGCTTGCGGGAGCGGAAGAGTCTTACTCAGGTGGCGACGGTGGCGCTGATGCCGCACCGGGGAGGCGATTTTTCGGCGTTGCCGCGGACGATCTTCGATCCGGCTTCGCGAACCTACGATGCCCGCGGACAGGTGACCGGCGTGAATCCCTTTCCAGGCAACGTCATCCCGACAGCCCGCCTGTCTTCGGTGACAACGGCGGTGTTCCAAAAATACGTGCCCGCACCCAACTCAACTACGACGACGGAAGCCGGGTTCTATGTGAATTCCGAGGGGCGCAACTCGGATGCGAACCAGCTCACCACAAGGCTTGACCTTGTCCGCAATTCCAATGACACCTGGTTCTTCCGTTACAGCCGCAACAAAGACGATGGGTACGTGCCGGCGATTCTGCCGGACCAGGGCAACAATGTCGACGTGCTCGTGCATCACGGAGTGCTGGCCGATACCAGGGTGATCGGCGCCAACAAGGTGAACGAGGCGCGATTCGGGCTGGTGTACCTTTCCGCGGCAAATATTCAGCAGCACGCGTTCAAGGAGAATATCGTCGGCCAACTGGGGATCAAGGACATCCCGTCGGCGTCGGTACCTCTGTGGTACGGGATTCCAGTATTCAACGTGACGGGGTTTTCGCTGATTGGCGATTGCAGCGACTGCCCCTGGACCGGCTGGAACACCACGCTCCAGTTTCTGGACTCCTTTTCCTGGACGAAAGGGAAGCACAACCTGAAGATTGGGGGAGACTACCGGCGGGTGCGGTTCAATAATGCAGTGCCGGGGCGGCCTCGTGGACGGTTCGGATTTGACGGCCGCTACACGCAGAGTCCGCTTGCGCCCAGTCGTTCGGCGACGGGTTCGGCAATCGCCGATTTTCTGTTGGAAGGCATCACCGGCTCGGAGACCCTGGTGGGATCCCCGGTGTCAAGTTTCAGGAATTTTCACCTCGGTTTGTACCTGCAGGACACCTGGAAAGTGACGCCGAAGCTTACGATGAACCTCGGCTTGCGGTACGAAAATGAACCGCCCTGGCTTGACAAGCATGACGCCATCGTCAACATGGATTACCGCTGGGACCATTCCATCACGCCGGCGTTTGTCAGGGCCGGTACCGGCAGCCTGTACGAAGGGAACCCCGCGCTGCAGTCGCCAACCACCGTGGCGCAGGTGCGTGACGGGCGATTCGGCAGGCACCTGGCGAAGTGGCAGAAGGCGGACTTCGCGCCGCGTCTCGGGATTGCCTACTCGCTGACACCGAAGACGGTGATCCGAACCGCCGCGGGCATCTACTATGTGCGGGAAATCTCCAACTCGGATTTCGAAGTCGTGAGAAACCCGCCGTTCAGCGCGCAGCGCGGCGAGCAGGCTCAAACGGAGGTCCCTAACTTGACTTTTCAACGCCCGTTCGTGCAGCCGGTGAGCGTGCCGACGTTCGCTCTGGCGGTGCAATACAATGAGCCGACGGCGTATGTAGGCCAGTGGTCGTGGGGCGTACAGCGGCAGTTGACGCAGGACATGATGGTGGAGGCAACATACCTTGGCGCGGCAGGCAACCATCTGCGGAGGATGCAGATCTACAATCAGGCTCCTCCCGGGCAAGGGGACATCCAGCCCCGGCGGCCGTTCCCCCAGTTGGGCACAGTGCAGACGGTGACGGGCGCGAGCCACAGCACCTATCACTCGCTTCAGTTGAAAGTGCAACGGCGCTTCTCCGGGGGACTCACGGTGTTAGGGTCGTTCAGCTACGGGAAGTCGATTGACAACGGCAGCTCGATCCGCAACACCGCAACCGAAACATTGACGCCAAGCAACGACTACGACTTGCGGCTGGAGCGTGGATTGTCGGGCTTTGATTTCCGCCGCAGGTGGACCACTTCGTGGCTGTACGAACTGCCTGTGGGGCGCGGGCGGCGGTATCTGGGCAGCGCAAGCCGCGCCGTGGACGCCGTGCTGGGAGGATGGCAGATGGGGGGGATTCTGACATTCCAGGACGGCTTCCCGGTGACCGCGTATTGCGGCGGCGGACTGATTCAGAATGGCGGTGGTGTATGCTACCCGGATGCGACCGGCGCGAAGGTGGCGCTGCCGAAGGATGAGCAAACCGTGCGCCGCTTCTTCAATACCGGCGCGTTTGTGGATCGGCTGCCTGGCGGTGCGCAATTCCGGTTTGGGAATGTGGCGCGAAATCCGGTGCCCGGGCCGGGGATTGCGAACTGGGATGCCTCGGTGAACAAATCCTTCCGGTTAACCGAGAAGGTGAGATTGGAATTACGGGCGGAGGCGTTCAATCTGCCGAACCATCCGATTTTCGGTGCGCCGGGAACGACATTGCGCACTGCAACGTTTGGTGTGATTACGAGTACCGCGATCGACTCCCGGCAGATGCAGATGGCTTTGAAGTTGAGCTTCTAGCTGCGAGTCGAACCTTCGCCTCTATCGGCTGTTCGGATGTGCCATGCCGGGGGATTCGGACCAGCGCGTTCGGTGTGCACAATGCCAGCCGGCGCCGCCAACCCGATAACTGCGCATGCCAGTGGGTGATGCTAACGCTATCGCTTGCCGGCAAGATATCGATTGAACCACGCGACCATCTCGCCCAGATAGTCCGGTGGATTCCCGGCTCCGGGAAATGTCGGACCGTGTCCGGCGCCCTCGATGCGAATCAGCTTCACGGGGACACCCGCGGCCTTGAGCGCCTTCTCCATCTCCTCCGATTGTGCGAACGGAACAGATTCGTCCTTATCTCCATGCATCAGGAGGAAGGGTGGATCGTCGGGTGAGACGTGAAAGATTGGCGATGCTGCGTGGTAGGTTCGGTACTCCAGCGATTTCGTCGCGTCCGGGTCGTCGCCGGCGGGCGCTCCCATCCCCAGAAAGGCGACTCCGGCAGTTCTCATCCGGAAGAAATTGATGGGGGCAGCGCGGGCGACGACGCATTGAACCTTAGCGCTCTCGCGTTCCACGGGGTCGAAATCGTCTGGGTTGCCCTTGCCATCGAGCGTGCCGAGCATGCCGACGAGGTGGCCGCCCGAAGATCCGCCGGACGCACCGATGCGATCGGGTTGAATCCCAAAGTTCGCCGCACTCCTCCGCACAAAGCGGACCGCCCGTTGCACGTCTTCGACAGCGGCGGGATAGTGGAACCGCGGCAGGGAGCGGTGATTCAGTGCAAAGACGGTGTAACCGGCTGCGACCAACGGCTTGGCGTATTGCAGCGACTGGTCATTGGACTTAAGCGGAGCGGCGGAGTAGGCCATAGGGGAGGTCCAGCCGCTCCCGGAGACATAGATAATGCCAAAGCCATTGGGGTTCGTGGGGCGATGGACATCCATCAGGAGGGCCGCCCCGGAATACATGCCATAGACCACGTTGGATTGCACCGCGGGATCGCCCGCGAAAGCGGTGGCCGCGAGGAGAATAGAGAGAGCGATTGTCTTCATTCGAGCCATGGTAGCGCACGCGGCCAAACCGCAACACGGAAGTTGACGGCGTCCGTAGGCGGAGCCTCGTCGACGACGGAGAGACACTGGGCCATGGACTGGCGGCGAGCGGGTCCGCGCGGCACGCGGCGACCATGCCGCTCCCGCCACCTTAAGGAACCGTAACACCCGCGCCGCGAACGCGCCAATGGGCTCGCGTTCCACGCGCTCTCAACGAGCAAGCGCACCGGGGATCGACGGCCGTACGCGGAGCCTGCTTCCGTAGGTGTCGACAGACGCATTTCTTGTGGCAGTCCGGGACTTCTTGTATCATGATCGGCATCGAAAGGATCATCCGAATGCACCGACGCTTCATAATTGCAGCCTTTTGCGGGGTCTTCATCTTCCCGGTGGCGCCCGCCCAGACGATAAAACGCATGGAACGCGACGTCGCCTATGCCGAGCCCAAGAACGAGCGCCAACTGCTCGACGTGTACACGCCTGGAACCGGGTCGAACCTGCCCGTGGCCGTGTGGGTTCACGGCGGCGGCTGGATGCGGGGCAGCAAGGAGGAGGTACACCTTAAACCGGCGGCTTTCGTCGAGAAGGGTTTCGCCTTTGTGCCCGTGAACTATCGTTTCGTCCCCCATGCGACCATGGACACGATCGTTCGTGATGTGGCGAAGTCTGTCGGATGGGTGCATACGAACATTTCCCGGTACGGAGGCGACCCAAAACGGATCTTCCTCATGGGACACTCCGCCGGCGCGCAGCTGGCGGCGCTGCTCTGTGCCGACAGCCGCTACATCGAAGCGGAGCGTGTGCCGCTGACGAGCATCAAGGGTTGCGTGCCCGTCGACGGCGACACCTATGACGTGCCGCTACAGGTCGCCACGACGGCGGCCCGCCGCAAGAGCCTCCAACAGCCGACGCCGAAGATGGGCTACCCGGAGAAGTTCGGCACCCTCGAACGGCAGCGCGAACTTTCCGCGGTGAATCATGTCGCGCCGAACAGAGGCATACCGCCGTTCCTGCTCATCCATGTAGCCGATCACACCGATACTTCGGCACAGGCCTACCGGCTATGGGCGGCGCTCGATCAGGCGGGCGTTGAAGCCAAGTTATTCGGAGCCGAAGGAACCGATCACGTCAAGCTCGATCGTAACCTCGGCGTTGCCGGAGATCCGGCCACCAAGGCGCTATTCGAGTTTACGGATCGGTTGCTGCGAGGGCCGCGACCGTAAGGGGCGAACCCTCCTCACCGTCCTGGCGTTCCCCGCGGCGTCAGGCGATCGCGGCGAAACGTTGTCGCAGCTATCGGCTCCGTCTTGCGTGATGCGGTATCCTGAAAGCTCGAATTTCCGCGGACAATCTGAGGTAAGACATGCAACACCGGCTCTCATACATTCTGGCGCTAAGCGCCATTGCGTTACCTGGCGCCGATACGGACGGATGGAGGCCCCATGACGGACCCCTTCTCAAGTATCGCGTGAACCTGCGGTTCGGCGAGGAGTTGGTGGCTCCGCCTGCGCCGTTAGCGGCGAGCGCAAAGGCTTGGGCCGATTTGCGATTCTCCGCCGCGACTCCGGACACGATGCCGAAGGGCTGGAAGCTTGGTCGCGTCTCCGCCGTGGCTGTGAGTGCGTCTGGCGACGTCTACGTATTTCACCGCGGCCCATCCGCCGATCCGGTGATGATCTTCGACGCGGAAGGGCGCTATCTGCGGTCTTGGGGGCGTGGGGTGTTTGAGGTTCCGCACGGATTGCGGATCGACCCCGCGGGTAACGTCTGGACTACCGATGCCGGCACACACTTGGTGCAGAAATTCACGCCCAACGGGCAACCGCTACTCACGCTCGGCAAAAAAGGGCACGCGGGTAACACGCAGGCAACTTTCAACAAACCGACCGACATCGCGTTCGCGCGGAATGGTGACGTTTATCTCTCCGACGGCTATGGAAACAGGCGCGTGGTGAAGTTCTCGGCGGCCGGCAAATATCTATTCGAATGGGGAAAACCCGGCGTCGGTCCGGGCGAATTCGATGTGCCGCACTCGGTAGCGCTCGATTCCAAAGGCAACGTGTATGTGAGCGACCGCGAGAACAACCGCATCCAAATTTTCAGCGGCGAGGGGAAGTTCCTCCGTCAGTGGACGCATCTGGGCTCAACGCAGAACCTATTCATAACCTCGAAGGATGAGCTGTGGATGATCACCCACAGGGAAAACATTGAAGCGGTGGCTCTTAATACACTCGGCGGACGCATCATGCGGGTGGATGTGAATACCGGCAAGATCCTGGGTGTAATCGAGAGCCCTGGACACTGGATTCACGTCACGCCGGATGCGGTGGTCTTTATCGGCAGTCTGACGGGCAATGTTCTCCGGTGGTATCCGAGTTGGCCGAAATAGCGATGGCTTGTAAGGCGCCCATGGGTGTGTTCAGAGGGGCGAGCGTTCCGGCCACGCCGATCTGCCGTCTGCTACGGTGGGAGCAGCCCTCTGTGGATGAGGGAGCGGAGGCCTACGAAGAGCGCCACCAGGAGCGTCGCTTCGGAAGCTTGGCCGCTGCCGCTCAAGATCTCGGCTACCAGCTTACGCCAAAGGCCGCCGAGGCCTGACTTTATCCCGTTCGAGGAGAGAGTCGCAGATCAGACGGAAACTGGGCCAAGGGCTCGCCGGACGCCGCTTGGTCGCGTCAGAACCTGCGCACGCCCATGAACACTCCCGGTAATGCCTCCGTTTCCGCAAATTGTACAGATGCGACAACGAGATTGACGCCAGCCGCTCGTAGCCCACACCCCCGTATTCCTGGAACTCGCGCTCCAGTATCCTTTTCGTGGCCGGACCCGATAGCGTCTCGTGCGCTTCGTCCGCCTTCGCCAGCAACTCGATATCCCCCCGTGTGAACCGCCTCGCGAATCGCCGCCTCTGGTACGGGGCTTCCTTCACCTCGCTGTGTTCGATGTCTTGCCACACAAGACGCGTCACCTGGCTCCGGCTCAACCCCGTCATCTTCGCCAGGTAGCGCAGCAGTAAACCCCGTCCCCGTTTGTCTTGCTCCCGGTACCCCTGCTCCCGCAGTGTCCGCGTCACCGAACCGTACAGCTCCGCCCGCCCTTCGCCCTCGAACACGACCGTCTCGCTCGCCTCCAAAAACGCCTGGATTTTCCTCCCCACACAACTTCTCCGTAGTCCGCATCCTGATGATCACACCCCAGCATGCTTCAACCTCACCCCTTCAGGCCCATCTTGTGTTGGAAACCGGCTTTCCTTCAGGCTCATCTTGGATAAGAGGACGCGTCTTTCCGGATGCACACGGTATAATAATAGAAATGTGGATTTTCCAGGGCCGGTAGCTCAGTTGGTAGAGCATTTGACTTTTAATCAAATGGTCGCGGGTTCGAGTCCCGCCCGGCTCACCAGTTCAAACCCCAATAAATATAGGCTTCCGAAGGCCATTTTGGGTTCGCGTGTGTATTACGTGTGGTACAATCGGCGAAGGAGATTACGATGCTTGTCATCTTCCGCCGTCACCTCAAGAACTGCGAGCACTTCAGCGATGGACGCAAGTGGCGTCGTTGCAGGTGCCCTATCCACGTTGAGGGTTCCGTGGGGCACGAGAGTGTCCGCCAGGCACTAAACTTGACATCATGGGAAGCCGCCCAGCAATGGGTACGCGACAAGGAAGCGGGCGGAACGCTTCATACCCCCGCATCCGTCACGCTTGAGGAGGCGGTGGAGAAGTTCTTCGAGGACGCGCCCGGTCGCAAGCTCAAGCCGGCCACCATCAAGAAGTATCGTGTCGTCCTGATCCAGCTTCGGGTGTATGCAAATCAAAGGGGCGTGTCTCTTTTGAAACACGTATCGGTTGACTTCGTTCGAGGGTTCCGTACGTCGTGGGCTGATGGAGCGATTTCAGGTGCCAAGAAGTTGGAGCGGCTACGAGCGTTCTTCCGCTGGTGCATTCTGTCGAAGTGGATGTCCGAGAATCCAGCCGCAGGTGTTCATTCTCCGGTCGTTGAAATCGTGCCGACCCTACCTTTCGAACCAAAGGAGGTCGCCGCTGTTCTTGTCCACGCCAAAGATCCGCGTTGGCACGCTCTGATTCTCTTGCTCCGCTGGTCCGGGCTTCGGATTGGAGACGCAATGAAATTGACCGGGGACGACTTGAATGGCGATCGGCTTTTTGTGCGCACCGAAAAGACCGGCGTGAGGGTCTACGTTCCCTTGCCTCAAAATGTGGCCCAGGAACTTGCAGCGCTTCCGCTCTATGCCGGGTATTTCTTTTGGAACCGAGCGGGAGAGTCGAAAATAGAAACTGCAACTGGAAACGCTCGCCGGGCCCTCCGCAAAATTTTCGAGGAAGCCAGTGTTAAGAATGGACACCCCCACCGATTTCGCGACACGTTTGCTGTTGAACTTTTGAAGAGCGGAGTGCCTATTGAAACTGTTTCCAGACTTCTGGGGCATTCCGATATCAGAATCACGCAACGCTCGTACAGCCCCTGGGTCCAATCTCTTCAGAAAATTCTTGAGGACGCGGTCCGGCGGACTTGGCCGAAGCCCACACTTCAGCGAGTGAAGTAGGTTATAATCCCGCAGAGAATGTGCCCCGTTGTGGCCGCAAGCCTACCGAAGTAGGGGATGAGGAATGAACCTTCTTAAAATCGTTCTGGAGCTTGCAAGAAGGCCGAAATACGCGGTTTGGTCGTGGGTTCGCCGGGGGCCCGTAGCGCAGCTGTCCTCCCGAACCATTGTGCTCTTTTACGATCGCGAGGAAGACCGCCCGCGGATTACCCAGTCCCTCAAGGATGAGATTCTCGACAAGCTGGATGCGGCCGAGCGAGATAAAAACGCCGACATCAACTACGTTCGCTTCATCACAGCTTTCGTTTCAAAGTGCAAAAATACGCCAGCCGTTCCCGTACGCCGCGCCGGGGAAATGCTCGAAATGACGCCCGCGAATATCTACGTCCTACTGGACAACGGAAAGCTGGAACTGTGTATCCGCAAGGGACAGAAGTGGGTGACCCTTCGATCAATCGCGCGCTACCTCGTCCGCGAATACCGCGAAACGGAGGACTTCTGCATGCCGAAAGAGGTTCTCGACGAACTCAGGCGCAACTGAAATATTTTCCTTCAAAGAATTCAAAAGAACCAAAGCATTCAAACCGCCATATCCCGCAGAATGCGGTCATGGCGTTTGAACCAATCAATTCTAAACATTACCGCGTCGCTGAACTGGCCGAAACCTGGAATCTTTCCGGCGACACAGTACGGCGCATCTTCCTGATGGAACCCGGAGTTCTCATCATCAGGACTTCCAACCTCCGCAAAAGGCGCTACCGCACCCTTCTTATACCGGAGCCGGTTGCCGAGCGTGTCTACCGCCGACTTTGTAATCAATGACCATGACCGTTCCCGTTGCCGCACTGCTACCGCCGCCGGCACACTTCGACGCACAAATTTTGTGCGGGAGACTGCTTCCTCCGAACCGCGCGTATCCGCGACATAGGTGGGCTATCGCCCGTGACTCCCGGACTAGTTCGCCATCGTCCCCATCGCTCTATCGCGCGAAGGGCACCCAAAACCGCCCGTATCCGGCTTCGCTACCGCGCCGGGGTTATCACCCTCGCTTTTGGGTGCCCTTCGCGACGCTCGCCTATCGGTGGCCTATCGCCCAGGGGACGATGGCGATGACTGGTATA
This sequence comes from Candidatus Sulfopaludibacter sp. SbA3, assembly GCA_945893365.1. Lineage (GTDB taxonomy): Bacteria > Acidobacteriota > Terriglobia > Bryobacterales > Bryobacteraceae > SYKU01. Next base: position 8,120 of record CAMDED010000013.1, on the reverse strand, counting down.
ATCCCTCACACAAGGAGACCCAATGTCGGATAAGGGCGGTTCAAAGCTTGGTGATTTACTTGGTATTCTCATCGCGGCAATTGTCGTGCTGGGTATCGTCGCCTACATTCTCCAGCAGGTCCTGGTAATCCTGCTCATCGGGTTAGCCGTCGTCGTGGGAACTGCGCTGCTTTTCAAGATTTTCTTTCCAAGCCAGCTCAGCGAATGGGTGGAGCGAAAAAGCCTCGGAGAGCATTACCTACCGCCGCACGAGCGCCAGCAGTTCCAACGCGGCAAGCGCCGCCGGAAGCTCTCAGCGTCTGAGGACGCCGAGAACGTTATCACGTTTGACCGGCGCGCTGATGACGCCGAGGAGCGCAGAAAAGGCGAGCGCCTCAACCGGGAGCTTTCGGACACCGTACGCCGGGGTCAGAGGCGCAACAAGAAACCCGGTGGGCCATTCGGCAGCCCGCCCCGGTCCGCCGGCTAACCGTGTTTATAGGTCGCCACCGCAAGCGGCTGGTTTTTCTTGAGGAGGGCCTCTGCTCCGGCAGCCACGCGATGGCGATGGGAGCCAGCCAACTGGGAAAATCTAAACTTGTCGAGTGGATCATTAGACAGCGGATCATCGAGCGGCAGGGACTGACCCTCGTCGATTGGCATGGCAAGACGTATCACTCTATCCTCCGCTGGTGCGCCAGGTATCGCCTCGACGATTTCATTGTCCCGATCGACCTTTCCGATCCATCCTTCGTCTGCGGATTCAACCCGTTCAAAAGTGACGGCAGCGACTTGAAAGTCCAGACCGACCGGGTTTTGTCCACCGTCGCGAAAGTCTATGGTCTGGAAAGCGTCCACGACATGCCTACCTTTCGGAGAGTGTGCGGACTCTTGGTTTCCTATTGCATTGAGACGGGCACCCCGCCACACGCCGCGATGCATCTTCTGGACCTGCCCAACAAACTGCTGCGCACGCGCGCGATTCGCGAAGTCAAATCCCTCCGCCACAAGGCCGAGTGGCAGCACCTAAATGCCCTTACCAACGCACGAGAGTGGGAGTGGCTTACAGGCTCCACCAAGAACCGTCTCGGCGACTTGGTCTGCTCTCCGGCCTATCGGTTTCTCAATGGCACCCTTGACATCGGAACACTAATGGATGAAGGCGCAAGCGTCCTGGTCAATCTCGGCCAGAGCAAAAGCGCAGATCCACAAAGCGCGCGAGACTTCGCTTCGCTTCTATTGTCGCAGTATCTCAACTGCGCTCTCCTACGAGGGTTTGGGAAGCGCCAGCATTCGCTCTATCTTGACGAAGCCCAGGCGTATCTGACCTTGGACGCTGCCGCCATGCTTGATCAGGCGCTCAAGTTCGGGCTTCACGTTTGTCCCATATTCCACCATTTTCAGCAGTTCGACAGCCCCCATCTTCGGACCTCCATACTTGAGCAGTGCCGGATACGCTTCATCTTCGGGGGCCTGGACTATTTCGACGCGGCGCACATGGCGCAAGTGTTGTTTTTGCCGGCGATCAATGAGCTTGCAGTCAAAGCCTCGCGACGCGGATTTCTTACTTCGTGGCAGGAAAAGGAGAGAGTGTCCGTCACCCGCCGCGAGGAAGGGGACAGCACTACGACTTCCAAGGGATTTGTGCCCGTGCAGGAGGAACAGGATGTAGATCTCTATTACACGAGGGATGAAAAGATTTCGCTCTTTGCGGAGACGATCAGATTCCTTCCGCGGCGGCACTGCATCTTCCAGCCCGAGACGCGGACAGGAATTGAACTTGAGATCCCGTTCGTGCCCGAGCACGACGTCTTGAAGGCAGACCTCGATGCCTACATAATTGAGTTGTACCGCCGCGTTGGAGCAATATCCCGCCAAGACCTTGATCGACGGCTTGCCGCCGACGAGCTTCAGTTTGTCACTCCGCAGCAACAACACGATGACGACGATTATTCCGGGAACAAGAGGAAAAGCTGAAATGAATCTGCTCCCAAAGCACGAGCGGTACCTTGACGCCTTCCAGACCTTTTTGTTCCTCAAACCCGAACATCTTCGGCAACTGTTCGGCCGCTTGAACGAGCGCACGCTCCGTTGGGATCTCATGAAGCTCATGAATGCCGGATACCTATCCCGCACGCGAAACAATAAGGACGAGGAATACACGTACTACCCGCCCCATATCCGCGAGAAAAGTCCGCTCACCTTGCAGCACACCAACGAGATCACCTGGGCGCAGGTTCTTTTTCACACCGGGGCCGGGCAACGCGGCTTCCCCGTTCTTGCCTGCGAACGTCGGCCATCTCGCATTGAGTTTGCCGCCTCGGTAAGGAACGACGAGGGCGCTCTGAAACCTCGGCAGTGTGTTCCGGACTTCTTCTCTGGCATCAAACATGTGGGCCGACCGGAGGGCCGCGATGAGGGCTACTTCTTTTGGGAAATCACAATTTCAAAGCCGGGCCAGCATTGGAAAAAAGAAAACGACATCATCCAAAAATGTGAGATGTACAACGCCTACTTCGAGTCTGGAGACTTCGCCGACAGGCTGCAAAAGGAACTGCGGCTTGAAGTCGGGAACTTCCGCGTTGTTATCACTTTTCCCACGGAGCTTCGTGCAAGAAACTTCGTCGCGCTTTTCAGAAAAAAGGGCGTCGCATATCCCGGTCGCTTCTGGGTGACGTGGCAGGACGCGTACCGCGCGGACATGTACGGGCCAATTTTTCTTTCCCCAAAGGACGACGTACTTCACAGCTTCAATCACACCGTCTAAAATGATTGCGGCGCGGCAGCAATGCCGAGCTTCTTTTAATCCAGCCGCGCCAAGCGCCTCGGCCCTTATGGGTGTCATAGATGGCGCGAGGTGCGGCTGGAACAATTCACCATGGAAATTCAGATTGGATACGAGGCGAGCAATCCACAAAACATCCTGAGCATTCCCGGCAACAAGCACCCGGTGATTTTAGGGAAGACCGGGACCGGAAAATCCACCATCCTCAAAAACATGATCGTGGAGAAGATCAGGGCAGGGGACGGCGTGACGGTTCTTGATCCCCACGGTCAGCTTGTTGACGACTTGATTCACTACATTCCCGAATCCCGCCTGGGAGATATGATCTGGTGGGACCCGTATGATGATCCCGTCATCGGCCTCAACTTCTTCGACGGCCCCGGAGAGGATCATAAGAAGGTTTCCGCGATCCTCTCGATGTTTTCCACCGTCTGGAAGGGATACTGGGGACCGCAAAGCAATGAAATTGTTGCCTTCGCATCGGAGGCCATCTTAAAACAAGATCCCGACGAACGCTCGATCTTGGCCCTCGCCAAATTTCTGATGAACCCACTGGTTCGGAAACAAAAGATACAGAGGAAGTCGCCAATCACGTACCGCCACAAGTGCTTGAGAAGGGCGCCGGCATATGCGCGCGACTACTGGAAGCAGTTTTCCGCTCGCTCCGCGAGGGACCAGGCCGACGCCATTTCGCACCCCATGAACAAGATTAATGAGTTTGTGAGAAATCCGATTGTGCGCGCTGTCGTAGGGCAAACAGCGGAGACGCTGAACCTGCGGCAGATCATGGATGAGGGTAAAATCTTGCTCTGCCGTCTTTCGAAAGGAAGACTCGGGGCGGATGTCTCGTCGATTCTCGGCTCTCTCATCGTTTCCAAACTGTCGCTGGCAGCCCTCGAGAGGGAGAACGTTCCGGAACATAAACGGCGGCCCCACACTCTGTTCGCCGATGAAGTTCAGAATTTCGTGCACGGCGTCGACTTCCCGACGATTCTCGCAGAAGCGAGAAAGTATCATCTGACGCTGGTAATCGCCACGCAGACCGTGAGCCAACTTCCCGACCCGGAAGCAGTGTTCGGGAATTGCAACATCGAGATTGCGTACCGTCTCGGTGGGAAAGATTCCCAGCTCATCGCCGAGGAATGGGGAAATCAATTTCCGGCGACGGCGTTCATGCGCCTGAACGACTATTGCTTCTACATCAACTACGTGAAACGCGAAGTGCCGCAGCGGAATGACCTCGTGTACCGTGCGAATCCGGAGCCCAAGAGAGCGGGCGACGAGGTAAGCGGTGCCCTTGTGAAGCGAACCAGCAGATCGGTGCACGGTATGACGCGTGCAAGAATTGACAAAAAGCTGAATCGCTTTATGGGAGGGTAGGATTGCCGCGCCTCTGCCGCGGGGAGCAGCGAATTGTATGTCGATCCTACTGACGCCTTGGCACTTAGCGGACGCGCTCGGCGAAGGATAAGTATTGAATGGTGGGGTAGGTGAGAGGAGATGTATGGATTTGATTGGGAGGACGGGGCACTGTCCTTTGTGTGCTGCGCTCCGCGCTGAGTGGTAGCTTTATTCGTGAGGCGTACGCGCAAACGTACGCGGTAGTTCCCTTTGCTTCGCAAACTTCACGTCCGCTTGCGACTGCGTAGACGTTTCTACTGAAACGCCCACGCGCTGGCGGCCGCAAAGCTTGCGAAGCAACTCTGCGAGGCAGGGGAACAACCGGGTCCCTACCCCCATAGAACTCTTTCTGCTGAAGAGTTCCATGGGGCTAACGGGCCTCCGGTCATTCCCAAGGATGTTGCCGCAGTAGCGACAACACTATGATTGAACCGCCCCTGGAGGGCGATTCTCCGGGGCTCATTCCGCTCCACGGTGTGCCTTACAGGTACGGGTGCCTTACTCACTGACCCTTTCATTGTACGGGTGTTTTTGCGCGTCAAGACGAAATCCCTTGACCCGCAAAACTCCATGTCCGCGAGTACGCGGCCACTTTTTCAAAACGGATGGACAATGCGTTTTGAAAAAAGCCCTGGCTTGAAAGGGTGCAGTGAGTGAGGCACTGTCCGCGATAGTCGTAAGCGCGGTAAACCAAAAACAAAGCCGATGATCGTACGCTTTTGCGACTCCTGCGTAGCGGACACCGTGTTCAGTCGCTTCGGACCCATGGACTTGGTGTGCCGTACCTGCGGGATGTTCCTAGAGGACGAAGACGCCGATGATTCCGACGCCTTCCGATACGAAGAAGCCCTCGCGTAAGCGGGGGCCTCGTTAACTTCCGTGACCAGTCATCCGGAAGTATAAACCAATCATTCAAAATTGCAATGGGTGCAGATTTGTACGGCGTCAAAGGACGCTATTTCCGGGACTCGTACAACAGTTCCGATTTGTTGTGGAAGTTTGGGCTTTCCTGGTGGGCGAATGTATTGCCGATGGCAAAAGACGGGTCGCTTTCACCCGATAGCGCGCGCTGCCTCCTGGACTGGATGACGGAGCGAGAGGAGACGTTCGTGAGCCAAGTGGCGGCTCTTGCCGAGCGTGACCGAGAGTACTTCCGCGAGAAGTACGACACGTTCCGGGATTTCCTGAACGAGGCGATTGCGGCGGGTGAGCCAGTGGCCTGCAGCCTGTAGAGAGGAGATCGAAGCCCCGGTTGGCACCTCACGCCTTCCGGGGTTTTTTGTTGCTCGCTCTTCCGGGGTTGCCGAAAGAGAGCGGCGCCGAGGGGACGCTTCACCTCAGCGGTTTTTTGCCCAGCGGACAGTGAGATAGATTCCCCATCCGATGAAGGAGTAAAGCGCGATTCCACGGAGCATCGTTGCAATCTCCGAGATTCTCGCGCCGGAGAGTAACATCAAGATGAAAACGATAACCGAGCCAACCGCACCGACGTTTTTGAGAGGCCGGTGCCATTTCCGGTCGGCCTTCCACAAGAACCAGCACGCAACTGCCACTCCCAAGACGAAGCATCCCAAGCCGGCAGCAGACTGCGCGCGAACTCCCTCGCGATACGATTGAACGATCATCGGCACGCTGATGAAGGCCCCAAGCACAAAGGAGGCAATGGCGCCCTTGGTATAACCGTTGAGGGATCGGAAGAAGGGAGACCGGAAATACAAGATGCCAATAGCCGCAAGGGAGAGCGTGATCACAGGACCGAAGACGATGAACCACGTAATGACCGCTCCCAGCGGGAGAATCACAAACGCGAAGATCGCGATTATCCCGCCAAAGGGACCCAGGCCAAGGTCAGCACCGGAGCCCGAGGCCCCCTGGGGTTCTGGCTTGGCTTGGGGAGGGTTGAACGGCCGGCCATTGAAACCGTCTTGATACCCCGCGCGCCAGTCGTCGCCTTCTCCGATATCAAGCGGAGCCAAGAGACCCCGCGCAAGCGACGCGCCTGGCGACCTGCTGTACTTCAGACCTTCATCGTACCCGGTGCGGTAGCGGGAAACATCGGCCATCGTGTCGCCATCCTTTTGCTGATAGCGAATTGTATACCAAAATTCGGCTGGGTACTTTTCGCCTTTCATGATTGATGAGGGACTCTCACGCAAGTGACGACGAGTGCGAGATTTGTTTTTGCCTTCATCCCTCCCAGTGACTTCGTTGTTGCTGAAACGAAATCCCTGCAAACGGATTCAGAACAAATAGATTTGTTCGGGGCGGCCTGTTGGCCGCCCCGGTTTCGGGTTCACCGTCGTCTTTGAATAACCGGCCACTTGGCCGAACGGTCAAAAGAGCGTGCGCTCGATGCCTTAGAATGATCGGGGCTCCAAGAGATGCAGCGGCGCTCACTTCTTGACTTCCGGGCACGTTGCTTTCGTGTGGCCCGGTTTCTTGCAGCGCGAGCACGCGTGGGACTTTCCGCCTGTCGCGCTGGCCTCCTTTTCAGACAGCACGTAATCGAAGCCGATCTCCCGAAGTTCCAGGACGTGACTGTCGATGAGCCCGAGGATATGAGTCTTGAGAGTGTTCCGGCTTTCGGCCAGTTCGGACTCCCGCTTCTTCAGTTCCGCAACTTTCGCGGACGTTTCAACGACGACGGTCTTGAGTTCAGACATAGTATTCACCTTTTCCAAAAATCCCCCGCCGTGTGAGGGGCGGGGGAGTAGTGCGGAAGCTAGGCCCCCACGAGTTGTGTGATGGTTTCCGGCGACAGCTCATCCGGCTGGCCGGGGAGTTCGAGGACCCGCACGTGCGTTAGAAACGCCAGGGCGGGCAGAAGTGAGGCTGCGGCGGCGCGCCCGGCCGCGTCCGGATCGAGACATAGCGTGACGCGGGGAAATGCCGCCAGGAGGCGAATCTGGGCCTCTGACGCGGCGCTCCCCATGAGGGACACGACGGCGGGGCAGCCCGCCTGGTGGAAGCGGAGCACGGTGAAGAAGCCTTCGACAACCACGATGCGGTTGCTGTCTGTCGGCACCCTATGGAGGTTGTAGAGTTCGAGGGACTTCTTGAAACCCGGCGGAAAGACGTACTTGGGTTCCACGCCGTCGATAGAGCGCCCGGCGTAGGCTACGGGGTTGCCATCTCCTCGGGTATTGTGTATGGGGAAGATGATCCTACCGTTCAGGAGCCGGGACTTTCCGGGGAAGAAGCCGACGCCGAAATGTTCTGCGGTTTCCGGAGTGATACCACGATCCGTGAGGTATGGGTGACTATGGTCGATGTGCTGAAGCTGAAAACCGAGAGGCTTGTTTTCTTCGCAACCCGTCTGGCTTTCCTCCGCTGGTATTGCAGGCGCCAGTTGTTTGGCAAGCTGGGATTCATCATTTGTTTTCCGAGGGGTCTCACCCCCTCGACCCCCAGGGGAACCGCTTCCGTTCAGGAGCCAGGCGTTCAGTCCGAACCACTCATTGAGCGCGCAGCCGATCTTGTATAGACTCGTTTCGCGCTCCATGAGCATGACGAACTCCAGAATGTTCCCGCCTTTTCGCCCGCCGCGATTTGCAATGCACGAATTAGAAAAGCAGTCCCACACCCAGCCGTTATCTTTGAGAGTTGCGGTGAAGGAGTTGCCGTCCTTTTCGTTGCTGTGGGTCGGGAGCGGACATTTCCCGCGATAAGAGTTGCCGGGTTGCGGCTTGAGGTGCAGATCGTACCGAGCCATGAGACGCGGAAACGATATGGTACGTTTTATTCCTGCTAAGTCGGGTATTCGAAGTGCAGTTGGCATTGTCAAAACTCTCCTACCAGCAATACTATTTCGGCTCTGAGCGGGAATCCGGAGAAACGGCCAATTGGCGGGGACTTCAGCGCCTTGCTCGTTCAGGGACTCCCGGTGCCATGACCCAGGCCAGAGAGCCGACGCCGTGAGCAGGAGGGCGGGTGATCTGGCAAGTCTGTGCGGTCC
>CAMDED010000012.1 GCA_945893365.1 Candidatus Sulfopaludibacter sp. SbA3 | reverse complement strand
CCCATTGTTGTCAATGCGGTGCTGAGCGGCCGCCGAAGACCGATCCCTCTATTCCCGATTCAAATCGTTCCCGACTGAAAATCACGCTACCCGACTCATGCACAAGGACTTATATGTTATTGCAAAGTACTTTACCGGACACTAGTGATAACAATTCTTCATCCACCGTTGAGCCGATCCCGGAAGTGCCTGGATCTGGCTGTAAATAGGGATGCGAGCCAATTCGCCTCGCGAAGGAATGGGTTCGCACATTATGCCATAGTTCTTCCTGTTGGATTGTTTGTAAGGAGGAACTATAGCATTATGCGCCCCGCCGTCTTTTCTGCCAACCGACTGCGACAGTTTCTGCGCAGGAATCGCATCGCCACCTTGCCACAATTGAAAGAACTGTTAGGCACAGAGGCGGATATCACCATTTTCCGCAAGCTCAAGGAGTTGTCGTACCGCACCAGCTATTCCCACCGCGGTTCCTTGTACACGCTCGATGAAATTGCCGCTTTTGATGAACGCGGCTTGTGGTCGTTCGACTCGGTTTGGTTTTCTCGTCACGGTACCCTGGTGGCCACCGCGGAAGTCTGCGTTACTCAGGCCCCGGCTGGCTATTTCGCTTCCGAGTTGGAGAACATCCTCCACGTGCCAGTCAAAGAACCTCTGCTGCGGTTGGTGGAGCAAGACAGGATCGCTCGCCAGACCGTCTCCGGTTTATAGCTGTACTGCGCCAGCAACTCTCGAACGCGGCAGCAGCAGTTGCAGGCGAGGCTTTGCCAAATGGTGGAAAACCTATGATTCTATACAGTCCGCAGGTTCCCCACCGCGATCGCCAGACGGCTCAAAACATTCTTCCTTGACCGCGTGTCGTGTTAGCGGAAAGACTCCGCCTGAAGCGGACCTCAAGGGCAGGACAAAACCGGTCGGCAGATCAAAACGCCGGCGGAGCGGCCGCCGCTGGTGCGGAGGGGATGGGACGATCCAAAATGGCGAGCGATGGTCCAGCGGGAAGCCCAGAGCGCCCACGTTCGGAAGCCGACCTGCGATCAACCTTGGCGGCGGGCCGGTTTGGGCTTGATGAACAGTACTTCGGCGTGCTTGATCCAGCCCGACCGCAAGTCCACCCGGAACCAGCCTTCCCCGTTTTTCTCGTGGAGCCGAACCGGCGATCGTTTCCCGAACTCTTTCAGATCCGGTTGAGCCCAAGTCTTTCCCATGTCAGTGGACACGATGAAACCGGTGTTCAACGGCGTGGCCGGAGCGCAGTGCGTGGCCAGGAAGGCGCCGTCCTGAATGATCATGTTGGCGGATTCGACTTCCGGGTTGAAGAGACGGGTGTGCTTCTCGGGATCCTTGATATCCTTCGGGTCGCAGACGAAGATCCCCCGGTCGTATGGCGGTGGACCGTTGGAGTCGCTGATCCAGTAGAGCTTGCCGCCCACGAAGTTGACGCCACCACACTTGTAGCGTGAGTTCGAGACGTCCGAGATGATGACGTCCCAGTTCCAGCGGTCTCGCTTTGCGTCGTAGGTTCCTCGCAGCCAATTACATTCATGCCCGAATCCGCGAGTGCCGTCGCCAGTGGTGGCGTAGAAGGCATTCTCGACCGGGTTGTACGCCACGGCGTGCACGTGACGGGCGACCGTCTTGTTATTGGGATCGCCCACGAGTGCACCGCCCTTACCTCCACCGGGTCCTCCGGTATCGGAGAAAAAGGGATTCTGTCCAAAGCTGTACGCAATCTTGACGGTGCGGCCGCTGTCGGCGGAGTAGTAGATGTTCACGGGCGTCGCGCCGCCAAGAACGTTACAGTAGTTGCCCCAGACCATCATCTCTTTTCCACCAACGTTCCAGGAGACTACTCCAGGAAGCGTGTGGAAGTACCAGCCGGGGAGTTCCGGGTTCCTGGGTGTGTGCGGGATGTAATCGGCGCCATCGGGCGTTTTGACGATGACCTCGCGATAACCCTTCAGGTTGTCCGTGCTCAGGTAGAGCTTCGATCCGGTGGCGAAGAGAATGTTGCCATTCTTCAGGATGTGGCTAAAGGTGATCTTGGAGGCGTCGGGAAAATCGGCGCTGCGCCGCCACGTGCGGCTGTTGTCCGTGGACAGGAACACCTTGCCTTCCGCATAAGCAAAGGCCTTGTTGCCGCGCTGTGAGTCGATGTACTTGCCGGGCGGTTGCTCACGGTACCAGAAGTATTCCGTCTCGCCGACTCTCGGTTGCGCGGCGTCGCTCGACTGCGCGCGGCCCTCTGGGCCGAGCGCCACGCCCGCGGCAGAGACGGTTTGCATGAATCTGCGCCTGCTGACTCGTTCCGGGTGTCTCATGGTTCGATTTCCGACTATAGCAAATTGTGAAGCCGGGACTTGACGCGGCAGCTTAGATGGTCGTTAAACTCGCAACCGCCGGTTTGCCTCGAAGGCGCCTATTGATGAATCGCGACCGTTCGGCGGGAATTGCAGGAGACTTCGCCACCCGGCATGATTTCCGACTGGGGGCGAAGCGTCCGTAAAGCGGCGAATGCACCGAATTGGCGAGAAATCGTGAAACGCCAAGCCGAACTGCCGGGCTTTTGGACTCGTTCACGATGAAGTGAGCTCGATTCGACGCGCTATCGCTCTAGCCCGTGACTTGGGCGGAATCGCCATAAGCACAGATTCGTTCGCGATCCGCCCGGAGCGTTCAGCGCCCGATCGAAAAGGTCGACAACAGGATGGCGTTTGATCTTGAGCCGGACACAATTGTTATGATGCTTGCTGATGCGCGCAGCTTCGTTTCGGCGTTGTTTGCTTTGGACTGTGTGGTGGTTCGGCACCACTTCCGCGCCCGGAGCGGAAGCCCCCGGATTGGTCTTTCCGGGTCGGGAATGGGAGAAGGCTCAACCCGAAGCCGAGGACTACTCCAGCGCGAAACTCGCTGTTTTGAGAGCCTGGCTTAAGACGCAGCAAACTACCGCCGCGCACGTTTCAATTCGCGGTCGCGTCGTGTTCGAGTATGGCGACGTGGAGCGCGTCACCAAGATCGCTTCAGTGCGAAAGAGTGTTTTATCCATGCTCTACGGAAAGTACGTTGCGCAGGGCAAGATCGATCCGAATGCCACAGTCGAACAACTTGGCCTCGTGGATGTTGAACCATTTCTTCCCATAGAAAGAGGGGCCACGCTTCAGCATCTTCTCACGGCGCGATCGGGAATCTATCTTCCTACCGCGAACGAAGAGCTCAGCACCCTTTCGCCGAGGCGGGGGAGTCAGGCGCCGGGAACGTATTTTCAGTACCAAAACTGGGATTTCAATGCAGCAGGAACGGCGTTCGAAAAGCTAACCGGCAAAGACATCTTTGTGGCGCTGGAGGAAGACTTGGCCAAGCCATTAGGCATGCAAGATTTCGATCGGACACGTCAGCGCAAGAACAACGAGATGCCGATCACAAAGCATCCGGAATACGCGATGTACCTATCGACGAGGGACATGGCGCGGCTTGGGCTGCTTATGCTTGCGGACGGCCGTTGGCGTAATCAACAGGTGATGCCAAATGGCTGGGCGGGCCAAATCACGACGCTCGTTACTCATGCGGAAGAACTTCATCCTATGGGAGTGGGCGCCTTTCGAACCCAGATCGGACGCTGGGGTTACGGAATGCTGTGGTGGGTCTGGGACGCGCCCGCTTGGCCAGGCACGCTGACCGGCCCCTATCAGGGCGCTTTCACCGCTATCGGAGCCAATGGACAGTACATCACGGTGTTACCTGCGATGGGCATCGTGTTCGCGCACAAGGTCGATTTCGACGAAGACGGCAGCCGGCACATTTCACCCAGCGAGTTTCACACAATTTTGCAGATGGTCGTTGAATCCAGTTGTTCCGGTAGATGCAAGTAAGAACAACGACGCCCCACCCTGCCACCGTGGTGTCTTGGCTGCTTCCCAATGGCAGGGTAGCCGGCAAACGGGAACTTGGACGCACGTCAATGGAGACATCCTGTGCAACTTCCCGTTTGCGGGTGATCCGGGACGAATAAGGACGTGCCGGCGTGTTCAGGTCAGCCTCGCCGCGCTGCCTCGATGGCGGCGATGTCGATCTTCTTCATCGTCATCATCGCTTCGAAAGCACGCTTTGCCTCACCGCCACCGGCCGCCATCGCATCGATTAGCGCGCGCGGGGTGATCTGCCAGGAGAGGCCCCAGCGGTCCTTGCACCAACCGCACTGGCTTTCCGTGCCGCCATTGCCGACGATCGCGTTCCAGTAACGGTCCGTCTCTTCCTGATTCTCCGTCGCGATCTGGAAGGAAAAGGCCTCGGTGTGCCTGAACCCCGGTCCGCCGTTGAGACCGAGACAGGGAATGCCCAGGACGGTGAACTCCACCGTCAGCACATCGCCCTTCTTGCCGCCCGGATAGTCACCGGGAGCCTCGCGAACAGCGGTTACTTTACTATCCGGAAAGGTGGAGGCGTAGAAGCGCGCCGCCTCATGCGCGTCTTTGTCGAACCAGAGGCAGATCGTGTTCTTTGGCTTCATGCTCGTGTGCTCCTTGCGCTCGATCAGGGCAAACGACGCGGTCTTTGCGTCGGTCAGTTATCAGCGACCCACCAGTTCATCTGCCGATCTGCTGTGGCCGACGTCTCAAATTGGCCGCCACCCGTCCTGCCCTTCCGCATCATCATATCGCGGCAGGGAGCGACTTCGAAATCCGACGGCGAGAGGATTCCGGTCGCGTGCCGATCATCGAATGGTCCGTAGCAAACGAGTTCGGCAATGGCGCCGCGTGTGTCAACAGGAGCTATGGCCGCCGATGAAATCGTTGGCGCTATTCCGGTGAATCCGGTAGCCGGCAAGGTCGCGGCTACCGTGAGTCCGCCGATCGGCTTTTTTCATGCACTGGCATCGGGACCGTGTTTCTGACATTATGATCTGGATGCCTAACCCGAATACGTTACTGGAACTCATTCAAGTCGCGCCCGCTGAGCGCGCCGCAGTCGTTCTCCCCGAGTTGGGAGTTCGCGTCAGCTATCGGCAGCTTCGCGATCAGGTTACCGAAATGGCCGACGCGCTCGCGGCGATGGGCATTCAGCGAGGAGACCGCGTCGCCACATACCTTCCGAACGGCTTGCCCACCATCGTCAGTTTCCTGGCGGCGTCGATTGCGGGAACGGCCGCGCCTTTGAATCCCGGATATCGGGAAGACGAGGTGAATTTCTATCTGGACGATACAGGCGCCAAAGTGCTTCTTTGTCTTCCGGAGGGCGCCGAGGGCGCACGCAATGCGGCTGCGGCGAGGGGGATCCCGGTATATTCACTTGAAATGGACGGCAGCGGGTTCGTGCGCATCGGCGGAGCGCCGGGCGGAAAAGCGGCGGCCGCGCCCGCGCCGGACGATGTGGCTTTGGTTCTCCACACAAGCGGGAGCACCGGCCGGCCCAAGCGGGTACCGATTCTGCATCGAAATATGGCGGCTTCGACACAAAACATCGTGGCCCACTACGGGCTCACTCCCGAGGACGTCTCGCTGTGCGTCATGCCGCTGTTTCACGTCCACGGATTGGTTGCGTCTACGCTCTCAACGCTGCTTTCGGGGGGCACAGTGGCGATCCCCGGCAAATTCAATCCGCTTTCGTTCTGGCGAATGGTGCGCGATACCGGCGCGACATGGTATTCGGCAGTGCCGACGATTCACAACCTGCTGCTTTCGCGAGCGGGGAATGAGCGTCCGGCCGGCGCCGAGGGCCTGCGATTCATTCGGTCGTGCAGCGCGTCCCTACCGGCGGAAATGATGGAGAGATTGGAACGGGTTTTCGGAGTTCCCGTGCTCGAAGCCTACGGTATGACCGAGGCCTCTCACCAGATGTCCTCAAATCCTAAGCCGCCCGCAGTGCGAAAGCCGGGCTCGGTGGGACCGGGAACCGGCGTCAGGATCGGCATTATGGACGAGGCGGGAAAGCTGCTTGCGACCGGCGAGCGCGGCGAAGTGGTGATCCAAGGCCCGAATGTGGTATCCGGCTATGAGAACAATCCGGAAGCGAACGCCAAGTCTTTTACAAACGGGTGGTTCCGCACCGGCGACCAGGGTTTCCTCGATGAGGACGGTTATCTCACGTTGACCGGCCGCTTGAAGGAACTGATTAATCGTGGTGGAGAAAAAATCGGGCCCAGAGAAATCGACGAGGTGCTTCTCAGTCATCCAGCGGTAGCCGAGGCGGTTTGTTTCGGTGTTCCACATGCGGCGTGGGGCGAAGAAGTAGAGGCTGCCGTGGTCTTAAAGGAGCCGGCGAGCGAAACGGATATTCTGGCGTTCTGCAAGGAGCGCCTGGCGGACTTCAAACGCCCCAAGAAAATCCACATCACCGACGCGATCCCGCGCACGGCAACCGGCAAGATCCAGCGCGGCGCGGTGGCCAAGGCGTTTTCGGCGGCATAGGCAATGCGGTTCCTGATTGCGGGCGCCGGAGCTATCGGCGGCTACATAGGCGCACGGATGGCCCGCGCCGGCCAGGAGGTCACGCTTCTTGCGCGCGGTCCTCACCTGCGCGCGATGCAAGAGCATGGTCTCCGAATCCTCAGCGCGGAGGGCGATTTCGAGGTGCGCCCCAAAGTCGTCGGCGAAGTTCGAGATGCAGGCCCGGTGGATGTAATCGTCCTGGCTGTGAAAGCGCATGGCTTGACCAGTTTGGCACCCCAATTAACGCCTCTGATTGAGGAAACAACCACGGTTGTGAGCACGCAAAACGGCATTCCCTGGTGGTACTTCCAAGCGGGTCCCGGCGAATTCAAAGGAATTCCCATTGATCGCGTGGACCCTGGCGGCGTCATTGGCGCATCGATCAACCCATGCCGGGTCGTAGGTTCCCTAGTATACCTGGGAACAGAAATCGTCGAGCCCGGCGTGATCCGCCATACCGAGGGCAACCGCATCTCACTTGGCGAGCCGGACGGGAGCCGGTCGGAGCGGTGCCGCGCTATTGCGGAGGCGTTGATCCAGGCGGGTCTGCGCTGCCCGGTGACGACACGGATCCGCCATGAAATCTGGGTCAAGCTGCTGGGCAATGTGGCATTCAATCCTCTGAGCGCCTTAACACGAGCCACACTGGCCCAGATGGCGCGCGACCCCGACGTGTGCCAGGTGGTCCGGAGTATCATGATCGAGGTTGAGGCCGTGGCAAACAAGTTAGGAATCGAGCTGCCGATTTCGATCGATCAGCGGATTGCGGGAGCGGAAAAGGTCGGGGAGCACAAGACTTCGATGCTCCAGGACCTCGAGGCGGGCAGGCCCATGGAGATCGAGCCTGTGGTCGGAGCGGTTGTTGAGCTTGGCGAGCGACTAGGGATACGGATGCCTCACACGCGCACTGTGTACGCCTGTGCACGATTGCTGGAAGCAACAAGCGCCGAAAGGAGGACGCAATAATGAACCGCTGGTTCCGCCTAGCTGCGGCCGTCATCGCGATGGTGATGATCGGAAACCTGCAATACGCCTGGACCTTGTTCGTCCAGCCGATGATGACCGGCACAGGCTGGAAGCTCTCGGAAGTGCAATGGGGATTCACTATCTTCGTCGCCATGATGACCTGGACCATGCCGCTTTCCGGCTGGCTCATCGACAGGCTAGGGCCGCGCACATTCATGACCCTGGCCGGTGTTTTGTGCGCTGTGGGCTGGGGTGGGCTAGGTCAGGCCCGTAATCTTCCCGAGTTCTACGCCTCTTATGCGGTCGCCGGGCTGGGGAATGGGTTCGTGTATTGTTGCTGCACCGCTTTGGGGCTGAAATGGTTCCCCGACAAGCGCGGTGTGGCTTCCGGGCTAATCGCCGCGGGCTATGGCTCGGGCGCCGCGCTGTTCAATCCCTTCTGCGGTTACCTCATTCGATCCACCGATTACCGAACCACTTTTCTATATACCGGTCTGGCGCTGGGTATTGTGATCCTGTGCGCGGGACAGTTTCTGAAGTATCCGCCCATGGGATTCATCCCGGCTCCGCCGCCCAACGTCAAGCCGAATATCCGAAGGCATGCCGAACAGTTCAATTCGCTGGAGATGCTGAGGACCCCGCAATTTTACGTGCTCTTCGCGATGATGTTGATGATCGGCATCGGCGGCTTGATGGCAACCGCTCAAGTAGCGCCGGTAGCCCGCAATTTCAAGATCGGCGCTACGGCCCTGGCGATTGCGCTCTCGCTGAACCCGCTGGGAAATGGCATGAGTCGCATCCTGTGGGGTTGGGTTTCCGATTCACTGGGTCGCGAACGGACGATGGCGGTGGCGTTCACCCTTCAGGCGATCTTTCTGGCCGGTGTAGCGACCGCAGGGCGTTGGGGGGACGCTTGGTTCATCGGGACCATGGCTTTGGTCTTCCTAACCTGGGGCGAGCTGTACGTGCTGTTCCCCGCCGTGCTTGCAGACATGTTTGGAGCGCGCCACGCGGCGTCCAATTACAGCTTTCTATACAGCACCAAGGGCGTAGCCTCCATTCTTGCCGGAGGCCTGGCGGCCAAGCTCTTTGAGAAAACAGGCACGTGGGATTATGCATTTTACGGCAGCGCAGCGCTGGCCTTGTGTTCGGCGCTGGCGGCCGTTGGGCTGCGCCGAATGCCATTACCGAAGAAGCGGATCGTAGCAGGAGAAATGGCGCCTATCACTAGTACAACGTTACATTAAACAGAGCCTGTTGATTCGGGTTTAGGGCGTCGAATTTCTTCCAGCGATGAACTGTCGGAGCGGCGTTGATTGCCTCCGTATAACAGGAAACAAATCAGTCAGGATATGATTTAGTGAAACGCTATACAGATCGAACGTCAATACTTGGCCAGCCCGCGCCTCAAACCGGTAATAGTCGTAGTCGCCGGCGGTGAGCAGCCCGTTCACTAACGCCGGAAACGCCAGGACCTCCGCGTGCGACACATCGTTGTTTGGCTCCTTCTCCAGGCGTTCGGCGCACGTGCCCACATCGAAGTACCCAATCGCCGTTCCGTGTCCCGCGATCAGCCGCACATCATGCCGCCCGGGCTCGGCATCTCCGGCTATCGTCACCAGCGTTTTCACCTCATACGGCGTCGCACTCAGCACCCGCCCGCTCAACTTCCTATTCTTAAACAGTAGCCCTTTCGCGCCTTGCAGATTTCGCCCTTTGATCTTCATCGCGACCTCGGTCCCCGGCTGCCCTCCACGCGGAAACAATCCTTGAATCTGCGGCCAGATGGGCGGCGCCATCACTTCGCCCACAGCGCTTCCAACGATCACGAGCAAACAAGTCGCGAGCCTTCTCACTGTGATCATGGCCGAATTCTATCGTAAAATTGCCGTTGACGTTGAACCGCAGTCGTCGTGCAAGTTGTTCTCGAAGAATGCGATTCCCCTCACGAAGTAGTCAATCGCGCCACTTGATGTTGGTCCATCCAGCCGGCGACGGCGATCAGTAAAAATCCGGAATGGGATCCAGGGCGCTCGGCATGTCGTTAGACCACTATCGCGAGCGCCGGGCGACGGAGGCCGACTGGCGGAACCCGGATCAGAAACTCAGTCGAAGCGTGAAGTCGATCTCGCGCGGACCCGGCTCTCCCAACAAGGGCCTGGTCTGGCTGCTGATGATTCCCACCTGGGTCGGAGCGCTGATATTTGACGCGGGAACCGAGAAGTTCGGGTGGTTGAAGATGTTCACGAAGATCGCGCTGAACTGGAGGTTGATTCGCTCGCTCAGCTTAAACGCCTTCTGAATTCCGACGTCGAGGTTGCGGATCGGCGGCCCCTTCAGCGTGTTGAAACCCGAGTTGCCGAACCTTCCGATCGGGGCGCTTGGAGTGCAGAGCGGAGCAGAAGCGGGGCAACCGGGAACCACGAAGGCCGCGGTATCGAACCAGCGCTGCACATTCCGCCCGGACTCCAGGTTCCCATTGGCAACACGGTCCGGCACGCCACCGATCGTGCCGGTTCCCGAAGGATCGAACCCGGCAAACGATGGCGTGAAATACTGTCCCTTTTGGGCGACAGCCGTCCATGTCGTCTGCCATCCGCCGAGAATGTGCTGGACCGCCGCCGGCGCGTTGGCGAGGAAGCGCTCGCCCCTGCCGAACGGCAACGTGTAAAGTGCGTAGGCGAACCAGCGCTGCGCTACCACCAGTCCGTTGTTCGCCTTCTCGATCACCCGGTTGTTCGGATTCTGGATCACTTGGCCGGCGAAGGTAGTGCCGCCCCCACCGGAGTCCTGCGTATCGGTGAGATCCTTGGCCCACGTGTAACCCGTGCTGAAAGTAAGGTTGCGCCCCTGCTTCTTCTGCGCTGCGATTTCGAGGGCGTGGTAGGCATCGCTGCCCCCGTGGTCGGCCCAGATCGTCTGGTTGAAGCGCTGATTCGGCCTGCGTGCCGTAGTGAAAGGCGTGGCGCCCGGCAGCGGCAGGTTCAGGTTGCTTCGGTAAATCAGGTTGACGCTGCGGCTACCCGCGTACGACGTGCGAAGCCCGACCGAACCCACCTGGCGTTCTACGGTAAAGTTCCATTGCTGCGTGTACGGAGTCTTGAGATCGGGGTTGACGCCGTTGACGTTCTGCACGGACGCAGTACCCGTTGTCAAAAACGGCGATGGGAAGCTGAACAGCGGCACGCCGTTGCCGATCTGGTTATTGTAGGCCACGCTACCCGAAAAGGGTCCGCCGGTCAGGTGAGAGCGTGCGAGGGTCGCATAGATCAGGTTGGTGTAGATTCCGTAGCCGCCGCGAAACACGGTCTTCTCTCCGAACGGCTTGTACGCAAACCCAATGCGGGGTTGCGCGTTGATCTTGTTGAATCGCACCAGAGTGGAAGGATAGCCTGCCTGAGAAGCAGTCACGATCGGGATATTCTTCGGGAAAAGATCGTTGACGAGCTTAAGCCCCTTGTCCATCACTACCAACCCGTTCGAGTTCGGATCCCACGAATAGAGCGCCCCCAGCGTGTCCGTATAGGGATGCTGTACTTGCCAGCGCAGACCATAATTCACCGTCAGGCGGCTGCTCACCTTGAATTGGTCCTGCGCGTAGACTCCCCAGGTGGTTCCCCGCAAGTGGCGGTTCGGATTCGGGAGAGCGAGCGATGTGGTCTGGGGGATGCCCAACAGGAAATCGGCATAGCCGATCCCTGTATAGTTGCCGTTGAAGTTGTACGTGCCGTAGACGTTCGACGCGATGTTGTTCCCATTGAACCTGTCGCGGACAATATCGAACCCGAACTTGAGAAAATGCCGCCCTCGCGTCCAACTGACGTTATCGATCCACTGGAGCGTCGTCTGCGGATTGTCCTGGTAGTTGTTGGAGTTAGTATCCGGGTTCCACGCCGTGACTCCGTTGATGGCGAAGTTGGGACCGGTTTTCACTCCGGTTGTGGGAACGCCTGTGATCCCGAACTGCCGCATCAGATCGGAGCCGACCACGTCCGCTTCATAGAAGTTCCGATGGTAGGTCGTGCCGAAGCGGAACTCGTTCACCGCGGCGGGTGAGATGGTGTGGTTCCAGGCCAGCACGGAGCTTTGCCCCCGGCGGAGTTGGTCTCGATAGAGCGGATAAATGCCAGGCACGCGCAGCGGCATCCTGCGCCAGCTTACGCGCACGAAGACCTGGTCGCTCGATGTGATGTTGTAGTCGCCCCGCGCATCGAAGTGATCGAAATGCGTAAAGCCCGACTTCCCCGGGTACTGCGCCGTCCAGTTGTTGGCAGTCGCTCCGGGAGCGCCGGTATTGGGATCGGGATAGGCGTATTGCTGGATCCGCTGCGACACAGGGCTTATGCGATTCGCGGGAATCTGATTTCCCGGGAACGGGCTACCGGTCGTGGGATCGTTGATCGTCCGCTGGCCGGCGAAGTTGCCCTGCTTCCAGGCGGGCAGAGGATTGCTTTGGAGCAGCGTCGTAGTTACCGACTCGCGCGACGCCTCGTAGGTGCCGAAGAAGAAGAGCTTGTTGCGTTTGATCGGACCGCCCATCGACGTCGCGATGTTGTTGTAGACGCGGAACGGCCGCACGGCGGCGAAGAAATTGCGCGCGTTGAGCGAGTGGCCATTGTACATCCAGTAGGCGGTGCCGTGGTATTCGTTGGTGCCCGATCGCGTGATCACCTGGATGTTTCCGGCGGCGGTGAATTCAGCAGGCGCTGCCGATGTCTCGATCTTCAGCTCCTGCACGGATTCGAGCGATGGCTGCACCGGACTCGCACCCTGCGGATACGCCATGACCGCAATCCCATCCATTTGCGGGAGAATCCCAACCGAAGACCGCGATCCGCCGATGATCGGCGTAGAGCTCGATGGGACCGCCGCAACACCCGTGCTGAGTGTCGCGAATGAGTAGATGCCGCCATCGCCCCGCTGCCGGCCCACCAGAGGTAGCGTTGTCAGCGCCTCATGGCTGACTGTGCCGGAAAGGTCGTGCGACTCGGTTGCGATTACGGGGCTGGAGCCCTGCACTTCGACGAGGGTGGTGGTCGCGCCCACGGCGAGGCTGATTTCCAGATTGATGATCTGATTGGCGGTGAGCACCAGGTCGCTCCGCGCATACGTGCTGAAACCGGTCCGGCTCACACGGACCTTGTACCGGCCGAGAGCGAGCGTAGGCACATTGAAAACACCGCTCGTGCTGGTAGTTGTCCGGCGGGTTGCGCCGGTCCCCTGGTTGGTGACATCGACATCGGCGCCGGGAATCAACGCGGCGTCAGGGTCGGTGACGGTTCCGGTGATCGATCCGAAGGTGCTCTGCGCGAACGCCGTTGAACCGGAGATGAGGCTGCAGAGCAGCCCCAGAGAGACCAATCGTGACATGCGAGACATGGACTCTACCTCACTTGTTGGACACTTGGACTTCCAGACCTTGTTCTTCGCGAGATCATACCAATTGACAGATACCCCGAAAGAAAGAACATGATAGCATCGTTCACATGTTCCGCCGTATTGCAGCTATAGTTGCCGCGGCTGCGGTCGCGTTCGCGCAGGAATCCCCGGGCGGCCCCACTCTTCCGGCTTGGAATGTGCTCTACGGCGCGAGCGAGTTCCGCGACGCACACAGGATGTTCTCCGCTTACCTCGCGAAACTCCGCGACGAGGAACAGGCACGCCGATCGAAGTCGATCGCAGGCCTTTCCTCGGTGGCGGAGATCCGCCAATACCAGACCGAGACACGGGCGAAACTTCGCGCCGCGCTCGGCGGCCTGCCCCAGCGGACGCCGTCCAACGCCCGCGTTACCGGCACGCTCGAGCGTGAGGGTTACCGGGTTGAGAAGGTGATCTACGAAAGTCGTCCGCGCTACTACGTCACCGGCAACGTGTATGTTCCCCGCAACGGTACGGCTCC
This sequence comes from Candidatus Sulfopaludibacter sp. SbA3, assembly GCA_945893365.1. Lineage (GTDB taxonomy): Bacteria > Acidobacteriota > Terriglobia > Bryobacterales > Bryobacteraceae > SYKU01. The sequence continues at coordinate 66,159 of CAMDED010000012.1, read as the reverse complement.
GTACCCGGCCGTGCTGGCATCCGTGGGGCACTGGGGCATGGGCAAGACCTTCGAGGAATATCAGCGCTTAGGGATCTATCTTGCCCGGCGCGGCTATATCGTGCTTGTCTACGATGTCGCCGGGCAAGGCGAGCGGCGCGAGTACTTCAACCCAGTGCTCGGCCGCGCACTCATCGACCCCGGCGGGTCGCATTGGTTCGTCACGCTGGAGCACGGCTATGCGGGAGCACAGGCGATCCTGACCGGCGGCAACTACGCCTCCTACCTCGTTTGGGACGGCATCCGCGGGCTGGACTATCTTTCCGAGCGCAAAGATGTCGACAAGGAGCGTCTCGCTTGCACGGGAACTTCGGGAGGGGGTCTCCAGACAGAGTTGCTTTCCGCGATAGACGAACGCATTAAAGTCTCGATCCCGGTCTGCTACGGAGGCTGCAATCCCGACAATCCAACCCGGCCCGGTCTCACCATCGCGGATATCGATGCGCTGATCGCACCCCGCCCGCTGCTGATGATCGAAGCCACGGGAGATCCCCGCCCGGGCGTGGCAGCCAAGCACGAACGCCACCGCGAATTGGAGCACGTGTACAAAGTGTCCGGCGAGGCGGACAAGACGCGATTCATCATCGTCGATGGCCCGCATGGCTATGTTTCGGACATGCACAAGGCCGCCTACTCGTGGCTCCAGCGCTGGTTTTCCGGTAAGGCGGTGAAAGAGGCGGATCTGAACGAACCCATTACGGCGGTGGAGCCAGCCGAGAACCTGCACGCCACGCCGTCGGGTGAAGTGTCGATGTCACTAGGCGGAGAGACGGTGGCCTCGCTGAACCGCTCCCACGCCGCTCAGCTTGCTTCGAACAGAAGGCCGGACGCCGATCTCAAAGAGGCGATTCGCGCCAAGCTTGGGCTCGGCCGTCCGGAGCCGGCGCACCCACCCCGTAGTCTGGGCCGCGTCGATCGCGGATCGTACCTGCTCGAGAAGATCGTCTACTCAAGCGAGCCCGGCATCTATGTGCCTTCCGTATTGTTGCTGCCCAAGAGCGCTGCCCCGCACCCTGCCGTTCTCTTCGTCAATGAAGATGGTAAGGCTGAGCCGGGGTTCGTCGATCGGTATCTGGAGCCTCTGGTGAAAGCTGGAATCGTGGTTTTCTCGATTGACCCTCGCGGAATGGGAGAAACCGATCCCGAAGCTCCGAGGGCGTCGAAACCGACCGACTACAAGAAGTTGGTACACGATGCGGAGTCGGGATTTTTCCATGATTCGATACGCGTAGGCAAGACCGTGATCGGAATGCGGACAATTGACGCGATGGCTGGCGTCAGCTATCTCACCACCCGATCCGAAGTCGATCCGAAACGCATCTCGGCGGCGGGCCACGGAATGGGCGGGCTGATCGCGCTCTTCGCCGCGGCTTTCGACGATCGGATCCGCTCGGTTGCCTCGACCGGAGCGCTGGTTTCCTATTCCGCCATAGCCGAGAGCACCCTTTATTCGCACCGTTTCGGTGCGTTCGGTCCTGGGTTCCTTACTTCGTTCGATCTGCCGGACGTAGCATCGCTGATCGCTCCACGCCCGCTGCTGATCCACAACCCCGTGGATGCGCTGCATCGCGTTCTCGATCCCGAGGCGGTGAAGCAGGCGTATCGCGCCACGGCGAGCGCGTACAGAACGGCCGGGCAAGCGGATCGATTTCAGGTCCAGCATGAGACAACGACGGACGGAATATCGCGGAGATACCAGGCAGTGTTCTCGCGCCACGACTGATGTGCCGGAGCGGCCGGCCAGCCGGACTTCACGAACGGGGCATCACTTTCCCACTTGCTGTTTCAGTCGTGCCGGGCGTACTCCTTCGACGACTACATCTACCGCGCTTGGCCCGAAAGCCCCACTCATCACTCTCGTATGGTCCGATAATCGGATCTGCTCGAGCCTGCGCGGGCTGCCCCGCATGGTCCGTGAATGGTATCGCGGGCGATCGGTCAACGTTTCACCCAGATTGGCGAGGACCAGGCGACGTTGCCGTCCTTCTGTTCGGCGCGGACGTAATAGTAGTGCTCGCCCGGCGGGAGCGCCGTCGTTTCACGGTAGCGAAGTTCAAGCAGTTCGCCCCCAGGCTCCTGCGCATAGATGTACCGATTGTCGCGGACGACCACGACCTTTTTCAGGGGGCCCGCCGCGGCAATTTTCGCAGTGATCTCGGGCGTGCCCGAAGCAGAAGAGATATCGCCCTGCATCAGGGCCTTACCGTCAACGTTCATTCGGAAATCCATCAGTATGTTCGAAGTGGCGCCGTAGGTGTGCCGCGACCGGATGGCGTCGATGAGAGCCTGCCGATCAAGGCTTTCGGCAATGACGCAGGCGTAGGACGTATGCGTGGAAACGTGATCGGAGCTGGCTTGCACGCCAAGCTTGTATCCCTTTTCGAGCGCCTTCCACCAGTAGCCGAGGGGCCGGTAGCCTCCAGCGTGCAATTCCGTTCGTTTCTCGAGGGGAGAAAGGGGAGCGCCTTCGTGCTCCGCGGAAGTGCGGGCGCCCTGGTAGATTTCGATAACCGGCTCGAGATCGGGATCGTTGTCGCGCCAGTCCGTTCCCATGTTGGTATGGGAAGTGTGCGAAGTCGCCACGCCATTGTGTTTGCGGAGGTAGGGATAGAGAACGGGCCCGGTATTGGACTTGGCGGTCCGTTCGTCGGGTGAGCTGGGCAGGTCGGCGACGCCGCGTTTGGGAAACATCAAATTCCGATGTCCGTTGGGATAGGGTAAGCTGCGTTCCACCGTATAGGCCGCGGTAAAGAAGCCAGGGACGTGAAACATGTCGGCCGATTTCTGAATGCGCCACCACGTGTATTCGGATGTCCCCGATTGGTGGTCGGTGACGCCAAGCCAATCCATGCCCGCCGCATCCATGGCGTAGCGATAGGAATCCCAGAGGCTGCCGTCGCCGGCTCCGTCCATCGAAATGTCGGTATGACGGTGCCAGTCGCCTCGGAAGATGCGCAGAGCCTTGCCGCCGGCGTTAACGGTGTGAGACCGGATGCGCGCAATCTGCTCTTTTTCGCGCGGCTCGTGAGGCAGGGCTCCAGGCTCCTCTGAGGGCCTCGGGGCAAGAGCGGGTTCCACGGTGGATCGTGCGGACAGCCGCGTGAACATAACTTCGTTGTTGCGAGGCGACTCTCCAAAATTAGGGCCGCCCCAAAGACGCTGGTCGCTGATAATGGCGGCGGCGACGCCTCCGTCCGGCGTAGCGGTGAGGGCCATGTCTCCCTCGTTCCTGCCAACGCTCTCCGGGATCATCGTCAATTCGCTCCAGCGGTCTCCGGAGTAGTGGGTAGCCACCGCTTCCCACTTTCCGCCGGCCGCCCACAGCGTAGTTGGAAGCCGCGCCGAGGTTCGGGGGCGGGCCAGCAACCAGATCCGGCCTGCTGAATCGGCTGTAATCCGTGGTGTGTGGAAGTAGCGCCGATAAGACCATGGGACGACGTCGCCGGGCTGACGGCGAGGCGTCATCCACTGGCCGTTGGCGTAGACGGCAAGCTTGATGGTGCGCGAGTCGTACAACCCCGTTCCACCTGTCAGGAGAAACCCGATATCCTTACCCCAGTTCTCCGGCGCTTCATCCCAGGCGATCCAAACACGATTGCCCGCGTCAACCGTGAGTGACGGATGGGCATGGAAGCGCGGTGAGTTGGTTACCGCAATCGGATTGCCCGGCCGGCCGTCCCTGACCGGGCGCATGTAGATGTTGTAGCTTCCGGCGGAGTAGCCATCCCAGGCGACCCAGACAACGCCATCGCGATCCACAGCGATGGCCGGATTCCAATCGTTGGCGCGCGCATCCCTTTTGGGATCGCTGAGGTTGATCTCGGATTGCCATTTGCCATCCACGCGGCTACGAAGGTAGACGTCGGAGTGGACGCGGCGAGCGCTCTGATACACGACATGCAGATTGCCGCGCCGGTCGGCAGCCGCGCGGTGGAAGAGATTATTACCCGCTTCGGCCACCGTCTCTACCGCCGCACCCTCCGCGCGAGCGCGGATCGCCCAGCCGTCACTCGTGCGCTCGCTCCACAGAACAGTAGCCCTTCCGCCCGCGGCCGCGACAGCGGTTCCAAAGATGTCAGATGGCTTCTCGGTTACCGTGACTGGCTCGCTCCAGGCGCCATTCGTCCATTTGCGAAGAAAGACCTGTTCGGCCAGGTTCTTATAACCCTGCCATGCCACCCAAATCGAGGACCCTTCGGCGGTGATGGATGGGTAATCATCCTCCAGACTACTGTCGGAGATCTTTTCTACCGGGGGCGTCCGGTAAACCTCGATTGTGGCAGCCAGCGGGAAAAGGCCTTCCTGTTCAGGCAGGTCCATTGGGCGAAACGAAAATTCGCCTTTCGGCACTTTGACTGTCAACACGGCATCGGCCGGAGCGCGGAAGTAAATGGCGACGCCGGCGGGCTCGACTGACGTCGCGCGCGGCTGTGGCTTTTCGTTCGGATGCATCCCCCCGGAAAAGGGCGCCCAAGCGATGGTGGAGCATTCCCACGCGGCGCCATTCACTTTGGCGGCGGCGGTGAAGTGCCAGCCTTCTATTTTTTCGATGCGGCCCGCCGAGATGGAAGCGGAGCCGTCCCAGCGACTAGGCTCGGCATCCTTGGAGCCGAACACGAGGGTAACGGACTGAAGATCGCCCGCCGCGGGAGTGGCCTGTGGATGGGTAACGGGAATCGAAACCTGAGCGCGCGACGGAATCACCTGCCACAGCCATACGGCCGCTCCGAAAGCGGTAACGGCGACGATCGCAGTTTTGTTCAGAAACATGCTTGCTCCCTATCGTTGGTGCTCTAAAATATGAACTTTAACCCAAACTGAATCTGGCGAGCCGAACTGGAAGTTTCCGAGATCGCGCCCGCGGGCGCCGTGTTCACGACTGCGTTTGGAAATAGAAAATGCGCGTCGTTGAAGATATTGAAAAACTCCGAACGGAAGTCCAGCGAGAACCGCTCGGTGAAGCGGAACGTGCGGGCAATTGAGACATCCAGATTCACCAATCCGGGACCTTCCAGGACGTTGGCGGCCGAATTGCCGAAGGTGAACGGGGCCGGCGCCGCGAACGCCGTTGGATCAAACCAGCGGTCGGGCGAACGCTCGCCACGAGGCAGGTTCCCGTCTCGCAGCCGGTCCGGACGCAGCCCGCCCGTCGTGTTGGCTGGATTGCCGTTCACACTGGGAGTGTACTGCAAGCCGCGCTGCGCCTCGAAGATCGGCGAAATCTGCCATCCGCCGGCAATGCGCGAAATAGCGCCGCCGGAAATCCACTTGCGCCCGGCTCCGAACGGCAGATCCCAAACCGCCGCAGTGAATAACCGATGCGGCAGATGCTGGATCGAGAGCCTCTTTTCCGGAGCAAGGATGCTCGTCTGCTGGCCGATCTGCCCTTCAAGTGTTTTGCTGAACGTGTGGCCGCTCAGGATGGAGAACCCGCCGCTGAACCGGCGTTCGAACTTCGCCTCCAGACCCTGATAGTTCGCCCCGCCGAGCGGGACTGACATCAGGATGTCGGCAAAGCGTGTGAACTGGCGGCGCGGACTGTTCGCGCCCGGACCGGGCACAGGCTGGTTGATATCGACGGCGCTCAACATGCTGTGGACCGTATTCGAACCGACGTAGGCGAGCGAAACGACCGAGTTCCAAGGCAGCGAATGCTGTACGTTCAGGTTCCACTGGTTCATCGTGCCGTCCGACCACGAGTAGGGCCAGATCGCCGCCAGCGACCGCCCATCCAACACTGTGGGATTCAATGCGCTCGGCGAGAATCCATCACGGATGACGTGGGCCGACGTCGACGCCGCCGCCTGCGTCGGAATGTTGACCTGTAGGTAGAACGGCGGGTTGTAGTCCGGCGTCGCTCCCGTCGGCAGCGTAAACGTCCCGAGATAGAACATTCCGTATCCGCCGCGGATCACCGTCTTCCGGCCGGCCTGATAAGCAAAGCCCACACGCGGAGCTAAATTGTTTAGATCGCGGCGGCGGAAGGACCGGTCCTCTACTCCGTCACCGCGCGGGAAGACGATCGTGCCGAAACCCCTGTCGGCAGGATCCACGACGAAGTTCGCCACGCGGTCGTTCTGCTCGACGTACGGCGTTTGGTACTCGTAGCGCATTCCGAGATTCAGCGTCAGCTTGGATGTGATCTTCCAGTTGTCCTGAACGAAGAACTCGTGGGACCAGCCGATGCGGCGGTTGTCGAGCACCGCGCTGAACTGGGCGTTGCTGGTGAGGCCTAGCAGGGCGTCCGCCAGGGAGTCGCCCCCGGTCTGTGTACCTGCGACGGTGCGTGTGAATTGACCATTGAAGGAAAAGACGCCCCGCGCGAAGTTCGTGATGCCGGTGTACTGTATGGTGTTCCGGACGTTGGCGCCCACCTTGAGAGCGTGCCTGCCCCGGTTCCAGGAAAAGGTATCCACGAATTGCCGCACGTCCTGCTTGCGAGGATCGGGCGCGAAACTGCGGTCGCCAATGTTGCGGTAGCCGGCTGGCTGGAAGAGCGGAACCCCATTGATGTCCGCGCGGTCGAAGCTCCCCTTGAACCCGAACTGCTTCCAGAGCTGTTCGGTATTGGGCGTGTTGATGGTTCCTACGAGGCGGTTGTAAGCGAGCCGCGCCTCATTTACCATCGAGCCGTTCTTGAATACTCGGGTCCAGTTCGCGACGCCGGTCTTGGCGTCCGAGGTGCGCACGTTGGTGTCGCCGCCACTAGCCGGCATCGGAAGGCTGCCCGGCTCCAGCCGAAACCAGTCGAGAATACTAAAGCGCACGAAGACGGTGTCGTAGCTGCCGATCCGCCAATCGACCTTTGCATCATATTTGTAGGAATCCAGATTGCGCGGGGCATTGAAAAGATAGTTCTGCGGGCCGGCACGGTTCGGTTCCGGAAACAGCCGAAGGACCTGGATCGACACGGGGTCGAATCGCGCCGAGGGAATTGCATTTCCGGGAAATGGCGTCCGGCTTCCGTTCGCGGTCTGCGTCGCCGGATCGGCGATCACCGCGCGGCCGGCAATATTACCGGCGATCTGCGCCAGTTCGGGCACAGTACTCAACCGCGTCAGCTTCTCGCGAATGTTAGCGCCCTCAAAGCTGCCGAAAAAGAACAACCGGTCCCGTTTTACTGGCCCGCCCAGCGTTCCGCCATATTGATTCTGACGGTAGGCTGGTTTCGGACGGCCGCTGTTGAAGAAGTTGTTGGCGTCCAGCTTGTCATTGCGCAGGAACTCGAAGAGCGTGCCGCGGAATTCGTTCGTTCCGGACTTGGTGGTCACCTGGACGACGGCCCCGCCGCCACGGCCGAATTCCGCGCCGTAGTTGTGCGTTTCCAGCCTGAACTCCTGAATCGCGTCGATCGACGGCTTCACCGCTTGATTGGAAGCCACCACGATCCCGCTGAAGTAGTTGTTGTTGTCCGCGCCGTCCAGCGTGAACACGTTCTGATCGTGGCTTGCGCCATTGGCGCTGAACGCATCCTCGACGAAGTTCTGCGTGCGCGAAGGAAGCACGCCCACCGACAGGATCGCGAGATCCTGATAGTTGCGGCCGTTCAGCGGCATCTGAGTGATGGTGCGGTTCTCGATCACCTGTCCGAGATTGGAGGTCTCGGATTCGAGCAGGGGGATCTGCCCGGTCACCTCAATTACCTCGGCCACCTGGCCAAGCACCATTTGAACGTCGATCTTGGCTCGGGCGCCGGCGTTCAACATCACGCCGCGGCGGCGGACCGTCTGGAAGCCGTCGCCGGTCAGTTCAAAATCATAGGCGCCAATGGGCAGGGCCGTGAGGACATAGACGCCTGAGTCCGCGCTAGTCGTCCGGTAGTCGAGCCCGGTCGTCTGGCTGATCGCCCGGATCCGCGCGCCAACCACGGCCGCTCCTGAAGGGTCCGTGACAACGCCGGTTATGGTGGCTGTGTCGACCTGTGCCAGAGAGAGTGAGGCGAATGCCAAAAGCATGAAGCAAAGTCGCATAGACCCTCCAAGGTGAAAAGCGGATAAATCATATCACGCCGGCGGCCTCCTTGAGGAGTAGCAACACGCCTTATCTCAACCCGAAGGCAGAGGCGTTTGATCTAACGAACTCTCCGTGGTTTGCGACGTGCGCGAATAGCGTGGACGACCGGCCTTCAATGATCCAAGCCGTCTTGCAGTTCGCGCCGAAACTGTAGTTCTTACCCGGGTTATACTCTCTCCATGCTTAGGCGCGACCTTCTTCGGCTATCCGTAGCCGCACCTTCGATTCTGCCCTCGCAGAGCGCGCGGCGGCCCAACGTTCTCATGATCGCGGTGGACGACTGGAACGATTGGGTTGGCGCTCTGGGCGGTCATCCGCAGGTGAAGACCCCTAACCTCGACCGGCTGGCTGCGCGCGGAGTTCTCTTCACCGACGCTCACACGGCGTCACCCCTCTGCAATCCCTCGCGTAGCGCGCTGTTGACGGGGCGCCGGCCGTCGACCTCCGGTGTCTACGACAACGATCAGCCCTTTCGGCTGGCCATGCCGGACGTGACCACGCTGCCGCAGCACTTCCGCTCTAACGGCTATCGAGCCTACGGCGGCGGCAAGGTTTTTCACCACGGCCGGGGCTACAACGATCCGCGCTCCTGGGACGGGTACTTCTTCTGGAATCCGCAGGCGCGAGCCAACGGCTGGACGGACGGCTATAGTTTCCCCCCGGACCCGGAGCCTCGGCGTCCGGTCTCTCCCATGCCTTCGGTGTCCTGGCGCAATTTCGACTGGTCGCCCGTCGATGTGGCCGAGGAGACCATGCCCGACTTCAAAGTCGCCGAGTGGGCCGGCGGCATTTTACGCGCCCGCCAGGAGCAGCCGGTTTTCGTCGCCGCGGGAATGTTCCGCCCCCATATCCCGTGGTTCGTGCCGCGGCGCTATTTCGACATGTACCCGCTCGAAGACGTAGTCCTGCCCACAGTGAGGCAGGATGACTTGGCCGATCTGCCGCCCGCCGCGTGGAAGTTTGCGCTAAACCAGGAATCGCACCATGATCTGTTGGTTGGAACCGGTAACTGGAGGAAAGCCGTGCAGGCCTATCTCGCGTGTATTACGTTTTCCGATGCGATGGTGGGCAGGATGCTTGACTCGCTCGATGCGGGTCCCAATCGCGACAACACAATCGTCGTTCTATGGTCGGATCACGGGTATCATCTCGGCGAAAAGTCGCACTGGCACAAACAGGCCCTATGGCAGCGCGCGACGCATGTGCCGTTGATCTTCTCTGCGCCGGGGGTTACGAAAGCCGGGGGTCGATGCGACCGGCCGGTGGACCTGATTAACGTTTATCCGACTCTTGCCGACCTGGCTGGACTGCCGGCGCCGTCCGGGGTGGACGGAGTCAGCCTGAAACCGCTCCTCGCCGATCCAGCGGGTGCGTGGCAGCGTCCGGCGATCAACGATTACCTGCACGGGAACTCGGGTGTGTACACCGAGCGCTGGCACTATATCCGCTACCATGATGGAGGCGAGGAATTGTACAACCGGCGCCAGGATCCGGCTGAGTGGGTCAATTTGGCCGGCGGTGCCGGAATGGCGCAGGTAACGAAGGAGATGGCCGCCCTGCTGCCGGCGAAACCGGCAGCCGCCAGCCCCCGCGCGAGTGATTACACGCTCGATCCGGCGACAGTCAAGTGGAGTCGTAAGCGGTAAATCTCGAGCGTATCTTGACTGACTAACACAGTGGCTCAGTCCCTTGGTCGAACGTGAACAGGCTCAGCATAGACGAGGTCCCCTGTGCGCCCATCGTAGTACTGAATCACCACGTGCGGACGCGGGTAGGCAATCCAGCGCGGCGTGCCGGGCTCCTTCGGGTTGTTGAACACGTTATTGATCTGCGCGACCGCGTAGTACGGGATCTTGCGCAGTTGAACGGGCATGTCGTCGCGGATAAAGCTTGACCACCGGATGTCCACTTTGCGCCCGCGCGAATCGAAAGCTCCGTTGGGGGGCCTTCCGCCTTCGCTTTTCGCCGGGTGGTTCTGAGAGCCGAGCGGACCGGACGCAAATTCCCACACGCCCTCCGTGATCTTCACCGCCCAGCTGTTGTGGAGATCTCCCGTCATGATCATGACGGGCTTCCCGAGAGACTCCCAAAACTGAATCATCCGCTCCCGCTCGTCGAGAAAGGCAGTCCAGGCGTCGTCCTTGTTCTCGATGATTCCACCGCCCGGCGGTCCTTCATGAGGAATGGTGACATTCACGGAAGACGCAAGGAAGAACATATCCGCGTCGCTCTTCTTCATGGAGTCGATGAGCCACTCGCGCTGTGTCTTTCCGAGCAGCGACGTGCCCGGCTTGTTCGGATTCTTTGTGTCCTGCAGATCGCGCATGGAGCGGGTGTCCAGGAGGTAGAACTCGACGTTCCCGACGCGGAAGCTGGAGAAAGAGGCACGTCCAATCGAGTAGGCGGAGTTCCGGGTGGCGGCCGGGGTGGGACGGATACGGAGCCGGTGAGCATCCAAGACCTCGGCGATCTGGTAGACGCCGGCGTTGGGGTCCCCATCGCCGGCCGGGAATCGCCCGGTATCCACGCCGGCGTACTGGCCGCCCCAATGGATGTGCAGGTTCGAAGCTTGTTTCCGATCCATCCTCACGAAGTCCGCCGCTGGATCGGTCAGCACGTCGGAGCCCGCGGTCAGCCGAGCTTCTCCAAAATAAATCGGTTGCGAATACGGAACCGGCTGCGACCCGGCGAGGTAATCGAACCAGGCTTGCATCCCGATGTCGCGGAACACGGTGCGGCGGTCCCGGCGTCCCACTTCCGCCGTGCCGAAGATGTCGTTCAGAAGCTCGTGATCGTCCGGCGTGTAGTACGAGGGCATCAAACGATGCCAGGCCGCCAGATTCGCTCCGCGTTCCAGGAAATATTTGTAGTTCTCCCAAACGCCCGTAATGGAAGGCGCCAACTGCAGCAATCGGGGAACGGCGCTGTCCCGCCATCCGGTCTGCTGTTTCCAATCGTCCACTGTGAATTCGCGCTTGTCCTCATAGAGCCAATCGCCGTTCATGATCGAGAAGTGGACCTTGCCGGGCAGCGTCTTCAGCATGGTTTCGTAGGCAGGCAAACCCGGTCCCGATCCGGCGCCTGGCTTTTGGTTCGCGCAGGAGCCGAACTGGAATCGAAAATTGAACAGGCCGCGAGGGTTCGTCTCCGGGTCGCGATAGTCGGGGGCGGAGGGCAGCGTAAGGAAAGAGCCTTCCTCCCCTACGTCGTTGCTAGTGAACGGCAGATAGTAGTAGCGAACATTGGGTTGCAGTCCGGTGAGCGGCGCCCAGCCGGTGTTGTCGCGAACCGCGGTAGTCGTGACCGGGGCGGATACCTGAGTCAGCTTGTCCGGTGACGTTCCGTAGCGGATCCGAAACTCGCCGGGCGTCGAGGTGCGCGCCCAGATGGAGATGCTGGTTGACGTGACGTGCCCGAGCATTGGACCATGCGTCACTCGAACGGGCGGTGTACGGGGAGGCTGGGCCGGCGCGGCGGCAGTAAGCAAAGCTATGAGGAGGCCGTAACGGGTCATAATTAGTAAATCAGTTTCAAACCGAACTGCATGATCCGCGGGTCGGTCGTGCTCTGAATCCGCCCCACCGTCGCCGAGCTGATATTTGACACCGGATTCGTCAGATTGGCGTGGTTGAACAGGTTGAAAAACTCCGCGCGGAACTGCACCTTCGCGCGTTCGGTGACCTTGAAGCTGCGGAACGCCGAGAAGTCGAAGAAATAACTCCCCGGTCCGATCAGCGTGTTCTTCCCGCTGTTGCCGAACGCGCCCAGAGGCGCCTGTGCAAAAGCGGCCGAATCGAAGTAGCGGAAAAGAAGCTCGTCGCGCGACCGGCCGGTATCGAGATGCGGATCGCCTACCAGGTTCGGGCGTTGCGTTCCCGTGCCGATCAGCGCTTGGTCGCGGCCGCTTGCGACATTGAACGGCGAGCCGCTTTGGATGGTCACGATGCCATTCCACTGCCATCCGCCGAGCAGGGACTTGCCCGCACCCGTCTTCGGAGCGGGCGTCTCCCACAGGAAGCTGGTGACGAAGCGCTGGCGCACGTCGTAGTTGGAGAGAGCCTTCTCCGGCTTCAGATTCAGCGGATTCTGATAGGCGGCGGCTTCATCGAGCGATGCGTCGTCGATGGACTTGCCGTAGGTATAGTTGCCGTTCACGCTCACGCCGTGGCTGAAACGCTTGTTCACGCCGAGCTGCAGGGCGTGATACGTCGAGCAGCCGATCGAATCATAGCTGTTGATGCTGCCGAAGGCCGGCGCGTAGATGCGGCGCGCGTCGATATTGCCGGTCGTGGCGCCGGGGCCGAAGACTCCTGGATTCAATTCCCGCTGCGTCGTCAGCCGCGTCCCTTTCGCGCCGACATACCCGGCGCTCAACACGACCTGCCCTGGCGCCTGCTGTTGGATGTTCAGGTTCCATTGCTGCGAGTAGGCGGCCGCCAGTTTGGGATCGACCGATTCACCGATCACTACTGGGAACGTGTAGCGGAACGCGCGCTTCTCCTCCGCCGCCGATGGAGGCTTGAAGGGAAACGGAATGGCGCGCCCGGCATAAGGATCGGCAAAGCTCGGCGGCGTGTTTATGTTGAATTGCAGCGAATACGGCTGGGTATTGGCGAACGCCGTCAACGTATAGTGCCGCGGCGTGTCGTAGAAAATTCCGTAGGCGCCCCGCACGCTGGTCTTTGATCCTTTGAGCGGAGTCCAGGCGAATCCGAACCGCGGCGCGAAATTGTTCCAGTCGTTCGGCGAGCCGCCCCGCGTCACTCCTGAATCGCCTACGTAAAGCAGCCCCGCTGGCGCACTCGGAAACACCGTCGATTGCACGCCGGGCCGGAACACCGAGAACTGGTCGGCAGCGTCGTAGAACGGGAAAAACGGGTCGTAGCGCAGGCCGAGTGACAGCGTCAGGTTTCGGCGTACTTTCCAGTCGTCCTGCATGAACAGGGAAAACGCCCGCGACCGGGCCTCGTTCTTTCTCAGCGATCCCTGGTTCATCACGTTCGGCCTGCCGAGGAGAAAATCGGCAAGCGGGTTCGTCGAGAACTGTCCGTTGAAGGTGAACTGCGGATCGGTCAGATTGGCGGTCAGGCGGTCGCTAACGGTAGTGCGCACCTCTCCGCCGAACTTCACCATGTGCGGCCCGCGGATCCACGACACCGTGTCGCTAAACTGCGGCGTCTTGCGGTCTATATAGACAAGGTTGTCCTGGGCGAGATTCCAGAAGCCGGTGACGCTTCCGCGCCAGTTCTGCGGATACTCCGGCGTATCGGAGACCACGCGCATTCCGAGTGACTGATAAGTGATGCCGCCCTCGACTGGCAGCGGTCCGCGTTTCAAATCCACGCGTCCGAAACTGAACTGCGCCGTGTTGAGCAGGCTCGGTCCTATCGTGTAGGTGTGATTGGCCACCAGGTGATAGGTGTTGAAGCCAACCGTGGATTGCAGTTTAGGCAGGCCCGCCGTAAGAAACTGGTTGCTCCAGTCGTAGAAGTAGCGGACCATGATGCGCTGCTTCGCCGTGGCCATGTGATCCACGCGGCCCATGATTTGGTTGCTGTCCTGGGTGATCGGACGGTTGAAGATGTGCCGGCTATCGGCGGTATTGGGCAGCGGCACCATGACCTCGATAAACTTCGCCGCGGCCGGGTCGAACCGGTTCGCCGGAATCGCGTCGTTCGGAAATCGTACCCGCGTCACCGGATCGAGCGGCTTCAAGGTCGATTGAGAGAAATCGCCGCTCCGTTCGAGCGCCGTCGGAACCACGAGGTTCGACAAGGTGTCGCCCTTTCGGTCTCGCACTCCCTCGAAAGAAAAGAAGAAAAACGTCCGGTCGCGTCCGTTGTGGAGTTTGGGTATGTAGACGGGTCCGCCCAGCGTCGCGCCGAACTGGTTCCGGCGCAGTTTTGATTTTTGGAGCGCGAAGAAGTTGCGTGAATCCAGCGTGTCGTTGCGCAGAAACTCGTACAGCCCGCCATGCAACTGATTTGTTCCGGCCCGCGTGATCGCGTTTACAACGGCTCCGCTGTTCCGCCCGTACTCCGCCGAGTAGTTGTTCGTCAGAATGCTGAATTCTTCCAGCGCGTCGGGATTAGGCAACAGGGATGCGGTGTTCGTCAGCGGATCGTTGTTGTCGCCGCCATCGAGCATGTAGTTGTTGGCGATTCCGCGCGCGCCGTTCACCGAAATCGCCGTGTTCTGGCCGAGGCTCACGGTGCCGGTGCTGGGCACCGCTCCCGCGACCAGCAATTGGAGTTGCAGCGGATTGCGCCCATTCAACGGTAGGTCCACCATACGCCGTTGATCGACGATCTCCTTGATCGTGCCGCCGACCGTCTCGACCAGCGCGACGGCGCCGGAGACGTTGACCGATTCGCTCACCTGTCCGACTTGGAGCGACACATCGGCGTGCCTCGTTTGATCGGAATCGAGGCGAATGCCATCCACCACGAACTGCCTGAAGCCCTGCTGTACCGCCTCGAGCCGGTAGTTGCCGACCGGAAGGCGCGGAAAGCTGAACCGCCCCGCATCGTCGGCGGCGGTCGTGTTCTTCAATCCGGTAAGCTCACTGGTCACAGTCACCGAGGCGCCGGAGACGATGGCTCCGGACTTGTCCTGAACGACCCCAACAATCGCACCGGTCGACTGTGCCATCAGACCGGCTGGGCAAATCAGTAGCGCCAAGAACGCTTTAGAGAACAATTTATTCTTACCTTCCAGGTTAGAGGCAGTATACATCGCAACCGAATGCGAGCGTGCGTCCCGGACTTGCTTTTGCCTGAACTCTGCGGCGTCTAGACTTTGCACATCCTCGTCGCCGGCAGCCCTCAGACTGTGACCCTCCGACCGCTATGCGTAGACAAACTCAATGACCATGGAAATTCGACAACTTCCGCCTTGGACCTGCGAATGCCGGCCAACACGGAAGGCGGCGATGCTGGCGGCTGTCGCCGTGCGTGTGCAGTTCTGTCAACAGGTTGTCATTTTTCGGAGAGAAGTTCGTGAATCGCGGAATTTGTCGTACTCCTTTGGGCTGGCAGCAGCATTCAGCAAAAGGTCCGCCATATGGCTCTGGTGCAAGATCAACGGTGTCGGCGAAGATGGTGGATTGTCCCGATTAGTTCCAGTTGATGAATTGTTCGCCGGTCGCCATTTCGATGCGGAGATTGTGGTGTTGTGCGTTCGGTGGTACCTGAGTTTCAAACTGAGCTACCGGGATTTGGTCAGGATGATGAGCGAGCGCGGCATCAGGCTGGCGCACACGACGATTCTGCGATGGGTATAGTATCACACGCCGGAATTCGAGAAGCGCTGGAAGCGGTACGCTCGCCCGGTCGGCGACTCATGGCGGATGGATGAGACCTACGTCAAGGTGCGCGGCGAATGGGTTTACCTGTACCGAGCCGTCGACAAGCAAGGTCCCCGATCAGAAGGGGATTGAAACCCAATTCGCTTGCCGCCTCTTGTGGCGCGCCCTCCCCGAGCCTCCCCGGTCAACATGACCGAGACTATTCGGGTTAGGCTTGCTTGCAACGTTCTCGTGACCGGTTTCGGTCAACATGACCGGGAATTCCCGTAAAGCCCGTCGGTCGGGTATGCGCCCCGGGCTATCGGTGAGTACCGCACACCGGAGTTCGCCGGCGACCTTTGTGATCGCGGCGTCGGACAATCCCAGCCGCTCGTAGACTCCCTCTTCGGACGCCCTTCGGCTGGCGACGTTAAAATTCCAATGCGGTACCGATCCAGTCCTTGAGACACAACCGGGCCATGCGGCGCTCGTCGCCCTTGAGGTCCGTCAGGTTGCCTGCCTCAGCCAACACATGCGGGGCGGTGCGCATCACGGAGTAGCGGCCGACAAAGTCCGACAAGAGAATGAAATCGCCAATGCTGTACTTGCTGATCCCCTTAAAGCCTTCGATGCGCCTTGGGTTGACGTTCCCCACGACCCAGAGCACCAGGAGGCTCGCATCGAGAAACAGACCAACCGCTTTTGGCCGCCTGGTCGAAGGATTCCGGGAGTAGCTTCGAGTCGAGGCGAACGCCAAGCGGCCGATCATTCAGCATTCTTCAATTTCACGAACCTTCATCGCTACCGGTTCACCGCTTCCCGAGTCAATTAGGAATTTCTTATACTCGCGGACTCCTCCTGTCAGTTTCGAGAGGGCCGGAGTGTAAAATCGGTGGGGAAAGCCGAGGGTGATGGACCACACGTCCCGGCTTCGGTACTCGTCGCGTTTCGACTTCCTCAAGCGTGAAGTCATAGCTACCCAGGAGTTCCTTCGCGTACTCCTTCGCAATGTGTGTAGCTTGCTTCGCATCCATGATGCTTTGAGAATATCATGGCATACCGCTCCCCATTACTTTCGCAAACTCACTCCACCGCGTCGCACGTCCGTGAATGGGGGCGATCGTCGAGACGTCGAGCCCCAGCCGGCGCACGTGATTGTAGAAGGTCCTGTTGGCGGCCGTCGGCGTCGAGGGAGCGTTCGCGAGCTGTGGATCATAGAGGTCCGCCTCGATCGCAATCTTCTCCTTCGGCAGGTACGCCAGCAACATGCCCTCGACGTGCGCCAGCGGCTGGACGTAGGTGATGTGCAGGTTTCGCACACCGTCGCTCAAGACGTAGTTCTCCCTGACGGTCTCATAATGGTAGCCCTCCGCTACCTCCGTCGGCGGCCAGGAAGCCATCATGTCGGGCTCCAAAGTCCGTGGCGCATAGTTCAACACGTCCCGCATGTAGAAGTTCAGGTTCTTCCAATGCGTGATGATGGTCGCGCCGATGTGCATGTAGGTGCGAAGACCACCAATGTGGTCGAAGTGCTGATGCGTGTTGACCAGGAAGCGAATGGGCTTATTAGGAATCAGCTTCACAATCTCCTCGATCACGGCGAGATTCCGCCGTTCGTCGAGTGGCGCTTCGACAACCGTAATGAAGTCCTTGAACTCGATGGCGACGCTATTGTGCGACGCGCCGCCGAGCAGGAATACTCCTTCCGCGAGCTTCTGCGCGTCGACGCGCACGGGAAATGCGGCCTGACGCACAGTCTCAGGGATCGGGATCGAGTCCGCGCACGCATTCGCCTGGATGCTCTTGAAGGTTCCGCCGAAACCATTGTGACCGGCGGTAACCGTGAGGGCTCCGAAGTTGTCATCCCAGCCGTCGTGATGATGCCATCCGGTGGGGAACTTCATGCCGTTGCCCAGGTCCACGTAGCTTTCGTTCGTGAATTCGTGCTCGTAGTTCATGTCGCCCAGAACGGGATCGGGCACCCATGTATGAATTCGCTGGAGCAGGTTCTCCTTGTTGATGGTGGCATCCACTCTGTACTTGCCAAGTACCGTAATCGAGACCACGGTTACTTTTTCAGGCGCCACTGTGTGTCCATCACGCCCCATTTCTCCCAACTCCCACCGCCACACTGCCTTTGGATTTGCGCCGGGCAGCCTGGCCGCCTTGAGAAAGCCATGCGGATTCACCCAAAGATCGAGCTGCCACCGCTCAGCGTCGTCTGGAGGAGCGGCAACCGGGCTGTTTCCCCGTCCGTCGATGTGCCAAGCGTGCTTACCGTTCACCGCGAATGTCTGGTGCGCGTTGCGCTGGACAGGCGTTCCGCCCTTCCAACCGGAACCATATTTCCAGGACGCCGGATTCAGGCCGGGCGCGCGGTCGAACTCCTCTTTCATCGTTCGCGTTTCCCAGTTCATAGTGCGCGTGTAGCCGGCCAGCGCTTCGCCTCGCGGCCAATCCACGTTCCAGCCGGATTCGACCTGTTGACCCACCTTGCCCGAGTAGCCGGAGCCGGAGATCGTGACGCATTTCAGGTTGCCGGCGCCAATCGCTTTTTCGGCAGCCAGTAAGACGGGCGCGGGATCCACAAAACCAGGAGTCACTTGAGCCTCGGCCATCGCGCCAAACAGAAGTGAAAGAATCGGGAGATTCCATAGTTGCTGTGCCATATTCATCCTTCCGGAACATCCATCTTAGCCGCAACGCGATGAGCTTGCCGAAGCTCTGCGCAGGAGCCGGGAAGCCGGCGGGCGACTTCCACGCCGGCTGACAGACTGTATTCCCGCGATTCATTGAACTATGATGTGGCATGAAAGGAGAACCAATGAGAACAACCTGGACCAGAGCGCTTACCGCAACCATAAGCCTCCTCATCGCCGGGTCACCCCTCTGCGGGGCCGACAAGAAGAAGGACGTTAGAGGCACCCCGGATGGCAAAGTTCTCTCGGATACGGCAAGGGGCACAAAGTCCGCGGACACTACGTTTGACGGCAGAAAACACGTAGAGCCCGTCAAGAAATCGACGGGCACTCGCACCGCCCAACAGATCGCGAAGGAAGAGAACGACAAAGAGCGAAGACGTCAGAAGGGCCTGAAGATCAAAGAGCCCCCGTCTCCGAGGGTCCAGAAAAAGGACAAAAGCAAATAGAAAGGTTCCTTCAGTAGACGCTTGGGCGGAGGTGGTCCGATGGTCCGCGGACAGGCCGGGAGGCCTGGCCTACGGCCGCGCCGTCTCCGTGATCGCGGTCACACGATTCGGGCGCAGGTTGCGTACAATTTGCGTCGCGCCTCCAGGCCAGCGAACTTCCACCTCGTCCACCTTCGGAGCGCTGCCGAGTCCAAAATGCAGCCTCAGATCGCTCTGTGACAGGTAACTGCCGCCGCTGCGGACTTCGCCGGTTTGCGTCCGCCCGCCAGCCGTGACTTTGACGCGCGCCCCGATGGCGCCGCGGTTTGCACGACTGCCGGTCAACTTCAGGATGATCCAGTTGTTCCGCGGTTTGCCGGCGCGCTCCAGGAGCGTGGGCGGCTCGTTCTGATTGTTGATTAGTACTTCAACCGAACCGTCGTTGTGGATGTCTCCGAACGCCGCGCCACGGGCGGAGTGCCGCTCTAGAATGCCCGGCCCCGATGCATCGGAGACATCGTCGAACTTCCCGCCAGCCGTATTGCGGTACAGTATGGCGCGATCCTTGTAGCGGATGTCGAGCTTGAGTTTCTCCACTTCGGGAAAGGCGTGTCCGTTGACGAGAAGCAGATCCTGCCATCCGTCGTTGTCGAAATCGAAAAAGCCGCAGCCCCACCCGACGAACCGCGTGTTACGCGAAAGGCCCGCGCCGCGCGTCACATCCTCAAATTCGCCTTTGGCGAGGTTGCGATAGAGCGTTTCGCGCTCGTCGCTGAAGTTGGTGCGGAAAATGTCGGGCCAGCCGTCGCCATCGTAGTCCGCCGAAGCCGCGCCCATGCCGGAGAGCGCCTTCCCGTTCTCGTCGAGCGCCACGCCGCGCAGCAGGGCTTCTTCGGAGAATGTTCCGTCGCCGCGATTCATGTAGAGCAGCGACGGCGTCTGGTCGCACGCGACATAGATGTCGGTGAAACCGTCGTCATTGAAATCGCCCGTCAGCACGCCGAGCGCGTAATGCTGCGACGGCTTGGCGATTCGCGATTCTTCCGAAACATCGCGGAACACGCCCGCGCCCTCGTTGCGATACAGAATATTGCGGTCGAACGGAAGCCCGCGCGGACCGCAGTTTACGGGGATGTTGCGATACCAGCAGTAGGGATTCTCGCCGGGCTTGGGAGTCGTAGCCGGATCGAACTTGAGGTAGTTGGCCACGAACAGGTCGAGTCTTCCGTCGTTATCGTAGTCGAGAAACGCACAGCCGGTGTTGTAACGGATGCGGTTCTGCGTGAGGCCCGAACGCGCCGCTATGTCTTCGAAGAACTTGCCGGCGCGGTTGCGGTAGAGGGCGTTCCGGCCCCAATAAGTGACGAAGAGATCGGTGAAGCCGTCGTTATCGAAATCGCCCGCGCACACGCCCTGCCCCCAGCCGTCGCGCGTGAATCCGGCCTGCGCGGTCACCTCGTCGAAGGCGCCCTTGCCGTTGTTGTGGTAGAGACGGCTTGTGCCGCCTCCGCCGGAGACGAGGAAGACGTCTAAAAAGCCATCGTTGTCATAGTCGATGAACGCGGCCCCGCTGCCGGTAGTCTCAATGATGAATCGCTTCGAGTCGACGCCGCCGTTTGGAATTGAGTGGATGAGGCCGGCCCGGCGGGAGGTGTTTTCGAACTGCGCCGCCAGAACCACGGAGAACACCAGGGCGGCGAGAGCTCTCACTTCGGCTTCTCTCCCAGCTTCTTCAGGAACTCCGTAAACTCACCCTCGGGAGGCTTTTGCAGCTTGTCCAGCTCTTCCTTCTGCCGCAAGGCATCCGCAGCCCGGCCCGCCTTGCGATAGGCCAACATCAAGCTGTAACGCGCGGCCTCGTTTGCAGGCTGTAGCCGGACGGCGCGCTCAAGCAATGCGACGGCTTCATCGCCCGCGCGCAGTTTGCTCAGCGCCACGAGAGCTTCCGGGAAGTCCGGCGCAAGTTCCGAAGCGCGGGCGAAGTGCACTGCCGCCTCCGTATCGTTCTCCTTCGCGGCCAGGATCTGCCCCACTTGATACTCCGCGGCGGCATCGGACGGATTGAGCGCCAGCTCCGCCTCGAATTCCTTTCGCGCCGCATCGAGCGCCTCGGGCGCGTGCGACTCCATCAACAGAGCGCGCCCTAGACGGTAGTGCAGGTTCACCGCCGCGGGGTTTTTCGAGATGGCCTTTCGATACTCGGCAGCCGCCTCGGCGTACTTTCCCTGGATCTCCAGAATCTCCGCCGACAACTGATTCACGCGGTACGACGCGGGAGTTTTCTGGAACATTCGATACACCGCACCGTTCCATGCCCTCATGTGCAGCTTTGCCGAGAGATAGAGCACATCGGCGTCGGCTGGATTCTGCTCCTCCAACTTTTGGATGACCGGGTATGCTTCGTCGAACCGGCTCCCGGCGAGATGGCATTGCGCGAGGCCGACGCCTGCAAGCCTCCGCAGGTCGCCCGCACCCGAGTTGAATTGCGCGGCGAGCGCCGGCGCCGCTTCCTTGCATCCTCCGGTTGCCGCGCGCGAGAGAGCCAGAAAGGTTGTCGAGTGCGCGTCGCCCGGAGAGTCCTTTAGCGCACGCTCCAGAGTCTGCCGCGCCGCCGCATACTGCCCCTTGTGGAACTGTTCGACGCCGGTGCCCACGTCCTGCCCAAAGGCGCACACAGCGGTGAGTCCGGTGAAGGCACGGCTAATGGCTCGCATCGTCCAGAACCAAATCCAGATTCCCGAAACGGTGCCGCTGTCCGCCTTCGAACAAACGAAAACTCAGCAGAGGCGGCGCGCCGGGCGCGATCCGCTCAGGCGGCGCGAGGCGTTCTGAAGGCTTCGCCGCAAGTTCGGTCACGCGCCCTGAATTCGCTACCGCTTTCGTTAACTTTTCCAGATCGCCGCTCACGGCCAACATCAGCACGAATGCGCTTGTCATTTACTCAACTCCTCCAGCGCGCGCCGCGCCACCGCATGCCCGGGCTTCAGATCAAGCAGCTTGAGCAACACGGCGGCGGCCTTGTCACGGTCGCCCCTTCGCGCATGAACCTTCGCGAGGTTGATGTACAGTATATCGTCTTGCGGCGCGACCGAGATCCCGTACTGAAACGCAGCCGTAGCGTCGTTCGTATGTTCCATTTGCATGTACAACACGCCGAGGTTGTTGATCGCGCCGGCATGATCCTTCCTGCGCGCGATGGCCCGCTCGAAGGCGGCGCGGGCATCAGCGGTCCGGCCCTGCCGCGCGAAGTCCAACCCGATCTGATTCTCCGCCTCGGCCGCATTCATCTCCGCATGCGTGAAGACCGGCTGAAAGCGTAGCGCCTTCTCATAGTGCCGCAGCGCGGCCAGCGGATTTCCCGCCGCCAGTTCCACGCCTCCCAAATTGTTCCACCCGCTAGCGGATTCGGGCCGCAGGCGAAGCGCTTTTTCCAGATAGCCTCGCGCCCGTTCATGACGCCCCGCCTCCAGTTCAAGCTGCCCCACAGCGAGCAATGCCACAACATTCTCCGGCGCGCTTTTCAATGTCTCCGCCAGATACCGCAGCGCAGGTTCGGGATACCCGGCATTCTGAAACGCCGCGCCAAGCCGAAAGTAGTTCCGGTGCGGCCGCGTCACGTACCGGCCGGCGAAGGGCAATGCCAACTTCTCCCTGTCCGCGCCGCGCATCTTCACCAGATCTTCGCGAACTTTGGCTTCGCCGGGCATTACAGGATAGAACTTGTGAACCATTCCGCGCTCGTCAATCAAGTACGCGGCGGGCAGTTCGAGCTCCGTGCGCCAATCGAACAGGTAGCGCCGGAAAAGCGCAAAAGCGGCAGCCGTTTCTTCAGGCTCAGTCCGCAAATCCTCGGCGGTTAGCCGCACCAAACCGGGTCCGGTTCGTGCAACAGGCAGCGGAACGGGGTCGAGCATCCACGTCTCGGTGGCGCGCGGCCGGTTATCCGCCCTGAGAGGCACACTCCCGGCAACGGCGCGGTGCGCGCGCATCGCGGACTTCCGGATCTGTCCCGAACCCTCTTCGATCTCGTAGAGGTGCGACGCTTCAAGTCCCGCGAACTGTTGCTTCGTTCCGGATGGCCAGTCGATCCGCACCCGCCGCGCGCCTGGGCGTCCGCGCAACCCGAAGTACAGCGTCTTCGTGTGCTGCGAGAGATACCCGGAGCCGGCTTGCACGAAGTTTACCTGACCATCCACCTCAACGCGCGCCCCAATGCCATCGCGATTCGACTTCGTCCCGCGAAGAACGATTCCGAGAGACCGTCCGGCGCTTCCGCAGTCGTTGTGCAGCGCCCGTACTTGCGGGCCGAGGCGGCTCTTGAGCAGAATATCCAGGTTGCCGTCGCCATCCATATCGGTGACGGCGAACGCGCGGCTGTCGTCGGCGTAATCGAGCCCGCTCACACCGGAGAAATCGTAATACTTGCCATTCCTTTGCGCGTAAAAAACATTCGGCTCACGACCGTTCCAACTATAGTCTTCGCGAATCAGCTGGTTGATCGCATTCCATCCGTTCTCGTATTCAGGTTGAGGCTTCGCTTCGGCGGGCGACCGCGCCACGACCTGACGCCAGAAGAAACTCATCAGGTCCCTGTCCGATGAATTCGTCAGCATTCCGCAGGTGCAGTAAATCTCCGGCGCGCCGTCGTTGTCGAAATCGTGCGCGTCGGCCGACCACGCCCATCGGCCCATCTCGACGCCGGGCGTTTCCTCAAACGTCCCGTCACCGCGATTCCGGAAGAGCGAGTTGCCCTTGGCGTGCCGCTTATACGGCGCGCGTGGAAGCGCGAAGGCCGGGTCGTCCGCCACGCGCTGTCCCGCCGCGCTCCACATGTTCGACACGTAGAGATCGGGACGGCCGTCGCCGTTGTAGTCGAACCAGGCAGCGGACATTCCAGGCCCCAGATCTTCTACCCCGGCGGCAGCGGCAACGTCACGGAAGCGCCCGCCTTCGTTCTTGTAGAGGTTGTTCACGCCGAAGTCGTTGGCGACGTACAAGTCCGGCCAACCGTCGCCATCGTAGTCGCACCAGGCCGCCGCGAAACTGTAACGATCGTTGTTCTCGCCCAGGCCCACGGCCGCGGTAACGTCTTCAAACACGCCGTCCGCCGTGTTACGAAACAGGAAGTTGGGGGGACCGTTGCGCGCATCGTGATAGGGCGCGGGATAGCGATACTGATCCTCGCTCTGGAAATAGACGTAGCTGCACAGGTAGAGATCGACGCGGCCGTCGCGATCGTAATCCGCCGCCGACATGCCTGTGAATGCGCCCTGCGGCTGCGTACCGAAACGGAAAGCATCGTCCTTCGGGCGAAAAGTTCCATCGCCCTGATTCACGAACAGCAGAGGCCCCGAAGCGCGCAGTACCACCAGGTCCTGCAAACCCGCATTGCGGAAATCGACGAACAGCGCCGACGCCGTGTCGTCCAGGACGCTCACGCCCGCCTTGTCCGTGACGTCGTCGAAGCGTCCGTCGCCGCGATTCTTATATAGGCGATTCGGCAAGCCGCCGGGCTGGCAGACGTAGACCTCGTCCCACCCGTCGTTGTCGACATCTCCGACGGCGATTCCGTTGTTCCCGTAGACGTCGATGCCGGCGGCGGAATCGATCCGCGCCCGCCAGTAGGGCACGCCGCGCAGCATCTGCTCCCGAAAAGACGCGTTGGCGCCGAAGGCGTGCGCCGTGACGTCGCGAAACAGCGGCTTCGGCGTAGTTGTGACGATTTCTTCGAGAGGCTCGAAACTCGTCAGTTTTGTATCATTCCATCCGAGCTTCCAGCGTCCCACCCGATACTGCAACCCGGCGGCGATTTCGTAGCGAACCACGCCGCCCGCGAGCACGTGAAATCGCGAGCTGCGCACTTTGCCGAGGGACTCGACCCACTTCTTAAGCTCGCCGGCGAAAGTGGCGGCAGACTGAGAGTCCATCCCACCGAACTCCGCTTTTGTCACGCCATCCGCCACCGCGGAATATCGTAGTGGCGCCGGCGAAGCGCCGCGAAACTCCGGCGCGAGCGGTAGAGACCCCGTCTGCAAGAGCCGGCCCAGGCTCGCATTCACCTCGGCGGCAAGCCGCTCGCACGCGAACTCGTCCGAGCCCGGCTCGATATGGCTGAGGGCCTCCGCGTACGGCGGCGGTTTACGGAAACGAACGGGAAACTTCGCCGGCTGCGCGCGCAGGTTCGGACGCACGCACGTCCCAACGACGGCGGCTCCAAGGAATCCGCGTCGATTCACAGGTTCAACCACGCCTTCGCATGGTCGAAAACCCGCGGCATGCCGATCGGAGCGGCCGCCGCCGGTAAGGGAAAATCCGGAGGAGCGATCAGGAACATTTCGTCCATCTGTTCCGCGACGAACAGATACGCCGTGTTGCGGCGGTACTCCGCATACTTCTCGAACTCCTGCCACAAGTATTGATAGAACACCTCGAGATCCACATACGATCCGAGTGTGTCCATCTGCGTGGGAATGGGATTCGTCGCCTCCTGATCCGCATAGATCAGCAGGCTCGAGAAAGGCTTCACCTTGTTGCGGATTCCGAATCCGACGATCGCCACCGTGGGCCGGGCGCGGCGCACTGCCTGTACCGTGGCCCATTCGGCGAAGGTGTTGTTGATCAACAAAGTGCCGTTGCCCGCCAGCAGCACGGCCCGCACGAACTCAGCCAGAACGGGATCGTCTGCTATCGCGGCTTCCTGAGCCGAGATTCTCAACTCCTTCAACCTTGCGCCGAGCTGGCGCGGCCCTTTAATGTCCTCCGCGCGCACCAGCCGGTTGACTTCGCCCATCAGGCGGGTGCGATAGGCCGCGAGGCGCTCGTAACTCATCGACACCGCGCCCGGCAGGGCGTCCGAGTCGCCCGCGGCGACGATCCACGTATCGTAGCGCGACTGCGCCTTCGCCGCCGCGGCCGCCGCAAGCGCGCGAAATCCCGCAAGCAACCGCTCCGTCTGCTCCACCGGCACGCGACGCCCGTGCGCCCTTAGGCGGAGCCACATGCGGTCGGGGCCCACTGGCAACTCTGCCGGCGACACCACGACCACGAGCCTTGGCCGTCCCTTGCGCGCGACCTCTTCGTCGAGCAGCGGATCGAGCTTCGCGAAAATCTCGGCCACGGCGCGCCGCCATTGCGGGTATTGCGGGTTACGATTGAGAAAATCCACCTGGTCCAGGGTGAACTGCCGCTTGGGCCATACCTTCTCGTTCACGCCCATCGATTGTTCGGCGGTGCGCAGTGACGTGAAGAGCCCGTCTACCGTCTTCGGCTCGGACCGCTCAAGCAATCCAAACAGGCGTTCAAAGTAGCTCTTCTCCGCGGGAAAAAGCCGGTCCCAGTCCTTCACCTGATCGAAGACGAACGTTCCGAAGGTGACCGGCAGGCGATCGAATACTCCGCCGGTGATCGCCCGTTCGAGCACTGGTGAAACCGCGGCCGCCATTATGAAAGCAGGTCTCCGATTGCCCGTCCGGCCATCTCGCCGGGCTTCACGCCAAGCAGCTCCGCAGCCGTCGCCGCCACGTCCACGTGAGACACGGGGCGCTCCGTCTCGCCCTTCATCACACCCGCGCCCATGGCGAGCATCCACATGGTGCGGCATGAGGCATCGCCGCTGCGATGATTCAGAAACCCGTTCGCGGTGTTTTGGTCGCCGTCACGGCCGAGCTCCGGCAGGACGAGCATTGTGGTCTTGTCCTTATACGCCGGCTGGCCTTGAATCTCATCCCACAGCATTCCGGTGAGACGGTCCGTGCGCGTGATGGCTTGAAGATAAAGCGAGTAAGACCCCCAATGCGCCACATCCATGTCCCAAAAATTCACCAGGATGAGACGCGGGGAAAACTCGCGCATCACCTCGCGCGTAATGAAAAACGTCAGCTCATCGCCCGAAGACGGCGCTTCCGGCCCATGCACGTATTCAACCAGCGCCCGCGTCAGCGTCTCGCGCACATGCCGGTCAAGCTGCCTCCTGGCTTTGAAGATCGTCCAGCCGATCCCTTCGTACCCTTCATTGAGAATTCCTTCGAGCTGCCGCAGCACGTTTTCCCGGCTTGCGACGCCCTGGCTAGGATACTTCTTGACGACTTCCTGAACAGCTTCGAGAAGAAGCTGCTTCGGCAACACAACGTTCGCGCCATATGGCAGTCCCAGATCGCGGTCAGACCCTGCGCCGATCGCCGAGAAGCTCTTGTTCGTCGCGATGGCCCAGACATCCGTGGGACCCGCGCCCGTCTGTTTGCGGTATTGCTCGAACAGCGTTGCGCCGGCAGGCGGCTGAAATCCGAAATCGTCCACGCGCTGCCAGTTGCCTGTCACGATGCTTGCCGTGGAATTGAAATGCGACAGCACGCCGGCGTTGGTGCAGGTACGGAAGAAGCGTCCTTCGGGACGCATTTGAACCAGGCGCGGAATGTTCCGCAGTCCATCCGGCGCGAAGGTTTCCGAGTATCGGACGCCGCCGCCGAAGGTGACGATGATGACTTTGCCGCCGCCTTTTGCGCGCGCCGCGTCGAGCAGTGGGGCAGGTACGATTCGTCCGGCGATGGAAAGACCCGCGAGTTGTACGAATCGCCGCTTTCCCGGTTGCATCAGTACTCCGTGATCTCGCCGCCTGTGATCTTGCGCCGTGCGTTCGGGCCGAGGTCGAGCGGATGATCGTATCCCGCCAGAATTTCTCCTCCAGGCGAATAGTAAGGGCCGATATCGCATGCCATGCTGCCCTTACCTACGGCCACAAATTCCACCGAGGTAATCAACTTCGCCGATTTGTACCCATAGCGCGCGGGATCGATCAACCGCACGGGCGCGCCATGGCGATCCGGCAGCGGCTTACCGGCCATGTCGAGCGCCATCATTACGCGCGGCGAGAGCAGATCCTCAAGCGAGAAGTATTCGTACCACTTATCCGCGCAGTCGATCCGGACGGCTTTCGCGGCTTTCCGAGGCTTCGCCATCTCGATCAAATGCCCGAACCGGAATCCGCCCCACTCCGCGCGGCCGCTCCAGCATTGCACGCACTTCATGCGGGAATTCTGTTTCTCTTGCGGCAGCCTTCGCAGCTCGGGCAGCGCGAGCGACAGCGGCTTCTCCACCAGACCCGTGACTTTCAACCGGTAGGCACGCTGGTCGATGGGCTTGACGGGGTTGAACCACATGAGGCGGAAGCCGAATTCATCGGGCTTATCGCTCGGCAGCAGGAGTTGCGCGGAAGCTAGGAATTGACGCCGGTCCATCTTGTCTCAATATGCCGTGTCTATTTTATCGCGATACCCGTCACGTGACGGTCCATGCCCGCGGCTTCCTCCGCGCTGAGCCTTTCGTGACGCGCCCGCTCGGCGAGCGCCCGTTCCCGCTTTCCCAGCCGTTCGTAGATTCGAGCGAGGCGGTAGTGCGGAGCGGGATCCTTCGGGTCGAGCTCGGAGGACCTCTCAAACTCCCGCGCCGCCTCCTCCCATTGACGCTTTTTCTCAAGTACATTACCAAGTTCGAAACGCGTTCCAGCGAACTTCGGGTTAAGCGCGATCGACTCCCGGAGCGGCTTCTCTCCATCCTTGCCCTGGGCGATCAGAGCTTTCGCGTGCGCGTATTGCGCCACGTAGCGGGTTGGATTCGCGCGCACGAACGCCTCGCACGAGGCCGCAACCTCACGCAGACGCAAACCTGTCTGATCGATCATCTTCGCCAGAAATAAATACGGCTGCTCGATCGCCGGCGCAAGCGCAATCACGCGAAGAAACGCGCCGGCGGACTCCTCAAAACGGCGCTGGCCGTAGTAGGCGACACCCATCGCCAACTCGAGCTGAGGACTCCGCGCGAAGACCTTCCGGCTCTCCTCTATCGATTGAATGGCTTCGCCGAACTTCGCCGAACGCAGCAGCGCTTGCGCCAAATCGAAGTGATACGCCTCTTCGTACGGATTCAATCGCACGGCTTCGCGCAACTGGGCGGCATCCGCCAGCGCTTTGCCCACCTGATTCCGGTAGAACGCAAGCGCTTGCGTGACGATAGCATCCCCGCGAGCCAGCACCTCAGTCTTTTGGGCGGCCTCTTCCGCCGCTTTCGGGTCACCGGCCCGGGCGTACGTCTGCGCAAGCGCCAGCCAAACCCTCGCGTTCTCCGGCTGAATGGCACGGGCCGCTTCGAGGTTCGACCGCGCAGACGCCACTTGCCCCGCGTTTAACGCGCTGAGCCCTTCGCGATATCTGGCTTCGAACGCGGCCAGGTCCGCGAACAGAAGAAGAAAAAGTACCGCAAACACGATGTTTCCAGTATCACAGCAGAGGAGCGCCTCGCGGGATTCATAAAAAAAGGGCAAGCCGCTTGGCCTGCCCCTTTCTCGAAATCGGCGCGGACTAGAACATGAACCGCAAGGCCAACTGCACGTGCCTCTCGGTTCCCGAGATGGTCCGGTCGATGCGGCCGAAGCTGCTGTCTCCCTCGATGCGGCCAATGCTGCCCACGTCGAAATACGGCGTGTTGAACAGATTGAAGAATTCGCCGCGGAACTGGAACTTCATCCTCTCATTCAAGCGGAAATCCTTGAACATCGAGAAATCCAGGTTCTTTTGGGGAGGAGCGGTATTGCTCTGCAAGCCCAGCGTGCCGTAGGTTCCGGGCGCGGGCCGCGTCACAGCGGTGATGTCGAAGTAGCGATCGGGCGACCGTCCGCCAGACGGCGCGGACTGCGGATTCTTGCCGGGCACCAGGTCGGGCAGCGTGTTGGCAAACTGTCCAACAAAGTTACGCGTGCCGAGCGTAAACGGCTGCCCCGTGCGCAGCGACAGGAGGCTGTTGACCTGCCAGCCACCAATCAGCATATCGCCCGCCTTGCTGATGCCGCCGAGGAACTTGCGGCCCTTGCCGATGGGAACGTCGTACACCACGCTGCTCACTAAATTGTGGCGTAAATCCCACGCCGCGCTGGAGTAGCCTTCGCCGATGTTGCGGCGGTTTTTCGTGCAGCAGCCCGAAGACCCCGACAGCGTCGTGCCCGTGTTCGCGAGCGCGTGGCCATAAGTGTAGGACACCAGGTAATCCAGCCCGTTCGAGAAGCGCTTCTCGAGCTTCGTCGCGAGCCCGGCATAGTTACCATAGCCGAATGACGCCGACTGCGAAATGCTCCCCAGATTCGGCACCGGCCTCAAGCTGTTGGCCGGAATGCTCGGATCGGGCGAATTCATCGCCCCGTTCGGATCCCAGTTCAGCAACTGCCGCGCCGAGTGGTTGCCGATGTAGGAGACTTCGAGCGTCGTGGATGCCGCAATTTCGCGTTGCACGGCGACGTTCCACTTGTGCACGAGCGAGTTGCGGAAATTCGGCGACACGCCGCGGAACTGAATCGGCGCGGGCTGCGTGAACACGTTCAAAGGGAACCCGGACGAGTATGTCCTGTTTTCAAAGAACGGATTCAGCTCGAAATTGCTCCTCGTACCGGTATTCAGATCCACGGTTGCATTGAACGGCACGGATTCACCACGATTCGGCGATCCGCCCTGGTTCTCTTCGCCGCCGTAGAAGATCCCGTAGCCGAGGCGAACCACGGTCTTCGGCTGCAGGGCGTAAGCGATGCCGATGCGCGGTGACCAGTTCGTCTTGTCCCACTTGATGAGGTACTTGTCGACTTCCCCTCGCGAAACCTTCACGTTCGGGAAAGCGGTGGCAAAGTTCGGAGGCAGCGGCGCATCCTGATCCTTGCCCTTCGGGATGTAAAGAGTCAGGTCTTCGAGCACGAAGTTCGATTGCCTGCCGAATCTTTCGCTGATCGGAGAAAACAATTCATACCGCATGCCGAGGTTCAGTGTCAGCTTTCTCGAGACCTTCCAATCGTCCTGGAAATAGAACGCCCAAGCCTGCTTTTCCGACGAAATGAAATTCGTCGTGGAAATCTGAGCGTTCGACGGATACCCCAGCAGAAACGCGGCGACGCCATCGCCTGTCTCGGCCTGGAGTGCGCTCTGCGGATGGTTGGTCCGATCGCGGTTGAATGTATACTGCCCGTGGGGGTTTGGAACCTGGAAGAACGGAAACTTGATCGGCCTGTACTCTCCGCCCGCCTTAAAGGCATGGTGTCCCTTGGTGACGGAAACGTTCTGGATGAAGTCCCAAACGTTGTTGTATTCCTTCGTCGGCAGCCAGTTTGCCGCGCCGATCCCCTGATAACCTTGAATGACCGTCTGCGGCAAGCCGCCGTTCAGCGGACCGGTCGGGTTATAACCGCCGATGCCAAACTCCTTGAAGAGATCTTTGTCGGAGTTGGATTGGACGCGCTCCGTTACCAGCCGTGTAAACGCCGCGCGGGTCTCGGTCAGGACGTTCGGGGTCCAGACGCGGGTGTAACTCATCATGGCGTTGCGCGCCAGGTTCGTCTCGTCCTGTCCAGCGAAACCGCCCGCGTCGAGCGCGCCCGGAAGCGGAGGGCTGTTGAACTTACGCTCTTCGCTCCAGCTCAGGCTGCCGAAGATGCTGTCCTTGTCGCTGATCCTGTGATCAAGGCGAAGGTCGCCCTGGTGGATATCGTCCTTCCCCGAGACGACGTTGAAATAGTTGCTGGCCGGGAGGCGGGGCGCAAGATTCTGGTTCGGGCTCGGAAACAGATCCACTAACCTCTTCGCCACCGGATCCATCCGGCTCAGCGGAATCTGGTTCCCCGGAAACGCATCGCGCACAAAGCCCGTGCCGCTCGGATTCGGGCGGGTCGTGAGTATGTCGAAAATCTGTCCCTGCGCCACGGAGCGGCCCAGCGGATCGGTTCCGATTACGCTCCCGAGCAGACTCGAGAAGTCTCCGTTCTTGAACTCGGGTTTAGGCACCGTTCCGATGAATGTCGAGCCAAGCCCCGCCACCGCGCCGCCCGTCGAGCGGATCTTCGTCCCCTGATAATCCGCGAACACGAAGGTGCGGTTCTTGATGATGGGCGCGCCGGCCGCGATGCCGTACTGATTCTGCTTAAACGGCCCACGACTCTTCCCGGCCTTGTTCGATTCCCACTGGTTTGCATCCAGCTTGTCGTTTTGCAGGAATTCGAACGCCGCGCCGTGAATCTCATTCGTTCCGGATTTGATGGTTACGTTCACCACGCCGCCCGCGCCGCGCCCGTACTCGGCGTTGTAGCCATTGGTGAGAATGCGCATCTCGCCGATGGCTTCGACCGACGGTCCGATCACGTAGGCGGTCTGATTGATGAAATCGATCACGTTTACGTTGTTGTCCACGCCGTTGAGCAGGAAGTTATTCTGCCCGTTTGAGCGGACGCCGTTAGCGGCAAATCCGCCGCCCGCCGTATCGCGCGCGCCCTGCTCAGCCGGCAGAACGCCGGGCGAGAGTCTCGCGAAATAGGTGAACTTGCGCTGCCCACCCAGAGGCAGCTCGCTCACGTTTCTGGCATTCACGGCCTGGCCGATGATCGTGCTCTCGGTTTGCAGAACGGGGGCCGCGCCCGTGATTTCGACCGACTGCGTGACTTCACCGACAGCCAGTTGCAGGTTCAGAGCCTGGCGGTCCCCCGCCGTAAGGCCGATGCCGCGCTGAAATGTTTTCTTGAAACCGGGCGCTTCCGCCTCCACGGAATAGGTGCCGGGCTTCAACAGCGGGCGGATATACTCGCCCGCGTCGTTTGTCTCCACTTGATACCTTTGACCGGTGGCGTCTTCGGAGATGGTGACCTTGGCGCCGGTAATCACGGCGCCTTGCGCGTCCGTGATGGTACCGAGAATAGTGCCCAAGTCGCGCTGGGCGAATGCGGAACTCGCCAGCAGCAACGCCGCGAGAGCGAACTTGGACGTCGCGATCGTTCGTTTTATATTCATAGATTTGTTTTCCACCCCAGGGATTGGCGTCATACTATCACCATGGTCGCGGCAAACGCAAGGAATATTTTCAGGGGCGTAATCTTCGCGTCTACAGTGGCCCTCGCCGCCGTGTGCTTCTCGCCCGCCCTGCGCTTCATCGACCGGGCCGGCGATGCCGGACTTAATCTTCCGAATACGTTCGGCGGCCGCGACGCAAAATCGTACCTGATCGAGACCACGGGCTCGGGTGTAGCCATATTCGACTTCGATGGGGACGGCTGGAACGACGTCTTCATAGCGAATGGTACGACCCTCGAGCGCACTGGCGGAAAACCTACGATCGCGTCACACCTTTATAAGAATGACGGCAAGGGGCGTTTCATCGCGGTTTCAGATCAAGCCGGATTCACGAAGGAAGGATGGGCGCAAGGCGTCTGCGTAGGGGACTTCGACAATGACGGCCATCCGGACCTGATGGTCACGTACTACGGCGTGAACGCGCTCTACAGGAACCTCGGAAATGGCAGGTTTGCCGACGTCACACGCAAGGCCGGCCTTCCGGACACGGGTACCCGCTGGGGCGCCGGCTGCAGCTTCGTCGACTACGATCGCGACGGGTACGCCGATCTGTTCGCCGCCAACTACGTCGACCTCGATCTCGCGAAGACCCCGAAAGCGGGTGAGGACCCTTCCTGCAATTGGAAGGGCATGCCTGTGCTGTGCGGCCCGCGGGGGCTGCCGGCGGCGCGGAACATTCTTCATCGTAACAACGGCGACGGCACGTTTCGCGACGTTTCCGCTTCCGCCGGAATTCTGAAGCCGGGTCCGCGTTACGGCTTGGGTGTGGCCGCCGCCGACTTCGACAACGACGGATGGCCCGATATTTATGTCGCCTGCGACCAGACTCCCAGCTTGCTTTACCGGAATCTGGGCAACGGAACTTTCGAGGAGCGCGGAGTCGAGGCTGGCGTGGCCTACAATTTCGACGGACGCGTTCAAGCCGGGATGGGAGTGGCCGTGGCCGACTACGACGGCGACGGATTGCTCGATATCGCGAAGACGAATTTCTCCGGCGATCTACCCTCTCTATATAAGAACGAAGACGGGAAGTTTTTCACGGACGTTTCGCGAGAAGCCGGTCTCGGGGCAAATCAGCTCCTGGGTTGGGGCGTGTTGTTTCTGGACGTGGATGGAGACGGCCGCAAGGATCTCGTCATGGCGAACGGCCACATCTATCCGGAGGTCGACCGCGTACAGCAGTCGGGCGAGCGGTACCGGCAGAAGACTCTGATTTACAGGAACCTCGGAGCCGGCCGATTCGCGGACATTACGAATTCCTCAGGTCCCGGATTCGAGCCCTTGAGACCCGCGCGCGGCATGGCAAGCGGAGATCTGGACGGCGACGGCCGGCCGGAAATCGCGATCGTCAATATGGGTGAAACGCCGAGTCTGCTGAAAAACACGGCGGCCGGCTTCAACAGAGCGGCGGTGCGGCTCATCGGCACAAAGTCGAACCGCAGTGCAATCGGCGCCCGCGTATCCATCGAGGCCGGGGGAGTCCGTCAGATGGATGAAGTCATGAGTGGCGGCAGCTACTATTCTCAGAACGACCTCACCCTCTACTTTGGACTGGGCGGCGCGGAGACGATCGGCAGGCTTGAGGTGCGCTGGCCTTCGGGAGGGGTGCAAAGCTGGAAGGGTCTCCCTGCAAATCGGAGTTTGACGATTACAGAAGGGCAGGCCAAACCGGTATCGCGGGCGTTCTGAAGTACGGCCTCTCACGGACGCAACAGATGGGTTCAGGGTCTGCTACAACGTAACTGTTGCGATTGGAAGGCGGAGCGGGCGGGTTCCGCACTCGGCAGGCCACAAACGACAATGGCCTACACCACAACGGTCAAAGGCGGCACACTGGGATTGACAGCGAGGGGTTATCCATGGTATCGTTAATCGTCGAACAACTATGAAGCGACCCATGAAACCCGATCCGCTCCGCTGTCCGCCCGCCGAACCGCAGCCGCATACGAACCTTTTGAGTCTTGAGGGTCCGGACGCCGATGATGAACTGGCGAAGCTGACGAAGGCGATCGGCCATCCGGCTCGAGTGCGCATTCTTCGCATGCTATCGCGGAAAGAGGCTCGTGTGTGCAGTCATATCGTCGACGAACTGCCTCTCGCGCAGTCGACGGTCTCCGAGCACCTCAGAATCCTGAAAGACGCGGGGTTGGTTCGCAGCAGTCGGGACGGGCCTCGAATCGGATATTGCATCAACCACGAAACGCTTCGAAAGCTGAAGGCTCTCGTGGCGATCATTTGAGCGCTTTCATGATTTGGAAATCGCCTTTCGACGAAGAGCGGAAGGAAGGGATACGAACAAAGCAGAAGTTTTCGATCCCCCGATGTGGTGCTCAACTGTTGAGGGAGTTGGCGGGCGATTCACTGGCCGTTGCAGGAACTTCGAAAGGCTGAAAGGCAGATATGGAAAACGCGACAAGTCCCAGGCTTTCGTTCCTGGATCGCTACCTCACGCTGTGGATCTTTGCCGCTATGGCAGCCGGGGTTGGACTCGGCTACCTCGTCCCCGGCGTCGTGCCGTTTCTCGACCGTTTCAGCGTCGGCACGACATCCATCCCCATCGCTATCGGACTGATCCTGATGATGTATCCGCCGCTCGCGAAGGTGAAGTACGAGGAGTTGGAACGGGTCTTCCGGCGCCGCCGCATTCTGCTCCTCTCGCTCGTCCAGAACTGGGTGGCCGGACCGATCCTGATGTTCGCGCTCGCCGTGCTTTTCCTGCGCGACAAGCCGGAGTACATGACAGGCCTCATTCTGATCGGTCTGGCCCGCTGCATCGCCATGGTCATCGTCTGGAACGATCTGGCGCGCGGCGACCGTGAGTACGCCGCCGGCCTCGTCGCGCTCAACTCCATCTTCCAGGTCCTGTTTTTTTCCGTCTACTCGTACTTGTTCCTGGCCGCCATTCCACGCTGGTTGGGCCTCCAGGCAGTCGAGGTGGACATCTCCATGGCCGCGATCGCGCAGAGCGTCTTCATCTATCTCGGCATCCCATTCCTGGCCGGCATGCTCACACGTTTCGCGCTGCAGAAAGCCAGGGGCCGCGAATGGTACGAGAAGAAATTCATCCCGAGAATCAGCCCGATCACTTTGATCGCTTTGTTGTTCACCATCGTGGTGATGTTCTCTCTAAAGGGCGAGACGATCGTGCAGTTGCCATTCGACGTGGTTCGGGTCGCCATACCGCTCACCATCTACTTCGTGTCGATGTTCTTCGTGTCGTTCTGGATGAGCAAGAAGGTGGGCGCCAACTATGCGGAGGCAACCACGCTCTCCTTCACTTCGGCGTCCAACAACTTCGAGCTCGCCATCGCCGTGGCGATCGCCACTTTCGGCATCCACCACGGCGCCGCATTCGCGGCCGTAGTCGGACCGCTCGTCGAGGTCCCCGTACTCATTTCTCTGGTCAATGTGGCGCTGTGGATCAATCGGAAATGGTACGGTGGCGTGTTTGCCGGCATTGACGATTGCCGCACGCGGAGAACCTGACGGAAGGGGGAGGCCTCAGATGACGAAGAAAACGATTCTGGTTCTATGCACCGGCAATTCCGCCCGTAGCCAGATGGGGGAGGGGTTGTTTCGATCGGAAGGCGGCGGAGGTTTCGAAGTCTTCAGCGCGGGAACCAAGGCAAGCTCCGTGCGTCCCGAGGCGATTGCCTCGATGAGAGAGATCGGTATCGACATCTCGGGTCACCGGTCGAAGTCCGTCGTCGAGTTCTCAGGCCGGTCGTTCGACTATGTGGTGACCGTATGCGACAACGCGCGCGACAACTGCCCGGTGTTTCCGGCGAGCTGCGAGCGGATTCACTGGAGCTTTGAAGACCCCGCGGCCGTACAGGGAAGCGACCAGGAGCGTCTGGCTGCGTTCCGCCGCATTCGCGACCGGATCCACGAACGTGTGAGAGCGTTCTTTCAGGATCGGGCGGCCGTGGCCGGATAGGACCCCGTGGCGGGCCGGTTGTGAAGAGAGGCGAGTCATCCGGCCGACCGGGCCGGACGCCAGCTCAGGGACGAACAGGCCCGCCCATCAGCCGCTCCATTGCTTCCGCGAACTGGGTTTCGGTAAACCGGTCCAACAGATAGACGGCACGGTTCGGCGCGGTTCGCGCCACGCCAAGCATCAGGCTTCCCGATGGCCCGCTGGCCGGAATTTCGAACGGCAGCGGTGAGTCCTGCTCGATCGCAAGGTAGGAATCGCCGCCTCCCAACCGGATGGTGCGCCGCCACCCCTTTCCGGAAAACTGTACCGACCCTTCCCGCCCACTCGACGCGGTCACCTCGACGGACCCCGCATTCCTCAGCGCGCCCGCGGCCGGCAGCGCGTTCCAATTGTTGTCTTTGCTCACGAACTCCAGCCAGCGCCCGCCTTCCCGTGCCGAGAAGACCGCGCGAAGCTTCTGATTCTCGATGATCCATTCATCCTCGCCATCGGCGTCGAGGTCCGCCCGATACGCCATCGCCTCGCCCCGCTTAAACAGCGCATGGCGGAAGGCTGTAGTCAGGTTGCCGGGGGCCATGCCGCCCAAAACCAAATTGCACGAATGCACTCCGCTGCCGCCGATCGCGCGCAGCGTCACTTCCCTTTCCGCCGACGCCCCCACCGCAATCTCCGTGCGGGCTGGAAGAAGATCCACTCCTTCGCATTGGGCGTCGAGTGTGTAGTTGCGAATCGCGGAATCGTTGTTGCGTATCCGGATGCGCACATCTCCGGTGCTTGCCACCAAAGGAGGCACGGACGGCAATTCCGCCTCGGCTCCGAAGTGCAGGCTCACGGCGTCCGCGAGACGCACGGAGGCTGGGCGCAACAATTGGAGACGCGCATGTCCCAGCCGGACGCCGTCGGCTTCGAGCGCGAATTCCACCCGCTCTCCGTGAAGCGCGCCGGGCGGGGGCGTCACTTCGTAATCGATCTCCGTCTCGGACTTGGGCGCGGCTTTCACCTGAAAATACGCGGGGGCAAGCAGCCGGGAGCGGGCCGCGAGGGCCGCGGAGGAGAACTGCGCATGCAAACGGTTGGTCTGCCCAAGCAGAAGAGACTTCGCGCTCGTGAAAAAGGCGGAAGACTCGGGAGGCTCGATCGCGATGCCGATCCGCGTATCGAAGACGGGCGCCTTCCCCGCGGGAATTACGATGCGGGCGGTGGAGGCGCTCTCGTCCCAATCGAACTCTCGGGGGCGTCCGCCGGCGATAAGAGGGCCGCTCGGACGGTGGGACAGCCGGACCAAAACCTCCGCCTCCTCGGGCGCGGTAAACTCCATCGCGAGGATGCCGTTCTCGAATTCGATTCCGCGCAGCTCGGCCGTCGCATGGACGATGCGGTCGGAGGGCGCAAAGACCGCGCAATCGGCGCAGAGGCCGGATGCCGAAAGGGAAAGGTCGAGCGGCAGCCAGACGGCCTGCCCGGGCGCGGCTTTCGCGTTCGGGATCCGCAGCTTGCCGATTTTCAAAGGACCTGAAAAGGGCTTCGACGACTGGTTAACCAGGCTGACGGCAGATCCTAAACCTGCGGTTGAAACCAAGGCCGAGGCCTGTACACCCGGCGGGAAGCGGCCTGAAACCGAACGGCGGCGAGCGGCGGAGAGCAGCGGCGTCCAAGTCCGCAGAAGGGCGGCTTCGCGGCGCACGATGGCCGCTCCCGCCCGCTCGTTACCCGCGAACGAGACCGCGCCTTTCTGAAACACCCCTTGCGTGGTGAGCGTGTCTTCGACATCGGCCCAGAGCAGCGTCCCTCGCCCGGAAGCTATCGCCGCGCGGCTTCGAAACAACGCGGCCGGGTCGCTCGCGGAGACGCGGACGACCGGTTGCGGTACGGGCGCGGAGCCGTCCATCCACTTGACGGGGCCTCCATGCGCCGCCATGTCCTGCTCGCTGAGGGCGGATGGCGAGCGCACCCAGACCCGCATCTCAAGGCGGCGAAGCAGTTGAAGCAGAGCCGAAGATACCTCGCCGGCGCTGACGTCGCGAACTCCGATATTCTTCAGCCAGACCAACTCGCGTTCCCAATTCGCGCGCGGCAGGCGCTCGGTGGGAAACTCGACTGCATTGACGAACTGGGCATTAACGAACTGTGAACAGGCGAGCTGCGCGGGGAAGGGAATCGCCAGCACAGCCAGCAGAAAAGCCGCACGCATCGCCTCAGCGCACCTTCCGCAGCCGGTAGTCTTCCACCCCTGGCATGCGGATCACCTTGCACATTTCGAAGAGCCGCGAACGCGCCCGCTCCCCAATGCGTTCGGCGAGCGAAATGCGATATTCCACCTTGCCGGCGATCGCCGTTCCGCGGCTCGCGAGCTGGTCGCCCACCTCGGGGTCGGGTAGATTTGTCGTGGCGATCAGCGGCTTCCGATTGTTGCAGCGGTGAGTAATAATGGACGTCACGGTATCCTCCACCCAGTCGTTGACGCGGTGCGCGCCCAGATCGTCCAGCAGGAGGATCTCCGTGTCGAGCGCAAAGCGATAGGCTTCGCGGTCGCTCGCGCCGGCGGCTGCGTCGTAGCCGGCCCGGATACGGTCCAGAAGGTTTTGATAGTCGAAGAACAGGCCCTCGAAACCCCGTGCGATCAACAGGCGCAGCGCGGCCACGGCGAGGTGGGTCTTTCCACAGCCGGGCTCGCCGATCAACAGCAGTCCGGGGCGCTTTTCGTCGGGAAAATTGCGGGCGAACGAACTGACGGTGGTCATCACCTGGGCTAAGCCGCGGCCGGCCGTCGGATTGTCCTTGGGGAGGACGAAATTATCGAGCGAAGCATTGCGGTAGAGGGGCGGAACGCGGCTGGACTCCTCCATGCGCCGGGTGCGGCCAACGAAAACACATTCGCACCGTTCAGCGCCGGAGAGCCCCTCGCGCTCCTGAATTTTCCAGCCCGTCCCGCCGCATTTTTCGCAGACGCTCTCAGTCATGTCCCGATTATCCGCTACTCGATCACGGCGAGCACTTCGCCCGCGGCCACAGTGGCCCCCTCGCGCGCACTCAGCGATGTAACGCACCCCGCGCGCGGCGATTTCAGCTCGTTCTGCATCTTCATCGCTTCCACGACCACGATTCCTTGCCCTGCCTCCACCGCTTCACCTTGCGCGACCAGGACACGAACCACCTTACCCGGCATGGGCGAAACCACGGAAAACCGGCCTTCCACCGCGCGCCGCCCGGATCGCGCCGCCCGCCGCCGTGGATCGGATACCTGCAACTCAATCCTGTGCCCGCCCACCCGTACCGCCCCGGGTTCGATTCGCGCTTCATAGCTGCGGCCGTCGAGGATTACGGAATAGACACCGGGCTCGACTTCCTCGATCTCCGCTGTCCCTTCTTCATCAGATCCCAGACGGAACGTCCAGGTTTCACCTTCCTTGCGAAGCTCAAGCGGAAGGGAACCGCCAGCCATATCCACGACGAGGGTCATCGAAGCAGGCTCTCCCGCCCTTCGTCGCGCCAGCGGGAGCTCTGAGCAAACGTGGCGACCGCGGCCTTCGATGCGTTGTCCGTGCGGGAGATCGCATGAACCGCCGCTGCGAGTGCGGCGGCCGTCACGGCGCCGGAGGGCGCAGGCGCTTTCGGGGCTGTAAGGAGCTCGTCGACAAGCCCGGTGTGGAGCGCCCCGGCCAATACCCGCGGATCTTCAAGTAAAACCTGAAAGAAGCCCGTATTGATCTTGATTCCAGAGACAATGTACTCGCCAAGCGCACGCCGCATCCGGGCGATGGCATGTTCCCGCGAGCCGGCCCAAACGGCGAGCTTCGCTAGAAGGGGATCATATTCGAGAGGCACCGTCCATCCCTGGTAGACCCCGGAGTCGAGCCGCACACCAGGGCCGGCGGGCCTCTCCAAGGTTTCGATCTTCCCGGGCGAGGGGAAGAACTGGTTGTCGGGATCTTCGGCGTAGATCCGGCACTCGACGGCCGCGCCACGCCACTCGACGTCTCTCTGCCGGAAAGGCAGGGGCAGGCCCGCCGCGATTTCGAGCTGTAAACGCACCAGATCGAGACCGGTGACCAGTTCCGTGACGGGGTGCTCCACTTGCAGGCGGGTGTTCATTTCGAGGAAGTAAAAATTCCGCTCCCCATCGACCAGAAACTCGACGGTGCCGGCGTTCAAATAACCCGCCGCGGCAGCAGCTTTTAGAGCCGCCGTCCCCATGCGTTCTCTCAGATCGGGAAACGCCGCAACCAGCGGCGACGGGCATTCTTCCAGAATCTTCTGATGCCTGCGCTGCAGCGAGCACTCCCGCTCCCCTAGATGAACGTAGTTGCCGTGGCTGTCTCCGAAGATCTGGATCTCAATATGGCGCGGATCCACGATAAACTTCTCGATATAAACATCGCCATTTCCGAAGGCGCGCTCGGCTTCGCTTGAGGCGTCGCGAAATGCGGCTTCGAGATCGCCCTCCCGCTCGACCCGGCGCATTCCTTTTCCGCCGCCGCCCGCCACCGCCTTCAGGATGACGGGGTAGCCGTGCTCCTCGGTGAAGCGCCTGACA
Source organism: Candidatus Sulfopaludibacter sp. SbA3 (assembly GCA_945893365.1). GTDB lineage: Bacteria > Acidobacteriota > Terriglobia > Bryobacterales > Bryobacteraceae > SYKU01. The sequence goes on along the minus strand of CAMDED010000012.1, from coordinate 25,359 downwards.
CCGGCCGGATCCTTGGATCCGGAGGCAGTGCCGGGAACAACGGGAACTCCGGCCGCGACGGCTATGCGCCGGGCTTCGGTCTTCGATCCCATCGCGCGAATGGCTTCCGATGACGGTCCGATAAACGCGATCCCAGCCGCTTCGCAGGCGGCCGCGAATTCCGCCCGCTCGCTCAGAAAGCCGTAACCGGGATGGATCGCTTCGGCTCCGTGCTTGCGCGCCGCGTCGAGAATCCGATCGATCCGCAGATAGCTTTCCGAAGAGGCCGACGGCCCGATGTGAGCGGCTTCGTCCGCCATGCGCACGTGGAGCGACCGGCGGTCGGCGTCCGAATAGACGGCGACGCTCGCGATATTCATCTCGCACAGCGTACGAATGATGCGCACGGCGATCTCGCCGCGATTCGCGATCAGCACCTTTCGGAACATGCGGGCTCTAGCGGTTCGCGATTTTCACGCGGAAGAGGGGCTTCTCCTTCTCGGCGGCTTCCATTTCGTAGAGCTGCTCCGTCTTCGCCGGATCGTAATCCCGCCAGAGCCAAGCCAGCGACAACGGCAATTCCGCGTTCCCGTGCGCGCCGGAGTGAGGCCCGGCGCCGAAGCTGAAATGGAAATCGTACCCCCGCAGCTTGAGCGAATTCGCCATCTGGATGTTCTGCAGAGGCCAGCTCCCGTGCGGCGACTCAACATCCTCCGAACCGTCCTGGAGCCACACCCTCAGATTGCGTTTCTCTTCTTTGCGCACTCTGAACGGATAGATATTGCCGCCATCGATCGCGCCCGGCTGCCACTGAATGCTCGTGTAGGTTCCAATGTGTGAGAGCACGCGGCTGAAGAGATCCGGCTCGAACCACGCGGCGTTAAACGCGGCGATCGCGCCGGACGAGCTCCCCTGGATTCCGTGGCTGTAGGCATCTTTGCGGATGTTGTATTTCGACGCCACCTCCGGAATTATCTCCTCACGCAGGAAGCGGGCGTAGCGGCCGGTCACCGTATCGTACTCCACGCTGCGCATGGAATCCTTAAGCGTGCGGCCGGTAGTCTTCGAGAAATTTGAAACGAAGCTGTATGTTGGCGTACCCGCCGCCGCGGCGATGTCGCCTGGCGAAATGAACACTTGAATCATCACCGGAATCCTGCCCTGATGGATCAGGTTGTCCACCACGTTCATGGTGCGAGGCCCGCCTGTGCGGCTGATGTGCCCTTGCCCATCCTGCCAGACCGTCAGAGCGGCAGGCTTGGAGGCGTCGTACTGTGCAGGCGCGTAAATCCACCAGTCGCTCAACATGCCGTCGTAGATCTTGCTCTTGTGGACCATCTTTTCCGAGAGCTTGCCCTGCGGTACGCCGGGCTTCGCGTAGGAATCCGGACCGTAGGCCGTCACGTTCAAGCTGCCGCCGAACTTCTTTCCGGCCACCATGTAGTGGAAGCCGTGCGGCGCGTAAACGGCGAGTTTGCCGGTCGCGAACCAAAGGTTCGTGGGCTTGATCCGCTTCATCGCCACCTGGGGCTTTTCGTCGACCACCAGCCACGGAGTAACGGCGGACTCGACGGCCCACAGGAAATCCGCGCCTTCGCCGATGAAGGCCGTCCCTTTCTTCATTTCGTCGGCGCCGAGAGTATCGGTGAGCGCCTGGCGGAAGGCCGGAGACGTAGCTTCGTGGGCAGCCATGGCGATCAGCTTAGGCGCGGGCGTCTTCTCAGCGGACGTGGCGCCCGAAGCGAACGCAGCCAGAAGCAGGATTCCCGCAAGGAGGCGCCCGCCGTGACGGTTGTCGGTAGTCATAAGTAGAGTCCGATTCTACCGCACGCGCCCGGCAGGACCAACGATCTATCTCAGTTCCCCAATCCTGTGCAATTTCAGCAGATTCGTTGTACCAGGCCTGCCGATAGGTTGGCCTGCAACGAAGACCACCATCTCACCCTGCTTCAAATGCTTCCCGTCAAGCAGCAGGCGGTCCATTTGCGCGAGCATCTCGTCGGTTGACGCCAATTGCTGAGCGAGCACGGGAGTCACACCGTAGATCACGGCGAGACTCCGCGCCGTCGCTTCGCTCGGCGTAACGCCGAATATTCGCACAGGGGGCCGGGACCGCGCTACCAGCCGCGCACTCGACCCGCTGGCCGTGAACACCACAATCGCGGCGGCCCCCGCATCGCGCGCGGCTCTGTAGGCGGCATCGGCCAGAATCTCGGCCGTTGAAGGCGTCTGGCTATGCGGCAACTCCTGAAATCCGCGCACGCCGATTGCCCGTTCAGCCTCCGTCGCAATTCTGGTCATGATGCCAACCGCCTCCACGGGATACTTGCCCACCGAGGTCTCGGCGGAAAGCATGACGGCGTCGGTTCCATCATAAATCGCATTCGCGACATCACTCACTTCGGCGCGCGTGGGCGTCGCATGCTCGATCATCGATTCGAGCATCTGGGTGGCGGTGATGACGAACTTGCCGTGACGGCGGGCGCGGCGAATGATGGACTTCTGAATCGCCGGAACCTTCTCAAGCGCCATCTCGACGCCCAGGTCCCCGCGCGCCACCATCACGCCGTCCGCTTCATCGAGAATCGAATCGATGTTCTCCCACCCCTGCGGCTTCTCGATCTTCGCGACGATCGGAATGTGCGTCCCGGTGTCTCGCAACTGACGCCGCAATCCGCGCACGTCCTTGGCGGTGCGCACAAACGAGAGCGCCACCATGTCGATGGCGTTCTCGATGCCGAAATCGAGGTCGGCCAAGTCCTTTTCCGTCAGTGACGGGACATTCGTGAGCGCGCCGGGGAGGTTGATTCCCTTGTGATCGCTGATGGGCCCCCCGGCCACGACCTCGCAGCGCACGCTGCGTCCATCGCTCGAAATCGCCCGCAGCTCGACCGTGCCGTCGGCGAGAAGGACGCGGTCCCCGGCGTGTACGTCTTCGGCGAAACGCAAGTAGCCGGTCGAAGCGCGCTGGGCGGTACCGATCACGGGATCCACGGTTATAGTGAATTCGCCGCCTTTGGCAAGGTAGCAGCCGCCGTTCTCAAAATCGCCCAACCTGATCTTGGGACCTTGCAGATCCAGCAGGATGCAAACATGTCTTCCAAGTTCAGCGGCGAGCGCGCGAACGGCGCGAATTCGCGCGAGGTGCTGGAGGTGCGTTCCGTGGGAGGCGTTGAGGCGGAAGACATCCGCGCCCGCGTGCATGAGCTGACCCAGGACGCCGGGAGCGTCGGAGGAAGGACCTAACGTAACGACGATTTTTGTATTAGGCATTCAAGCAAGCCGATCTTTCAATTCTACCGTGCGCTACCGTGCCTGCAAATGTGGCGGAGCGCCCCGGGATCGCCTCGCTGTAACGCGCGCCGCGCGGCCCATTCCGGCGTCGCACGGGACACGACTTTGACCGGAAAGCGCCGAGGGGAGATCGGGCAACGCGCCCGTTCTTCCCTTCGGATGATGCTGAACGCGTAGGGATGATGCGCCCCGTCGTCAATCCGGTCGATTCACACGACGCCAATGCCACGATCCTGCGGTTGAAGGGATTAGACCACACGAAGCTGACGTATTTCTATCAAGGCCGCGATCGACGTCTGACGGACGTGCACGTCGAAAGAGAATTCACGAAGTTTCTGCTGAACGTCTGACGAAGCTCCGTCTCGGACCGGCGCCGCGGGCATGGCCAGCCAGGTTTCCCGCGCGGCGCTCCTGCAACGGCTCTGGCGGTAACCTGTTCCGCCGTATGGCGGGCATCCGGCGGCGTGTCTGCCGTTCAAGCGCCTTGAAGAGGGGGCCGCTCAGTCAAAGGCGCGGCCCATATCCGGGCGTAAACATTTGCGATAATCGTGGAGCGGGCGCGTAGCTCAGGTGGATAGAGCATCGGCCTTCTAAGCCGAGGGTCGCAGGTTCGAGTCCTGCCGCGCCTACCATACGCTCCGTGCAGACGCCATGAGCAGCGCTTCGGACTCGCCCTGGCCGGCTGCGGAGGCGGTTCGGCTACTCCACGGCTCATTTGTGTGGTCGCCCGGCGGGCGGATTACGGCGCTCGGAGTGTGTAACCCCGCGGAATTGGGCACGCTTTCGGCATTGAGTCGATTGCCGGCGGAGTGAGGACGGACGAAACCCTCGAAGCGTTGAACGGTTGGGAATGGATCCAGGCCGGCATCCACTTGCGGGCCGGTCTGTGCCGGGGGTTTTCCTGGAATCGCTCGCTGCCCGGCATCATCCCGGAATTGAGATAATAGGGGAAATGCCGAATCCCCTGCTTTCCATTAAATTCACAGTTCCCTTTGACCTCATCCGCGCCGAACATGTTGAGCCGGCGATTCGGCAGTTGATCGAGGAGTCCCGGCTGCGCCTCGAAGAAATCGCCTCCGGCCGCGACAGGGGCGGTCTTCCCCGAACGTTTGAAGACACGATGATGGCTCTCGACAAGATGACGGACGGTCTGGATTGGGCGATCGGGGTCGTCCGGCACCTGGAAGGGGTTGCCACCTACCCGCAATTGCGCGCCGCCTTCAACGCGGTACAGCCTGAAGTGAGCGCCTTCTACGCCGGCATCCCAATCCACGCCGGTCTCTGGGAGGCGGTCCAGGAGTTTGCGGCGACCGCCGAAGCCAAGGCGCTGGAGGGTCCCAGAAAGCGCTTTCTTACTAAGACGATCGACAGCTTCAAGCGCCATGGGGCCATGCTCGGTCCGGACCGGAAGAGGCTTCTCGGAGAAATGGACGTCGAACTGGCAACCGTCACGACCAGGTTCTCGGAAAACGTGCTCGACTCGACCAACGAGTATGAGTACGTCATAACGGACCAAACGAGGTTGTCGGGCCTCCCGCCCACGGCCATCGAAGCCGCCCGCCACTCCGCGGAAGGGAAAGGCGTCGAGGGTTGGCGTTTCACACTGCAGGCGCCGAGTTACACGCCTCTGATGACGTACCTCGACGACGCCGGGATTCGCGAGAGGTTCTACCGTGCCTACACCACCCGGGCCACGACGGGTGAACACGACAATCGCGCTTTGATCGCTCGCATCCTTGAATTGCGCCGCCAGCGGGCGGTACTTCTGGGCTTCAAGGATTTTTCGGATCTTGTCCTTGAAGACCGAATGGCTCACGACGGTGCGTGCGCGCAAGCCTTTCTCGACGGCATGCGCGACAAAACTCAGGCGAGCTTCGAACGCGAAAATCGGGAGCTCATCCGCTTCCGGCGGTCGATCGAAGGACCGGATGCGCCCGGCCTTACGCCGTGGGACGTCGCTTACTACGCGGAGAAACAGCGTGCAGCCCTGTACGATTTCGATGAGGAAATCCTGCGCCCCTACTTCCCCCTGGAACAAGTGACCGAAGGGATGTTTGAGATCTTCCGCCGCACTTTCGGAATTCGCGTTTCCGAGCGTGTGGGGGTGCCCGTGTGGGACCCCGCCGTGAAGTTCTACGAGATTTGCGACGACCGGGACGGGGCTCTCCTGGGCGCCTTCTACGCGGACTGGTTTCCGCGGCAGAATAAACATGGTGGAGCATGGATGGATGCGTTCCTAACAGGCGCCCCTAAGTCCATGGGCTTCGAACCGGGCTTCGAGCCGCATCTGGGTCTGATTTGCGGCAACTTGACGCCGCCCACCGCGGACAAGCCCGCGCTGTTGACGCACCGAGAAGTGGAAACCATTTTTCACGAGTTCGGCCACCTGTTGCACCACTGTCTCAGCCGCGTCGAAATTCGCAGCCTTGCCGGCACGAACGTAGCTTGGGATTTCGTCGAGCTCCCGTCGCAGATCATGGAAAACTGGTGTTGGGAGCGTCCGGCGCTCGACCTGTTCGCCAAACACTACGAGACCGGTGAACTCATTCCGGACGACCTTTTCCGGAAGATGAACCGCGCCAGGACCTTCCGAGGCGGCAACGCACAGATGCGTCAACTAAGCAACGGGTTCGTGGACCTCGCCCTGCATCGTGAGTATTCGCCCGAGACGGATGGCGAATGCATCGCCTATTCGAGGCGGCTGCTTGAGTCCTTCTCGGCAGTCCCGCTTCCACCCGAGCATGCGACGTTCGCCGCGTTTACGCACTTGTTTTCGAGCCCGGTCGGCTATGGAGCGGGTTACTATTCCTACAAGTGGGCGGAGGTGCTCGACGCGGACGCCTTCACGCGATTCACGGCCGAGGGTATCTTCAGCCGCGAAGTCGGGCTTGAATTTCGCGACGGGATTCTCGCCAAAGGGGATAGTGAAGATCCCGCCGAGCTATACCGCGGCTTTATGGGGCGCGATCCCGATTCGAATGCGCTTCTCGAACGCAACGGGTTATTGATAGGATAGTCGATCATGCGGAAACTGATGCTCGGATTGCTGGTGGGATTGCCGCCCGCCTTCTGCCTCTTGGGGGCGGACGCCTCCTACGACGGACGCTGGAATATTCACGTCGCAAACGAACCCCGAAACCGCGCGTGGTGGCTCGAGGTAAAGGGAGTGAAAGGACGCTTTGTCGGCGCTCCCGGAGGCGGAATGTACGATATTCCGCACCTTTCCACCAAGGATGGCGATCTGGTTTTCAGCTTTGAGGGCGCGCAGCGGCGCGCTCCGGACGAGGAGTACCGGGCGCACCTTGCGAACGGAAGACTTCGCGGCACGCTCAAGGCGGGCAAAGAGTATTTCGAGTGGACAGGATTGCGAGCGCCGGAAATCACGGAGCGTGACGACGGCTCCTGGCAGCCCGGCGAGCCCATACCGCTGTTCAACGGCTTCGATCTGACGGGCTGGAAGGCCATGATTCCCGATAAACCTCTTGGGTGGGCCGTCAAGGAAGGGTCCATGACGAACGTGGCTGGAGCGAACAACCTGATTACGACGCGGCGCTTCTGGAACTACGATCTGCATGCCGAGTTCAAGGTGGGAGAGCGCAGCAACAGCGGCATCGGGCTTCGCGGCCGCTATGAAGTACAGATTCTCGAAGACTTCGGGAAGCCGCCGGATTCGCATGGCAACGGCGCGCTCTACAGCCGCATCGTCCCATCTTTGAATGCGAGCAAGCCGGCCGGTGAATGGCAGACGTTCGATATCCGTCTGGTCGGGCGCGATGTCACGGTGGTGCTGAACGGGAAGAAGATCATCGACAAAGGATTGATTGAGGGATTGACGGCCGTTGCGAACAACCCGGACGAGGGCGCGCCGGGGCCGCTCATCTTGCAGGGCGACCATGGGCCGGTCGAGTTCCGGAAGATCGCGGTCACTCCTCTGACGAAGAAATAGATGCGTGCGTGGATCGTTTTCCTTTCGCTCGCACCGCTTTGCGCGCAGCGTCCGAACCCCGGTCCAAGCCCGCGCCCGGACCCGGCGATGGAAGCGGCTCTTAAGGCGCTGATGCCCATCACCAGCGGAGTCCGCGAGGACGATCACCCCGCGCTCGCCGTGCGGAACGGCCGGGCCTGGGTTGCCTGGGTCTCCTACTCCGAAACGGAAGGAACGTCGCATGTCTTCGCCTCGAGCTTCGAGGGCGGCAAGTGGAGCGACGCCGCACAGGTCACCGAGATCGCCGGCGACTACCATAAGCCCGCCATAGCCGTGGATGAGAAAGACGCCGTCTGGGTTGCCTGGCCCGCTCAGGTTCGCGGCAACTGGGACATCTACGCCCGCGTGCTCCGTGGCGGGGCTTGGTCGAAGACCGAGCGTCTCACCACGGATGCGGCCGCTGACGTCTCGCCGCAGCTCGCCGCCGCCGGGTCCCGCGTGCTGCTGGTTTGGCAAAGCATGCGCGGCGGGAACCTCGATATTCTCTACCGCCTCCACACGAATTCCTGGGGCAAGGAAGGCTTCGTCACTGAAAATGCGGCGAATGACTGGGAGCCGGTGGTCGCGGGTTCACAGAAAACCGGCGCGTTCTATGTCGCCTGGGACAGCTACCGCGGAGACTATGACGTATTTCTGCGCACGCTGAATGGAACCACATGGAGTGCTGAAATTCCTGTTGCCGTCTCTGCCCGGCTCGAAAATCACGCCAGTCTTTTCGTCGACGCAAACGACCGCGCGTGGATTGCCTGGGAGATGGGTCCCGAGGCGTGGGCGAGCGATTCGGCTGAAGGCGGATTGCGGCCGCGGCGCGATATCGGCTTCGCCTGCTACCGGAACGGGAAGCTCTACACATCGCCCGAAGCGCAGGCCGCGCTCGCGAAGCTCGTGGGCGCGGCGGGGATGGAAGCTCCCGCGATCGTAGTGACCCCGGAGGGCCAATTGCGCCTGTTTTTCCGCACGGCGCGAAACGTGAACTGGCTGAGCGTTCAGAGCACGGTGTGGGAGTCGGGTTCCTGGAGGAAGCCGGAGTTGATTCTGAATAGCGAGGGCCGCATCGATCAACGAGTGGCTGCGGCGAACCTGGGTTCGCGGATTCTGGCCGTCTATCCGGCCGGCTCGGCGCACAACACGGTGTACGCCCGGTTATTCGAGCCATCGGGATCGGCTCCCGCTCTGACACCGGCGCCTCCCATGACGGCGAAAAGCGCGGCGCCGGTTCCCGCGCGTCATACGCTCAATGGTTATCAGTTGGCGTGGGGCGACCTGCACCGTCATACGGATATCTCCGAAGACGGCGGGACGATCGACGGATCCCTGATGGATACGATGCGGTATTCCGCCGATGCGGCGGGGCTTGACTTCATCGGAGTCACCGACCACACGCGTTACCTTCCGCGCCGCTACAATTTGTGGCGCATTCAGCAGATTTCGGACCTCTACTACCGGCCTGGCGTGTTTTCCCCCATGCATGCGTACGAGCGGAGCCAGTATTCGCCGTGGGGCCATCGCAACATCGTTCACTTGAACCGCGACTATACGCCCGTGCCCGGTTCGTACGATATCGGCGACACCGGCGTGAGCCCGGACGGCCTGTTTCGCATGTTGAGAGGCAAGAAGGCGCTCTCGATTCCGCACACCTCGGCCTGGGCCAACAAGCAAGTGAGCTGGGAGTACAACGACCCGGACATCGAGCGCGTGGTCGAAATCTACCAGGGATTGCGAAGCACCTACGAGTACAACGGCGCACCCGACCCGGCCGGCCGCGCGATCTACGAGACGGACAGCAGGAACTTCATTTGGAATGCGCTTGAGAAGAAGCTGAAGCTGGGCTTCATCGCCAGCTCCGACCACCGCTCGACCCATATGTCGTTCGCCGCGGTCTACGTAAAGTCGCTCGATCGTGACGGCATTTTCGAAGGCCTTCGCGCTCGGCGCACGTACGCCTCGACGGACAAGATTCTTCTCGACTTCCGCATCGGGAATGCTTTGATGGGTGAGGAGACGGTAGTTGCGGGGATTCCGGAGCTGACGGTTGCAGTGCGGGGCACTGCACCGATCGCGAAGATCGACATCGTCAAGAACGGAAAGTTCATTTACTCGACGGAGAAGACCCAGTTCACGTTTCGCGACGAAGGTTACGCGGGCGAAGAGTGCTACTACTACGTCCGGGTTATCCAGACCGATAAGAACATGGCGTGGGCCAGTCCGATCTGGGTTCGCCGATAGGCGGGCCCGGCGTTTCACTTCAACGGGTGAGGCCGATCGCGGCGGCGCTCGTAGATCGGCCGCCGGACCTCCCGCTCAGGCGAATGCCGTCTCCGCGGCCACCGCCCGATAGACCTTTAGGTCGCGCTTCATGATTGCGACGAACTTGTCTCGTGAAATCGTGGACTTCGTCTTACCGGTATGCGCGTCGCCCAACTCCGGATACTCGAAATGAACCTGGACCGGTCCGGCGAAGCCGCCTTTCTTGAGCATCCTGAAATATTCGGCGAAATTCACCATTCCCTGTCCGAGGCCGCACCACTCGGGCGTCCACCCCTTCGTTCCCTTCGCCCAGTAGAAGTCCTTGATCGCGGTGCCCCGGATCATCGGCATCAATAAGCGGGCGCTGTGAAGCCAGCCGCCCAAGCCGCCTTCGACCGTCGCGTGGCCAATGTCGTAGTTCACGGAAACAGCGTCGTTGTCGAGGTCCTTCAGGATCTCCCACAGATCCCAGAACGAAGCGCCGACCTGCCCTACACCCGAGTGCGTGTGGTACATCGCGCACATGCCATACGATTTGTTAAGCGCCGCCAGGTCCTTCGACCGCGCGCGAAACTCCACAAGTTGCGCGGGAATACTCTTCGCCTGGCTGTATTTGAATCCGCCCCAGCGGTAATACTTGAGGCCGACTGCCGATGCCGTCTTCACGACCGTTTCGGCATGCGGCGAATGCGCGTCGACGATGCCGCTCGTGATCATCGCGAGCTTCAGCCCCGCCTTGCGGATTGTCTCGGCCGCTTTCGGTAAGTCATCGGCAACGCGCTCCGGCAGCACGTGTCCGGCGTCGCGCACGGTGAGGTCGACAGCCTCGAAACCGATTTCCGAGACGAGCGAGGTCATCTCCGGGACGTTGGTCCATTGGAAATGCTTCGAGAAGACGCAGAGTTGAGGTTTCGCGCCAGGGGCGGTTGCGGCAGATGATGCCGTGGATGATGCGGCTGCCGTGGCGACGCCTGCAAGGAGGGTACGGCGGGAAATATCGGTGTTCATTTTGGATCCCAAATCGTGCCGGCGATAAAACGCTCCGCATGCTTTTCGCGCATGAAGTAATACACCGTCACGATCTTACCATCCGGACGCTGGACGGAGCGGGTATAGCCCAGGTCCCAGGCCGGTGCGCCGTCGCGGAGCGTGATATCGCCGCTCCAGGTCTTGCCTTGGTCGTTGCTGAGGCGCGCGCGGATCGAATAGGGTTCAGACCGATGGCCGTAGGTCAGCGCGAGCCGGCCATCCTTCAACTTAAGGAGGCTCGGTGGATTCCCGCTGCTCCCGCCCGTCGAGGGCACGGGGCGGTTCAAGTAGCTCCAGGTCGCGCCGTTGTCGTCCGAGGCGTAGGCGTCGATCCAGTTTGGAGGATCTTCCTTCACCCGGACGGTCGTGATGATGCGCCCCGTCGAAAGGCGGATGGAGGAAGGCATGATCGAGAAGCCGCTGGGCTCAGGCCCGATCCAGGAAAGGAACTTCCAATTGAGGCCGCCGTCGGTCGTGCGGACAACCAGCGGACGTCCCTCGCGGCCATTCTGCTTCGACGCCGTGAGAAATACCAGGCATTCCCGCTTGCCGAGGGCGATGTAATCCGTGCGAGCGGCAATGCCCTTCTGGCCGAATAAGGGGAAATTGAAGGCTCCGTGCCACGTACGGCCGCGGTCGTTTGAGTAGTGCAGGCGCGAGGGACCGGTGTGAATATTCGTGAACCGGAGCGTCATCGCGAAGTTGGGATTCGTGAAGTCGAGCGGCTCGGCAAGTTCCGCGATGGGGCGGCCTCCCTGCTCGGGCGGCAGCAGGCCCGGCGGCGTTTCGATCTTCCACGTGCGGCCTCCGTCGAGAGATCGGGCGAGGCGCGGTTCTTCGGGTTTATCCGAGTTGGCCTGATGACGGCCGATGTCCTTCACCTGATGCCATGCGGCGCTGAAGCCTACCAGAATTTCGTCGCCCCAGGACCAGATGCCGTGGTTCGCGGGCCAGCCCCCGAAACGGCCCTTGTCTTCGTAGACCAGGATATGTTCGGCGGCTGGGGAGGCGGCCGCCAGCGCGACCAGCAGAATCAGAAAGCCCATAGAAGGCTAGTGTAACCGGTATGCGCCCGGTAGTTCTGCCCCACGCCGAAAAGCCCGAAATCTTCGCTGTACCGGTAATACTGCCAGGAGAAATTCCAGCGAAGCTTGTCGCGCACAAGGATGGAAACCCGCGCGAGGGGAGACTGGAACGATAGCGGAAACTCCTGCGGAAACAACAGCGTGTTCGGCGGCGGCAAGGCTAGTGGCCCTAACGCGAATTTCGACCCTCCGACATCCTTCGTGATCGAATAACCGCCGTAAAATTCCGCCCGTTTGTGCGAAGCCACGCGCACGCCGATATTTGCGGCGTGCAGGTTACTGACGTAATACGAGTTGCTTTGGAGAAAGTTGCCGAGGCCGAAAAAGGCGATGCCCGAGACGGTGTCCAGATGCATCTTGGAATACCCGGCGTCGAGCGAAAACTTGGCGGCGGGCGCCCAGGAGGCGTCGAATGAATAGTTGCGTCCCCGCGAACTATGCGCCGACAGCGAAACGGAATTCGTGTTATATTTCTCACGGTACGCGGCTGAAAGCAGGACGCTCTTCTGTTTGAGCTGAACCCGTCCGCCGAGCGCATGATAATTCCTGTCGCTGACGGGGAAAAACGGCGTATCCGCGCGGCCTACCTCGCCGTCGAGCGTAACCGTCACCGGCTTCAGCGGCTTGATCCGGATGCCGAAGACTCCGGAGTGCTGGCGGTTCTCCTGGTAGCCGGCTGTCACGAATGGATCGAACGACGGGTCCTTATCGGACTCGACCGAGCGGATTTCTCGGGTCGAAAAATGATAGCCCGTGTAAAGCCAGAACCGGTCCGACATGCGATACTGCGTGTCGGTCATGTTCGTAGTCGTGTGGATGCCGAGGAAGCGGAATTGCAGCGTGGTCGCCTGGAGCGAGGCGTTGCTGAGCTCGCGGTAAACGGCGTCGCCATCGATACGCACGCTGGAGATGGACGTGGAGTTGGTTACCGAAAGGCGAGTCGTTGGCAGGACGCTCAGGCTGAAATCTCCCGTGGTCGCGGGCCGGCGGGCATTTCCACCGACAACGATCTGGCGGTTCTGGGCCGCGCCAAGCCGGTTCGTCCCGATGGCGTTTTCGTCCATGATGAAGTTGCGCCGGCCGCCCGCGTAGGTGAGCCTCGCATTCACCGCGAAGTACTTCCGTTCCGTTCGCAGGTTGACGCGCGAGAAAGGCGTGGAGCCGTGATAGGGCTCGGCGCGATAGAAAGCCGCAAGTGTAGTGCGGTCCTCGGAGTTGTTGCCCGCGCTCAGACCGTCGAGGCGGTTCGCCGTGTCTTCTTTGAAATAGTCCCAGCCTTGGAGCCAGTGCAGTTTGATGCCAACGAATTCGAAGTCGCCGCCAACGCGGTACTCATTGCGCTCGCGCCGGATGTTCGTAAATAAGGGGAATTCGTCTCCCCGCCCGTCGAAGAGCTGAATCGTGGAAAGCGCCGGCCCGTCCTGCGTATTGCGTGTGTAGCCGAGGCGAAACTTGAACTTCGATTGCGGAAGGATCGTAAAATCGTGGTCCTGCAACCTGCGCCGGGTGTCGAGCAGATGCTGCCCGTTCGCGATGGGAATGCCGGGATTGTAGTACTCATTCATGCGCCAGAGCATGTCGTAGCGATACCACCGGTTCTTCTGCAGCCGTAACGTGGAGGACTCGTAGGGGTCGTTGCCGAGCCCGAGGGTCTGAAGCACCAGCTCGTCGAACAGCCGTCCTCTGCCGTCTTTCGAATTGACGGTGAGGCTGCTGCCAAGGAGCCGGATACCATTCCGGAAATTGACGTCGCTGCGGTACTTCCCCAGGTCGCCGTCGATCGACGAAAAGCGGTAGCCCGTTTCAAAAGAATTGATGACGTTGTAACCGTTGACGTCCTGGCCCCGCGCGCTGCCGACCTGCTGGGCCTGAAGAGCGTGAGCGAGAACGGCGAGGAAGGTGAGTGGGAGTGTGCGCTTTCTCATTGGGCTCCACCTCACCTCAAGAACCGCGGATCGCTGTTCGACCCGTGTATGCGCACGTGGCACGTGGTGCATTTCTGGTAGCGCGGATCGAACATGTTGTGCGACCCGGATTGCGTTGTGATGCCGTCGGCCTGGCGTCCGAAGGAGCCCGCGCCGTTGTGGCATTCGAGACAAACCGCCAAAACAGCCGGGCGTCGAAGAAGTTTGGCGTTGGTCGAGCCATGGGGAATATGGCAGGTTTCGCATCCTTCGACGCGCACGGCGGCGTGTTCGAACTGGAAAGGACCGCGCTTGTCGGAATGGCATTTCATGCAAGCCTCTTCGTTGCCAAGTGCCTGCTCGACCATGCGCGGACGCGTCCCGCTTCGCCACGTGGCGGCGAAGGCACCGTGCGGATTATGGCAGTCCGAACACTGAATGAAACCTTCGTTCACGCGGTGCTTGAACGGCATGGAGAATTGAGCGCGGACCGTGGGGTGACACCCGTAGCAGAGCTCCGCCTGCTGTTTGGCGAGCAGAAACTTCGGTACGGGTGACTTGTGGATGGAGTGGCAGCTGTTGCAGGCTACGTTCGAAAGCGTGTGCTGCGAGCGGCGAATATTGACGCGGCCGAAATCCTTGGAGTGGCAGCTCAGACAGGTATCGAGAGCCTGGCGCGGCTCCATCAGCGAGAAGGCTCGCGGGATCGTGGTCTTTCCGCCTCCCGCCTCAACGTGGCTCTTTCCCGGTCCGTGGCAGCCCTCGCAACCCGACAAAGCCGGCGCCTCGGCGGCGGCAATGCTCTTGAAGTGCGGGTTTTTGTAGAAATTCTGCCATTGTCCCGGATGGCAGGCGCGGCAAACCGTACTCCCCACGAAACCGCCGCCAAGGTCCTTGACCTGTATGCCGCTCGGGGGCTTGGCTTGGCCGGGCGCGGATTGCGCGCAGGCGAATAACGTCGCGAAAAGCAGTAACCAAAGCCCCATTTCCCTATTATCAAACACAACCGCGCTCACAATTTGTAAAGAATTGGTACAAAATTTGTACGGTTTTTCGCGCGTCAGGCCGTCGAAGCCATGGAGTCGGACGCCTCGGCGGCCGGGGCTTTGCGAGCCGCCTGGAGGAGAGCCAGTTCTCGAATTCCGCTTGAATACGCGCTCTCGAAGCGCTTTTCCATTCGGGAGATGTATTCGAGGGTTTTGGCGCCGCGGGCGTCTTCATCGAGCATGACTCCAAGGGTCTGGATTGTGCCGGAGCTTTCGCCCAAGCTCTCCGTAATGCGGCTGTGCGTGCAGATAAAAAGATACGAGGTGTGAGCGGTGTGAAAAATCCGCGCTCGCTGAAGAAGCCATGCGGCATGAACGATTCCGTCGAAGGCCAGCAATTCCCGAACCCCGCAGGGACGCAACTCGGCTTCGAGGTGCGATTTCAACGCCTCGAACTCGGCTGGGTCTTCAAAAGGCAACAAAGCGGTCTTGGCCCGGAGTCCGTGCCGGACTCCGTCCAGAATGACGATCTCGCGGCTTTCCGGCGCTTGGCAGCCCGGTTTCTTTCCGTCGCGCCGGTTCGCTCCGGCTGGGGATGTGGTTGGCATTTCGTATTACTGCTCCTCGCCCGGATAATATCAGCAGCGACGTCGCAAAACGCCCGGCCGCCCGCCGAGCTCGCGCGTAAATGGCTTGCGATACAACGAGCTAGCGGGGCAAAAATAAATTTGAAAGTTTGTGACCGGATTTCGAGGCGGTACAATTGAAGAATATGTGCCGTGTCGCGTTGCTGGCTTTGGCCGCTTGTTCCGGAGTGTTCGCGCAGAAGCTTCCGTTCGACGTCCAGGCGCTGCTGAGATTGTCCCGTATTGCCGATCCACAGGTTTCCCCGGATGGCCGTTTGGCCTCCTTTACGGTTCAAACCGTGGACGTGGCGAACAACAAACGGCCCAAGCATATCTACGTCGTGCCGCTCGCAGGAGGCGCGCCTCGGAAATTGACCGACGCCGGAGAGAAGAACGAGCGGGCAAGGTGGTCCAGGGACTCAAAGCAGATCGTATTCATCTCCGACCGCTCCGGCAGTTCCCAGGTCTGGATGATGAGTGCCGACGGCACGGGCGCAAAGCAGATAACGAACCTTTCAACCGAAGCCGACGGCGTGCTGTTTTCCCCCGACGGGAAGCGCCTCGTGTTCACAAGCGAGGTCTATCCCGAGTGCGGCGCGGACGACGACTGCAACCGGAAGAAGCTCGATGAAGAGAAGGCGAGTAAGGTAAAGGCGCGGATCATTACTTCTCTTTTGTATCGGCACTGGAACCAGTGGCGGACCGCGCGGCGCACCCACCTGCTCACTGTTCCCGCGGATAGCGGGCCGGCGAAGGACTTGACGCCCGGAACCCACGACGTGCCGCCGTTTTCGCTCGGCGGGCAGGACGATTACGCGATCTCGCCGGATAGCACCGAAGTCTGTTTCGCCATGAATCCGGACGGATCCGCTGCGACGAGTACGAATTCGGAGTTGTACGTAGTACCGATCGAAGGCGGCGCGGCGAAGAAGATCACGAACAATCCCGGCGCCGACAGTTCACCGGCATACTCACCCGATGGAAAGTTCCTGGCTTTCCGCGCGCAGTTCCGGGCCGGTTACGAGTCCGACCGCTGGCGGCTCATGCTGCATGAGCGGGCGACGGGAAAGGTAACGAACCTGACGGAGAGGATGGACCGATGGGTCACCGGCGAGACGTGGGCGCCGGATTCGTCGAAGATATTCTTCACCGTGGAGGATCGCGGACGCCGCTCGATCCAGTTCATATCGGTCGAGGGCGGAGCGGCGCGCGTCGCGGTCGCGAGCGACACCGAGCTCGACGACGTGCAGTTCACGCCGGATGGGAAGACGATGGTCTATTCCGGACAGAGCGGCTCCCGTCCGGTCGAACTCTACAAGGTATCTTCGAGCGGCGGCGCCGCGGCCCCGCTTACCAGGATGAACGACGATCTGCTCGCCATGCATCAGCTCACTCCGTATGAGGAGTTGTCCACGGAGGGCGCGGAAGGCGCGAAGGTTCAGAGTTTCCTCGTCAAGCCGTTCGGATTTGACGCGTCGAAGAAGTATCCGGTGCTCATGCTGATTCACGGGGGTCCGCAGGGTGCGTGGGGAGAGGCGTGGACTTACCGCTGGAACGCGCAGGTCTTCGCCGCCGCCGGATACGTGGTGGTGATGCCGAATCCGAGGGGGTCGACCGGTTTCGGGCAGAAATTTATCGACGATATCAACGGCGACTGGGGCGGGCGCGTGTACGACGACGTTATGGCGGCGGCCGATCAGGCTGCGGCGCTTCCCTACGCGGACAAGACTCGCATGGCAGCCGCGGGCGGGTCCTACGGCGGCTACATGGTCAATTGGATCATGGGCCATACCAACCGGTTCAAGGCGCTCGTGTCGCACGCGGGCGTATTCGATTTGCGCAGCAAAGCCGGGGAAACGGAAGAGCTCTGGTTTCCGATCTGGGAGTTCGGCGGCATGCCTTGGGATAACCCGGAGATGTACGCGCGCTGGTCTCCGAGCCACTTCGTGAAGGAGTTCAAGACGCCTACTTTGGTCATTCACGGCGAGCAGGACTACCGCGTGTCCGCAGGCCAGGGCTTACAGCTATTCACGGCGCTGCAAATGCAGAAAGTGCCGTCGAAGCTGCTACTCTACCCGGATGAGGGGCACTGGGTACAGAAGCCGCAGAATACGTTGTTGTGGTACAAAACCTTCCTTGACTGGATCGATACCTGGACGAAAAAGTGAAAATTGTCTTCGCGGGAGTCCTGCTTTTTGTCACGATTATTTTTGGAGTGCTGTGGTTCCTGTGTCTCGGAACGTCGATGACTGTCGAGCCGGTCAAGGTGATCGGCATGGAGACGCAGGTCAAAGTGAAGGTGATCAACATTCACGGACTTCGCCGCCTGACGGCGGCACTTGAGCAGGGAGGGGTGCGCTATCCCGTTTATGAAGAGAGCTCCGCGCCCACCCGTCTTGCGTTTTGGAAGCGGCGTCACCCTGCGCGGCAAGTCGTTTTCTCAGTCGGGAGGAAGAAAGTCGGCGCGCTGAAGGATGGCCCGGCGAAGCTGGTGATGGAAGCGCAGTCGAACGATTTGCGCGCGCAGGTAGACACGGTCACGATAGACCTCGACGTGAACACGAGGCCGCCAAAGGTGGTGACGGATGGATTCCAGCATTACATCAATCAGGGCGGCTCGGAACTGGCGGTCTTTACGATCTCGGGATACGTGACGGAATCCGGCGTAAGAGTGGGGCCGCACACGTTCCGCAGCTTCGCGGTTCCGGGCGGCGGACCTGGAGAGCGATTCTCCCTGTTTGCCTTGCCGTGGGATTCGGCGGCGGGCGCCGAGCCCGTGGTGTTCGCGCGGAATCCCAGCGGCGCGGAGGCTTCGGCGAAGTTCTGGAACAAGATTTTCCCGAAGAAATTTCGCGCGCGCGAATTGGAGATTGACGACAAGTTTCTGGAGAAAGTGGTGCCGCAGATCGACTCGGAGGGCAGCGGCGGGGATTTGCTCGCACGGTTCCTGAAAATCAACGGCGCACTGCGCAGGCAGAACAACAAGACGCTTGCGGATTTGCGGCTGAAGACGGCGGAGAAATTCCTATGGAACGGCCCGTTCCGGCAGCTTGCCAATTCCCAGGTGGAGTCGCAATTCGCCGACCGGCGGACGTACATGTATCGCGGAAAGAAGGTGGACGAGCAGGTGCATCTCGGATTCGACCTCTCGGTGACGCAGCACGTCGACGTGCCGGCGTCGAACGATGGCACGGTGGTGTGGGCCGCGGATCTCGGCATCTACGGAAATTGCGTGGTTGTGGATCACGGGTATGGACTCCAATCGATGTACGCGCACTTGAGCTCGATTTCGGTGAAGGAAGGCGATGCGGTGAAGAACGGGCAGACGCTCGGGAAGAGTGGCTCGACGGGCCTTGCTGGCGGCGACCACCTGCACTTCAGCATGCAATTGGACGGGGTACAGATCAATCCGGTGGAGTGGTGGGACGAACACTGGATCAAGGACAGGGTGCTGAGCAAGGTGAAGTAGTAGCCCGATAGCCAGCGCGCCCTACAGCAGCATGTGAAGCCTCAGCGCTCGCAGGTCTTCGAGCAGAATGTCGGGCGCGTGCGCAGCGAGTTCCTCGGCAGTTGAGATGCCGGTGTGCACGGCGATCGCACGGATGCCGTTGGCGCGGGCGGCGATCACGTCGTTGGGGGAATCGCCTATGAGCGAGATCGGCGTCCTGCGTTCGATGAGCCCGTCCGCTCGTGCCTTGCGGATCGCCATGCGGGCAAGGGCCGTGCGCGTCGACGCCATTTCCGCAAACGCGCCGAAGAGGAAGTGCGGTTTCAGGCCTGCGCGCTCCACTTTTTTCCATCCGATGCGCGTGAGGTTGCCGGTCACGAGCGCCAGCGGAATTCCCTCCGCCGTGAGCCGCCGCAGTAATGGCCGCACTCCGGGACAGGTCTTTCGGACCAGGCTCGGACAGGTATCGACGTAAATCGATTCCGCGCGCTCCACGATCGCCGCCATCATCCGCTTCGCGAATGCAGCCGACGCCCCGGCGTCGACCATCATCTGGCGAAGAATATCCGGATCGAGCATCCCATGAAGCGGAATGTGATCGAGAGACGTGTCCATGCCTGTGACATCGCGTATCGCCTTCACAAGGGCCTCCCGATGATGCGGGCCGGCGCGCCGCGTGAGCGTGCCGTCGATATCGAAAAGGACAAACGCGGGAGCGGGTTTCGCGGGCGTCTTCATTGGCCTACTGATAAAGCCGCATGTACTCTTCCCGCGTCGCTGGCGCGACTTCGGCGACGCCGAGATTCTCCGCGACATGGGCCGCACTGCTCATTCCGACGAGCGCCACCGCGATTCCCGGCGTCGACCGCGTGAATTGGATAGCCCGCTGCGCGTTCGTGACCAAGCCGGGCAGGCGTTCAATCACGCCCTCGGGCATGTTGGAAGCGAGGCTCGCCTGCATCAAGGTGGCGCTCGCGATCGCAGTGACTCCGGCCCCCGCGGCAATCTCGAGCACGCTCTGACGGCCCGGCTGGCTGACGAAGGCTTCGACCATCCCCAGGTTGAAAGGGAGCTGGATAAACCGGAAATGATGATCCGCTCCGCCTTGATCGGTTGCGATTTCAAGAAGCGTGTTGAGATCGAGCGACCCGGCTTTCCGGTAACCGTCCCAGGTGGCCGTGCCGTACCAGCGGATCTTGCCGTCGGCGACCAGGCGTTCGAGGCGCGCGAACGCAGCGCCGATACGTGCATGAAATTCGTCGCGGCTCACGAAGCCGAGCTGCGTTTCCGGATTGTGCAGGTAGAAGACGTCGATGGTATCGACGCCGAGGTTCGTCAGGCTGCGATCGATCTGGTCGGCGAGGAAGGCTGGCGCCATCGAGTGCATGCGGCCAACGACGTCGCTCTCGTTGAGGATGCTCTCCGGAATCGCGCCCGGCGTGAGAAAGCCGGCTTTGGTGCAGATGAGAAGGCTGTCGCGATCGAGGCCGCGCAGGGCCGCGCCTATGGAGCGTTCAGAGCGTTGGTGACGGTAGTTGATGGCGGTGTCGATCACGTTGATTCCGCCCGCGACGGCGGCGCGCACGGCGTCCGCGTAATGGGCGTCCGTCTCGTCGTCCGCGCCTCCGAGGTAGGTGCCGAGTCCGAGGGTCGATACGCGGCGCCCCTGGGCGGTGCGATAGAAGTGCGCGGGTTGCATTATATGATCTTAGCGGGAATTGCCAGAAGGACGCGGTTCTCGTGAGGAAGATGCGCGTGGGCCTTCGTGCGGTTACGGTCACTACGACAAGGCGGGTACTGCTGGATTAGGGCGGTTACGTAAGCGTCGCATGGGCGGCAGGTCGTTTAAGGAAACAACCCGGCAGTCTTCATCCGCTCGAAGATTGAGGCATTCTCGCGATTTTCCTACTCGAGAGCGTGTGTTGCAGAGTTGAATGGCTTCCATTCCTCAGGGAGCAGATTGCGTTCTGAGAACTCATATTCGAGATACGCCCGTAACATTCGCAGATCGCGCGCACGCACTTTCGACACCATGTTGCGCTCGCGCGGGACGCAGAAATGGAATACACCTCCGGATTCGAATATTTCCACCTTCTCGCCTGCTTCGCAGATGCCATACTCCACGCGCCGCCCGCCGTCCACGTTGAAGGCAACGCTTGCGTCGTCTGGCAGTGGATGCTCTTTCTGAAACCCAATCGGTGTGAGGTGCCAGTAGAAGGGATAGCCCATTCTCCGTCCGACATCAGCAGTATGCATGAGGTGCAGGGAACCAGACCGGCGATCGCTCAACACCTGAACGTAGGTTCCGTGTCGGAGAAGCTCCTCGACGAGAGGCGTGAAGTCGTCATCGCCTGCGATGAGAATCGCCTCGTGCATGTTCTTGTTGAAGGCATGACTCAGCATTTCGACTGCCAGCAGAATATCGACTGGCTTTTGACGCTGACGCACTCCCTTTCGTGCACCGACCAGCCTGCCCTCTCGCACGTGCCAGCCTGGTGCATCGCGAATCAAGTTGAAGCGGTCCTCCTGCGCCTTCACGCGCCGGGCAAGTTGTTCATCGGATTCATTGCCGTCTCGGCGCTCATCAACGCAATCATAGTAAAACATCTTCTCCGGAATGGCACTAAGCGCGTGCAGTTGGTGAAGGGCATTCGTCGTTGCTCGGATCGAGCAATCAACTTCCTCGGAATGGTAGCGCGACATGCAGTCCTTAAAGCTGGTCCGCAGGTAACCACCGTCTATGAACAGATACGTCATGATTCCAACTCTAATCAAGGGATGAAACAAAGTAGCAAGTCGAGCGGCCCGTTTTCACGCTTCTGTCAAAACGACTTCGTCGGCGGCAAGCAAAGCCGCATACTCCAGGCAAGCCTGCAGGTCTTCCGCGGAGAGTTGCGGATAGGCGGAGAGCAGGGACTCGGAGGTCTCGCCCGCGGCCATCTTCTCCAGCAAGAGATAAACGGGAATCCGCGTCCCTTTGATGCACGGCTTGCCCCTCATGACGTTCGGATTCGCTTCAACCCGGGATGGAAACCTCATACCGAAACTCTAGCACGCAGCTCTAACAGCCCGTGGTAGAAGTGGCAGGAAAAGAACACGGAAACATGTTACCTCTTGAATGTTTCAGGCGTCATAGAGGGTATGGCGATGGGCAAGCGGAAAGCGAAGCAGGTGGTGCTGTTTTTCAGCACGCAAGAGATCCCCAAGGCAGCAAGTCACCCGTTTTATTCCAAGGTGAACGAGGTCTTGGATCGGAACAAGGTCGATAAGCGTCTGGAACACTTGTGCCGTCGCTTCTACAAACCGGTCATGGGGCGGCCGAGTATGCTTCCCGGAGTGTACTTTCGGATGCTGCTGCTGGGCTATTGTGAAGGGATCGAATCGGAACGAGGGATTGCGTGGCGCGCGGCGGATTCCCTGTCGCTGCGTGATTTTCTGGGACTGAGTCTGACGGACGCGACACCGGACCATTCAACCCTCTCGCGAACGCGGCGGCTGATACCCGTGGAGACGCACAAGGCCGTGTTCCGCTGGTTTGTGAAAGTACTGGGTGAAGAAGGCTTGATCGAGGGGCAGACCATCGCCATTGACGCGACCACGCTGGAAGCCAATGCCGCGCTGCGTTCGATCCAGCGGCGCGACGATGGCCGCGGGTATGAGGAGTATATAAAAGACTTGGCGAAAGCGGAAGGCATCGAGCAACCCACGCGCGAGCAGGCGGCGCGCCTGGACCGCAAGCGCAAGAAGAAGGCCTCCAATCAGGATTGGAAGAGCCCAGCGGATGCGGACGCGCGCATCACCAAGATGAAGGATGGCCGCACGCACCTGGCGCACAAAGCCGAGCACGCGGTGGATATGTCCAGCGGCGCGGTGGTGGCGATCACGTTGCAAGGCGCGGATCTGGGTGACAGCACTACCCTCGGAGTGACGTTACAAGAGGCTCAGGCGAACGCGGCGCTGATCAACGAACGCGGTGTCGAAGAGGTGGTGGCCGACAAGGGATATCACAGCAATCAGGTCCTGGTCGACCTGAATACCGAAGGTGTGCGCAGCTACATTCCGGAGCCGGAGCGCGGGCCGAGGAAATGGGACGGCAAGGAAAAAGAACAGAAGCGGGTGTATGCCAACCGGCGCCGGATGGCCGGACGGCGCGGCAAGGACCTGCAAAAACTGCGCACGGAGCTGACCGAAAGAAGTTTTGCTCACATGTACGAACCGGCGGCATGCGACGAACTCACTTGCGTGGGCACAATAACATTCTCAAGCGGCTTCTGTTCCACGCGGTGGGATTCAACTTGGCGCTGCTGGTCCGGAAGTCGTTCGGAATCGGTAAACCGAGGACCCTGCAGGGCTTCTCCGCTGCGATTTCGCACGTTCAGACCACCTGGACGTCAATCTGCGCGACTTGGTCTAACTTCACGGCCTTCTGCGAACCTTGCTTTACATTTTCTATCTGCGCCCCGTAGTCGCCCGGCAGGTTTGGTTCCGAAATCTAGGCACTTCTACCACGGGCTGCTAGCCCCTGCCGCACCGCCGATCGCCGAGATCCCTAGAAAATCCGGGAGTAGCCGACAATGATGACGCCATCGGCAAACGCCGCATCGCCATGTCCACCGCTGCGGACATCCGCGACGCTCCTGGTGCGATTGCGGTACTACGCATAAGCGTAGCTGAAGGACCAGAGGTCCCTGCCATGGGAGAATTGAACTCCCGGCTCCACCGAGACCGCGTATCCAGGACGCCTAAACCCGTCTTCCCGCCGTATAATATCTCGCGCCGGAACGCCCTCATGTCGTCCCGCAACGCTCAGGGCCAGCCCGCGCAATTTTGGAACCGCGTAGCCGACTCCGCCACGGACCAGGTATTGGTCGGAAACGGACAGCCCTCCCACGCGCGCGCCCGGAGTAGTGGCACTGTACGTGTTTCTCGGGTTGAACAAATAGATGCCGTTCGAAAACAACGTAAACCGCCGCGGCAGCACCTTGTACGCCAGGTAATCGACCGAGATTCCCGTTCCGGAATCACCCAACTGAATAGACTGATCGACGGTCGTCTTTGTAGTAGATGGTGTTGCCGTGCCGGTGATGATGCTGGTCGCGTCCGGGGTCCCCGTGGGCATCTTGAGAGAAAATCCCACTTGAATGTTTTGGCGGGACTCCGCGGGCGGCCGGAAGACCCAGAACTTCGCTCCAACCGTCATGTCGCCCAGTCCCGTGCTTTCCGTCACTCCGCCGGTGCGATGATTGATCCGGTCGGCGTCCATGAAAGGAGCGCTGAAAGTAAGGGTCCAACGGCGGTTGAGGCGGTAGCTCAGCCCGAGGTCGAACAAGTGCTGCTTATTTTCCTGCTGCGTATTTTGCGCCATCCGCTGCGGCTGTTCCACGTCTCCCACAAAATGGCGGTTTGAATTCAGCCAGCGGTAGCCGACGCTAACTTCCCAGCGGCCCGCGGACGAATTATTGGCCGCCGCCGCGCCCGTGCCGGTCGAGACCGCTCCTCCACCGTGAGCACCACCGGCGCATAGCGCCCCAACCATGGGCGCACCCTGCCGTCCCGCCACACAACCTTGGCCGTAGGCCCGCTGTCCCGTGCCCGCCAGTACAAGGATCGCAACGGCGGCCGCCATAAATTGCAAGCGCTTTTTCTGCATTTTTCCTCCAAACGCGCCAATCATAAGGAGTAGCGGAGACGGAATCAATAATGGCAATGTATTATTAATTCTCGCGAAATTAGCGGATCGTCCGCGGCGCCGAAGACCGCGTATGATGGACCGGCGCGTAGTATTTTCGAATTATTGCGGGGTCCGCGCGCTGGGTGATATCGTCGTTTTGCTTTCGCTGCGTATCCTTCGGGGGACTGCGTGTCATCAACAATGCTTCCATTGCGATCAAAGCTTGCTTCGGCCGGGGCGCTATTGCCGTTCGTACTTTCATCCGCCATCGCGGTTGCGAAGGACCCGCGCCCGGTCCACCTAACGTGTAAGGACCTGAAAGGCCGGAAAGTGCGCCTGCGCGATTTTCGAGGCAAGGTCGTCGTGCTGAACTTCTGGGCTACCTGGTGTCTGCCATGCCGGGTAGAGATGCCGATGTTCGTTGAAATGGAAAAGGAATATGCGGCCCGAGGCGTCGTGTTCGTGGCGGTATCGCTCGATGACCGTGAGACGAGGCCGAAAATCCCGGAATTCATCGACAAATTCAACATCGGTTTTCCCGTGTGGGTGGGCGCCAGCTCCATGGACCTTGACGACCTCAAATTGGGCTCCATGGTTCCCGCAACGGCATTCCTCGACCCGGAAGGGCGCATCGTGGCTCGGGTGCTCGGCCAGATGCCCAAGGACCGGATGAAGGAGCGGCTCGAGTGGTTGACCGGCAATCGGAGCGGGCCTGCTCCCGACCCTCTGGTCCGGAATCTGCCCGCGAAGTGATGACTGCACGGGACCCCGTTTGACGTGTGCACGGCTCGGGTTTGGCTCCGTCGCGGCCGAGTCCGACTCCGCGCCGATCCCGAGGAATACGTTTATTCGCGAGGAGAGAAAAGCGAGGCAGGTATGTACCGTCTCGGGACGCTGAGTTTTGTGTCGATGGAAAACCCTACCTTCAAGCCGCGCATCGGGACAATACTCTGTCCGGGGTGCGCGACATAGAAGTGGAGTTCATGCGGCCCGGCGCGCCTCCCAGTAATCCTCAAACCGGCCGTTGAGATGGCAGCATCGCAAGGCGATGATGGCGTTGGCGCCGCGAACGGTCCAAAACATCCCAGACTGTTTGAGGCGGGAA
>CAMDED010000011.1 GCA_945893365.1 Candidatus Sulfopaludibacter sp. SbA3 | reverse complement strand
AGATGGGCCTGTCGCATGAGCGTGTGGCCCGGTCGCTGCAATTGGGCTACGGATTGACCGTGAGCCGCAGCGGGATCTGCCGGGCTCTGCAACGGTTGGGCAACTTGGCTGCTCCCAGCTATGCACAATTGACGGCCTCGCTGCGGCACAGCCCGCTGAATGGGCTGGACGACATGGGTTGGCGCGTAGGCGGCCAGTTGCAGAACATGCGAGTGATCGGCAACGAGTGGGTCACTGTGTATCGGATCAAGCCGCAGCGGGGCTTTGCGGAAGCGGCGGCGGTGCTGGGGGCTGATTACGATGGCTTTCTGGTACCTGACGGAGCCCGGACCTGGTATGGGTTTTTGCAGGCTTTTCACCAAACCTGCCTGGCGCATCCGATCCGGCGCTGCCGGGACCTGCTGAAGATCCTGACCGGGACGGCGCGGCGGTTTCCGCAGGCGGTCCTGGATCTGTTGCTGGACAGTCTGTCCTTGCGGGATCGGCACCAACAGGGACTGGTCAGCGAGCATGGATTGGCGGTGGCCACGGGCCGCTTGGAGGCTCGGCTGGACCGGTTGTTGGCAACGCGACTGCGCCATGCCGCCAATCAGCGTTTAGCGCGCCACCTGCAACATGAGCAGCCTCACCTGTTCACCTTCCCGCACTGTCCAGGGATTCCGGCTACCAACAATTTCATTGAGGCAGCGATCCGTCTGTTGGTGGTGGCCCGCAAAACCTGGGTGGCAACCGGACCTGGAACGGCGCACGAACTCAACAGATTTTGGTGAGTGTTTTGCGCACTTGCCGGCAACAGGGCAAAGACGCCTTCCAGCAGCTCCTCACCCTACTGCGCTCTCCGCAGCCGATGCTACTCGACCTCGTTCCCGCCTCTTTGTCTCCCTGAAACGCCGGATTTTTCGCACCTCTCCACTGACTCACCGAATGTGCGGACTCACCGTTTCCGTGCCGAGCGTGATTCTATGCCACAACCCAGCGATGGTAAACATTGGCCTTCCCGCCGGGTAGGTCTTGCCCTCGATGCGTCTCCAGTTGTCGTAGCTCGACGTCGTCACCGCTCCTCTCCCGTCGCTCCGGCTCGCCGGATTTCCGTTCGAATCGTAGTCATACGTCACCGTTCCGCTCTCCGGGTTCGTCGCCGTCAGCAACCAGCCGAGCGAATTGTAAGTGAACGTCCGCGCCCCGAGCGTCCCTTGCGTTACCACCGTCAAGTTGTCGAGTACGTCGTAGGTGTACTGGGTCAGGTAGGCGAGGCCGCTGGGATTCGAAAATCCCGTAACGATCCCCGATGCCACCGCCGGGTCTGCCTCCACCTCCTTCAGCCGCCCAAGTCCATCTACCAGGGATCGCGTCCACTTGCCCGCTTCGTCCCTCATCCACGTCTGGTTGACGCGGTATCCGTAGCTTCGCGTCCCTCCAATGGGCACGCCGGGCGAGATCACCGCCGTTACCCGCCCCAGCCAGTCGTACGAAGCTTCCGTCTTGTCCGCCGCCGGCGCCCGGTAAGGCAGATACCGCTGCTTCACCCTGCCCGCACCGTCGTAGACCGCTTTCGTTTCCATGGTACCCGCGCCTTCGAACAGCTTGGTCTTTTCCGGACGCCCGAAGCCGTCGGCCTCTTCGCTCCCTGTCACCTTTTGACTCGTTTGTCCGCATGAATTCTGCGTCGAAGCCATCATGGCGGTGTTGACATCCGGATACAAAAACTCCGTTTTCGCCGTGGATTGCCGCGCCGAGGCGGCCACTATTGCTGGTCGGCATACAGGACGCGGGCCTGACTGCGAACTGGCGAACGGCCAGCAACGGGACCGCTCCGCTCGCCTCGCGCGGGAGCATGACTTTGCTAGGGAATGCGCTTCGTTTCGCAGTGCGGATCAGGCTGACCCGTTTCCCCATTTGTCCTGCGTCGTGTCGTCGCGTTGGTTCATGGATGTACCCGTCCTGCGCGCCCAAGTCAAAATGCAGGATGCCGAGACGTTAAGCCTGGAGCGAATCCAGACGTTGTTGGAGGTGACGCGGTAAGTGCGCTTCGAAGACGATCGGCGCTGACGCCAGGACGTTCGCCGGCGCGGTTACCGCTTTGCCTTCTCGATTTCTTCGATCAACGCGGGTACAACCTGGAACAGATCGCCGACGATGCCGTAATCGGCGACTTCGAAAATAGGCGCTTCCGGGTCCTTGTTGATCGCGACAATCGTCTTCGACCCTTTCATACCGACCAGGTGCTGGATAGCCCCGGAAATGCCTACCGCAAGATACATCTTCGGCGCTACCGTCTGGCCGGAGCTGCCCACCTGCCGCTCCATGGGAAGCCAGCCGCTGTCGCAGATGGGACGGGACGCAGCGAGCTCCGCGCCAAGCGCGTCCGCCAGTTTCTGAACGATCGCGATGTTCTCCGCTTCCTTGATGCCCCGCCCCACGGACACGATAATTTCAGCCGTCGTGAGATCGACGGCGCGCTGGGACTCGCGAAATAATTCGAGCGGCTTCGTGCGAATGGCGCTTTCCGTAAGTTGCGGAGTGAAAGATTCGATGCCCTCCGGGCTTCCGCCGTTCGAGCTTGCGGCCAACTGATCCGCGCGGTAAGCTCCGGCCTGCATCGAGGCGAAGTTCGGCGCTTCCGTCAAAAACCGGACGTCGGCGTTGACTTTGCCTTGGAACAACTGGCGGACCAGAGTGACGACGCCGTCGGCGACACGGTGTCCGATGACGTCGCTCACCAGCGCGCGGCCAAGCGACGCTGCGAGCTTAGGAGCGAAATCGCGAACCTGGTAGGTGTGCGGGAAGACTACGAGCGTGGGTTTGACGTACTCCACGAGTTGCCGCAGCGCGGCCGCGTAACCGTCGGGCGTGTATTCGGCGAGCAGCGGATGATCCACCGCATAAACCTTGCCGGGTTGCTTCGCCGCGATCTCGGAGGCAAGCGTCGCGACGCCGCCGCCAATGACAGCCGCGCCCACCGGCAGTCCGAGCTCCGCGCCCAGCCGCCCGGCCGCGCTCATGGTTTCCCAGGACATGCGGTTCCAGACGCCCGCGCGCTGCTCCATGACCGCCAGAACGCTCATAGAATCCTCGCCTCGAACTTCAGCTTTTCCACGAGTTTCGCAGCGGCTTCCTTAGGACTGCCCTCGAACAACTGGATCTGCTTCGAGCGCTCGGGCAGGTAGAGGCGCGCGATCCGGAGGACAGGCGCGGAAGCGCCGCCCAATTCGGCCGCCGTCACGCGCCGCACTTCTTTCATCTTCGCCTTCTTGATTCCCATCAGCGTGGCATAGCGCAGTCTGTTGATGCCGGATTGGACCGTGAGGAGCGCGGGTAAGGGCATTTCGACGTTCTGGAACCAGCCGTCTTCAAGCTCACGCTTCACGCGAATACCACCATCCGTCTCTTCCATTTGCATGACAAGGGTTGCGTGAGGCAGCCCCAGCGCCTCGGCCAGAATGACGCCGGTTTGGCCGTAGCCGAGGTCATCGGACTGCAATCCGGTCAGCACCAGATCCGGCTGCTCGGCAGCAAGGGCCGCGGCCATCAGCCGGGCGAGGCCGAGCGCGTCGAACGCCGCCGGGTTCTCTTCTTCAATATGGATAGCGCGGTCCGCGCCCTTGGCGAGCGATTCTCTAATGGTTTGGGAGGCGCGCGCGGGGCCCGCGCAGAGGACGACCACTTCGCCCCCGTGTTTCTCTTTCCACTGCAAACCCGCTTCGAGCGCGTAGGCGTCGGGTTCATTGATCTCGTAGCTCAGATCGGAATCCTGAATCCACGAGCCGGCGGCGTCGATACGCAGCCAGGAGTCGCGCGCCGGAACCTGCTTGATGGCGACGGCAACCTTCATCCCATCACTCCGTGTAACGCTTGAACACGACTGCGCCGTTCGTTCCGCCGAATCCGAAGGAATTCGAGAGAGCGTAGTCGATCTTCATGGGCCGCACGTGGTTCGGGACGTAGTCGAGATCGCAGAGCGGGTCCGGCGCGTGGTGATTGATCGTCGGCGGAGCCATTTGATCGCGAATCGCCAGGACCGCGATGCCGGCCTCCAGACCGCCCGCGCCGCCGAGCAGGTGACCGGTCATCGACTTGGTGGAGCTGACGGCAACGCGATAGGCATGCTCACCGAAGCAACGCTTGATCGCCACGGTCTCCATGCGGTCGCCGATTTCGGTTGAGGTGCCGTGGGCGTTGATGTAGTCGATGGCCGAGGGATCGATTTTCGCGTCGCGCAAAGCGTATTTCATCACGCGGTATGCGCCGTCCCCGTTTTCGGCCGGGGCGGTCACGTGATGAGCGTCGCTGCTCATCCCATAGCCGATCATTTCCGCCACGATCGGAGCGCCGCGGCGCTTGGCGAATTCCAATTCTTCGAGGATCAGAATGCCCGCGCCTTCCCCGACGACGAAGCCGTCGCGGTCCTTGTCCCACGGGCGGCAGGCCTCTTCGGGGGCGATGTTTCGCGTCGAGAGGGCGCGCATGGCGCCGAATCCGCCGATGCCCATGGGCGTAATACACGCTTCCGCGCCGCCGCAAATCATGGCGTCGGCGTCGCCGCGCTGAATGATCCGGAACGAATCGCCGATGGCGTGCGCGCCCGTCGTGCAGGCGGTCGCGACGGCCGAGTTCGGACCTTTTGCGCCAGTGCGAATCGAGACGTGCCCCGATGCCAGATTGATGATCGTGGCGGGAATGAAAAACGGAGAAATTCTACGCGGGCCGTGCTTCAGGAATTCGGTGTACTCGCGTTCAATGACGTCGAAGCCGCCGATACCGCTCCCAATGTACACGCCGACCTGCTCTTCGTTAGACTCGTCCACCTTGAGGCCCGAGGCTTTGAGCGCGAATTCGGAGGCCGCCACTCCGAAGTGGATAAAGCGGCCCATCTTCTTGATTTCTTTCTTTTCGATGTACAGGCCGGGTTCGAATCCATGCACTTCGCCCGCGATGTGGCAGGCGAACGCGGTGGGATCGAAACAAGTGATCTTGCCGATTCCGTTCTTGCCGGCCTGAATCGCCTTCCAAACTTCCTCGGTTCCGATGCCGACCGGACACAACAACCCCACACCTGTGACTACAACCCTTCGGGACAAACTGACTCCTTCCGTACGATTGAGCGGGGAAGCTTACTTTTTGCTGGAAGTCTTGTTCTCGATGTACTCGACCGCATCTTTGACGGTTGCGATCTTCTCGGCGTCCTCGTCGGGGATCTCGAGCTCGAACGCCTCCTCGAAAGCCATTACCAGCTCGACGATGTCCAATGAGTCGGCGCCGAGGTCGTCAACGAACGAGGCCGTGCTGTCTACTTGGGTCTCGTCGACTCCCAGTTGCTCGACAATAATCTGCTTCACCTTCTGCTCAACCAACATGATTCCTCCTGACTTGCCGCAAACAGATGATTCTAGCGATCTACGGGCTCCATAGCAAGTAGTAATTTTGCGAGCAGGGCCGTCCGATCGGCCATCCGGCTCGTCAAGACGCTCTCGTGGGACGCATGCGCACCCTCTCCGGCGGCCCCCAGACCGTCCAAAGTCGGCACGCCCAAAGCGGCGGTAAAGTTGCCATCGGATCCTCCGCCCGTAAGCGATTCCTCCACCTTCACGCCCAATTCCATGCCGAGGCGCTGCGCGGTCCGGTAAAGCGCCACGACGCCGGGGGAGCGCTCCATGGGGGGCCGGTTGAGCCCCCCTTCCACGGTAAGGGTGCACCGCTTGTCGAACGGACGAAGGGCGCGAAACTTCCGGTCGAGCGCGGGCGCGTCGCGGAGGCGGAGCACGCGGAGATCGACTTCGACGGCGGCCTCGGCGGCGATCACGTTCGATCGCGTGCCGCCCCGAATGACGCCCGGATTCACGGTGGTTCCGCGCTTCAGATTCGTGAAGCTCGCGATTTTTTCGATTTGCCGCGCAAGCTCGACGATGGCGCTCGCGCCGGCGCTGAAATCGACGCCCGCGTGCGAGGCCTTGCCTTTCACCGTAACCGTGTAGTCTCCGACTCCCTTGCGCGCGGTCTTCAGCTTTCCTTCGAGTCCGGTACCAGGTTCGAGCACCAGCACGGCGTGGCTGCGGAGGGCTTCTTTCTCCGTTAGGGGGCGCGAACTGCCGCTTCCCACTTCCTCGTCGGAATTCAGCAGCAGGACGACCTTGCTTGAAACCGGCAGATCCAGTTCGCGAAGGGCGCGGGTGGCGAAGATGAGGAAAGCGATGCCGGCTTTCATGTCGAGCACGCCAGGGCCCCAAAGCCGCATGCGGCCGGCGTCGTCGGGCGCTTCGCGCCAAGGCATTCGAGAGAGCGTGGCCAGCGGCCAAACGGTGTCGGAATGTCCAAGGGCCAGGACTTGTCCAGCCTTCTTGCGTCCGGGAAGGACAAATTCGGCGCGGAGGTGCCGTCCGAAGCGCCCTCCGGGGAATGTGCGGACCCGCGCTTCGGAGGAAAGCGAATCCGCCACAAGATCGACGAAACGGTCCACCGCAACGCGGTCGTCGCTCGGCGACTCGCATTCAACGAAGCGGCGGATCAGGGCGATCATCTCGCGCTCGCGGGCGCCGATGTAGTGAAGAATGGGGTCCAAGGTTAGGACTCGTCACGAAATAACCGTTGCAAATCTGCCGATGGAACTGTGGCAGCGGTCGGGCAGGCCATCGTCGTTTGTGGCCTGCCATTTTCGCGGCAGAAGGCAGGCGACCAAAGACGATCGCCTGCCCCACCGGGCGCCAATTGCAACAGTAGTTTCATTCCAAAGTCCTTAGGATCTTCGCTTCCCGATGCACACCAGGTGCTCGTCGGTGCGGAGAAAGATCTGCCCGT
Source organism: Candidatus Sulfopaludibacter sp. SbA3 (assembly GCA_945893365.1). GTDB lineage: Bacteria > Acidobacteriota > Terriglobia > Bryobacterales > Bryobacteraceae > SYKU01. Next base: position 75,656 of record CAMDED010000011.1, on the reverse strand, counting down.
CTGAAATCGCCGGCGACGCGAGCGTCCGTTCGTCCAGGTTGCTCCGCTTCAGGATCTTGAGCTCCCGCCCGGCCTGCAGAACGAAGGCTTCTCCGGCCTCGTTCATCAGATACACTTTGCCATCGGCGGCCACGGGCGACGCGGAAAAGACGCCTCCGAAGCGCTCCCGCCACAGCGTTTTCCCGTCCGCTGCGTCGACACAGCTTGCGATGCCGGTTTCATTCACCATGTAGATGAGGCCGCCGTAATAAAGGATGGACGAAACGTACGGGGCTCCGGTCTTAACCAGCCATTCGACGTGGGTTTCGGAAACGTCCCCGCGTCCGCCGGGTTTCACGGCCATGTACGGGCCACTGCTGTAACCGCGCGTCGCGTAGATCACGCCGGCGTGAAACACCGGCGTCGGCACCGGCACGCGATTGTCCTCGCCTACGTGCCAGAGCGGCTCGCCCGTGGAGGGATCGAACGCGTCGATCCGCGCGCTCGAGTTGACGATAAGCTCGTCGCCTTTTGGTCCGGCCACCAGGAACGGAGTCGCATACGAGCGCCGGTCTTTGCCGCGGTCCACTTTCCAAAGCTGTTTACCGGTGCGCTTGTCGAGCGACAGCATATAGGCCGCGGTCTGGTGATCGCAAAGCAAAATCAGGCTGTCCTTGTACAGCGCGGGAGAACTGCCATGGCCCCACAGAATTTCGAACGGTGAGTACTCCTTGCCGAGGTGCCGCTTCCAAACCGGTTTGCCGTCGAGGCTCAGAGCCACGAGCTGCCCGGTGCCCACCCAGGCGTAGAGCAGTTTGCCGTCGGTCACAATGCTGGGGCTCGCGAGGTTGTGCTTCAGGTGGACCGGCTGAAGGGCGCCGTCCGCATCGAAGGTGTACTCCCATAGGAGCTTCCCATCGGCGCGCGCGAAGGCGTGGACGGCGAACCGCACGACGTCCGCGGCGCCCGTCTTCCGCGCAACCGAGGCGTTCGCGAAATCGCGGCCGCGCTGCTCAAAGGGGCCGTCGCCGGTCTGCGTCGTGACGAAGATCCGGTCGTTCCAGACGATGGGAGTAGAGGTTCCGAGTCCGCGCAACGGCACTTTCCATTCAATGTTTTTGTCCTTGGCCCACTCGACGGGAATGTTCTTTTCGGTCGAGACGCCATCGGCCGTGGGACCGCGCCACTGCGGCCAGTTATCGGCCCGGGAGGAACTTGAAAATAGAACGGCGAGGATCGCCACCGAGGATCGCATGAATGAACGGTGCATGATACATTATGCATCGGAACCGCGGACCGGCCGGGAGCCGGCTACGTGCCTCGGCGGTTTCCGTACAGATCGACATGCAGGCGGGGACTGTAGCGGAACCCCTCCCGTTTGCAGATTTCGGCGATCCATCGGCCGCGCTCGCGTAGAACCGCCGCATCGATCCCCTCCGGCATCAGGATCACGTTCGCAGCCTTGGCGCGAAGCGACTCGACGACGGCGCGAATCTCCACGAGGTCGTCCGCCGCGGCGACCACAAACTTCAGTTGGTGCGCGTACTCGCCCATCAGCCGCCGCAACACATCCGGCTGGATGCGCAAGGCATCGTGCCGCTCGCGCCACGGGCCTTCCGGCGTGGAGTTCGCGAGCTTGGGGCTTATCGACATCAGATCGCACGGAACCGGGGCGTAAACCGTACCCGCGGTCTCGATCGTGATGTGCGATCCAAGGGTGCGCAGTCCCGTGGTGAGAGCGGCGATATCCGGAGCGATCATCGGCTCGCCTCCCGTCACCACCACGTGGCCGCAGCGATAAGCGCTCACACGCGCAAGGACCTCTTCCACGGTCAAGGTTGCGCCTTCCGGATTCCAGGACGTATACGGCGTGTCGCACCACGAGCAGCGCAGGTTGCACCCGCTGGTGCGAACGAACACCGACGGCACGCCAAGAAGCGAGCCTTCACCTTGGACGGAATGGAAAACCTCGGCTATTTTCACGATCGAAACTTCATCGTCCCACAGCTTCCCGTGAACCCGTGAAAAGATCGACGCCGCCGTGGGACAGGCCTCCCGGGCTGTCAGCGGACCCGCGAGAGGCCCTACAGCGCGTTCCGGCGCCATTTCTGTATCCCACACGTGGCCATCCGGCATTTGCGCAATTGATCGCACACGCGCTGAAAGCACGGCACGGCTCGACTGAACATTCCGGACTGGCGGAACGGCCCGCTGCCAGATGTCACGCCGGGAGGGCGCGGCGACCGTGCCGGCGCCGCGCGGCATCTGGCACGCCTTGGGATTCGAAGCCCGCACGGTCAGGCGCGCCGCCGACTGAACCAGGCGGCTGAGGTGGCGGACCTCTCCGCCGCGGGCTCCGCTGCTACCATGGTAGCGGCGGCATCCTAGGAGACCCGCGGCTAAGGGCTTGGAATGAAACAACCGTTGCAATCGGCAACCGGTGGGGCAGGCGCTCGTCTCTTGCCGCCCGCCTTCTACCGCGCAAATGGCAGGCCACAAACGACGATGGCCCGCCCCACCGCTACCACAGCTTCATCGGCACATTTGGAACAGTGGTGAACAGGCGGCAAATTCTGATGGGCGGGGGCGCTCTGGCGCTCGCCGGCGGCGGCGCGGCGTATTGTGGGCGGCGGCGGATGGGATCGATGGAGGAGTACAACGCCTCGTCCGCGGCACCGCGGGCGGCCCTTTCGGCGCGCCCGAACATGCTGGACTTCGTGCGCTACGCGACGCTCGCGGCGAACGGCCACAACACGCAGCCTTGGCGGTTCCGGATCGGCGAAGAGCGCATCGAAATCCTGCCCGACTTTGCGCGGCGGACGCCTGTAGTGGATCCGGACGACCACCACCTGTTCGCGAGTCTCGGCTGCGCCGCCGAGAATCTGGCCCTTGCCGCCGAAGCGCGCGGCCGCGCCGGAGAGATCGGCTTCGACCCCGCGCATGAGGGCTCGGTTGTGTTCCAGTTCGGTGGCGGGCGGGCCTCGGGCTCCGCGCTGTTCGATGCGATTCCGCGGCGGCAATCGACGCGCGCCGAATATGACGGCAGGCCGGCCGGCGCCGCGGACTTGCGCATGCTGGCCGCCGCATCCGCCGTTCCCGGCGTCGATCTGGTCCTGATCACCGGCCGGCCGCAGGTCGACCGCGTCCGCGATCTGGTCGTGGCAGGCAGTACCGCGCAGATGCGCGACGCCGCGTTCGTGCGGGAGCTCAAGACGTGGCTGCGTTTCAGTCCGCGCCAGGCGATCGAGACCGGCGACGGCCTGTTCAGCGTGGCGACCGGCAATCCGGCCCTTCCGGCCTGGCTCGGCCCGCGCCTGTTCGACTGGTTCGTCCGAGCCGAGGGAGAGAACGACAAGTATGCGCGCCACCTGCGTTCTTCCGCCGGCGTCGCCGTCTTCGTTTCGCGGCGGGAGGACCGGGATCATTGGGTCCGGGCGGGACGCGCGTGCCAGCGCTTCGCGTTGCAGGCGACGGCGCTCGGCCTGAAGCACGCCTTCGTCAATCAGCCCGTCGAAGTTGCAAGTCTGCGGGGGGAGCTTGCGGCCCTTGCCGGCATGCCGGGCCGCCGTCCCGACATCGTCATGCGCTTCGGCTATGGCCCCGCGCTTCCGTTCTCGAGTCGCCGGCCGGTGGAAGCGTTAATGGCGTGACGATCCGCGCGAACGTGCTGCGGCGGCAATACTCCTCCCGCCCAGCCCGCGAGTCCGCCCAGGCCGACCTTTTCACAGACCTGTCACATTTTCCCGCTTAGACTAAAGTGATGGCAGCGTTTCGACGGCGCGAGGGTCCGGCGGATCCCAGGGAGTACGCCGCCGGCTACGAGGAGAATTGCGCCCGGTTTCCCATTGAGCCCTTGCCATGCAGCCTGAATTGCGCTCCATTCTCGATGAGTTGAAAGAATTGGATGCGGACATGGTGAATCTGGTCCAGGAGAATCTCCCCATGCTGGCTCAGATCCAACCGGAAAGCCAGGCGAGCGCCACCAACCTGCTTCACTACCTGGCCTTGCGCCGGCGCGATATTCGCGCCTTGCAGGAGCAACTCGCGGTTTTGGGACTCTCTTCTCTGGGACGGACGGAGACGCATGTTTTGAGCAGCGTGCGGGCGGTCATGAAGATCCTATCCAGCTTGCCCAAGGACAAACCGTTTCGGCTGCCTCATGGCGGGTCCGCGTGCGATAGCGGTGAGGGCCGCCGGCTTCTGGAGCGGAACACCAAACTACTGCTCGGACCTGAGCCGGACGGCCGCAAAGTCCGTATCATGGTTACAATGCCGCCCGAGGCCGCCACGGATTACGGGATGGTGCGGGATCTGGTTCTCAGCGGCATGAACTGCATGCGCATCAATTGCGCGCATGACGGCGAAGAGGCCTGGTCCGGAATGATCCGCAATCTGCGGCGGGCGGAACGGGAAACCGGCAAGAGTTGCAGGATCGAAATGGATTTGGCCGGCCCCAAACTGCGTACCGGCCCGATGGAGGCCGGCCCCGCGGTCCTGAAGTATCGCCCCAAACGAGACGCGTTCGGACGAGTGGAAAAGCCTGCGCGAATCTGGCTGACGCCCAAGGCTAACCCGGAGGCCCCTCCGATTCCCGCCGACGCTTGCATTCCCATGCCGGGCCGCTGGGTGGCGAGCCTGGGAGCCGGAGATTGCGTTCGATTCAAGGATACGCGCGGGGCGCGCCGATCGATGACCGTCACCGAGGCGGCTGGCGGCAGCCGCTGGGCCGAGAGCAGCCAATCCGCCTACGTCGCTCCCGGCTTGGCAGTGACCGCTGTGTACAAGGACAAAAACAAGCCGCGCCGCCGTGGGCAGGTCGGGCATATCGCTCCCATTCCGCAAACCCTCCGGTTGCGGCCTGGCGATATTCTCCTTCTAACCCGATCTCTTGAGCCCGGCGAACCCGCCCGGCACAACGCGGATCATGAACTGGCGAGTCCCGCGCGAATCGGAGTCACGCTGCCGGAATTTTTCGACTGCGCGCGGCCAGGGCAACCCATCTGGTTCGATGACGGAAAGATCGGCGGGATCATCCGCGAGGTTGGTCCGGAAGAGGTGTCGGTCGAAATCCAGCGTGCAAGAGCCGGCGGAGACAAGCTGGGGGCGGAGAAGGGCATCAACCTGCCGGAAACCACCCTCGTAACCGCGACGCTAACCACCGAAGACTTGAAGAATTTGGAATTCATTGTGAAGCACGCCGGCATTTTGGGTTACTCATTCGTGCGCACCGCCGATGACGTGCGGCTTCTGCAATCCCACCTGGCCGAATTGGGCGCGGGTAATCTGGGCATCGCGCTCAAGATTGAAACACGGGAGGCATTCGACAATTTGCCGAGTTTGCTCCTGGCGGCGTTAAGCAGCCGCAGCGCCGGCGTCATGATCGCCCGCGGGGATTTGGCCATCGAGTGCGGCTATGAACGCCTGGCCGAGGTACAGGAAGAAATCCTGTCGATCTCCGAGGCGGCTCACGTTCCGGTGATTTGGGCGACACAGGTGCTCGAATCCCTCGCTAAGACCGGAAGGCCTTCGCGCTCGGAAATCACCGACGCCGCCATGGGAGTGCGGGCCGAATGCGTCATGCTGAACAAAGGTCCGTACGTCGCGGAAGCCGTTCGAACGCTGGATGACATTCTGCGGCGCATGCAGGCCCACCAGGAAAAGAAACGTTCGATGCTGCGCCAATTGGGCCTTGCCGCGGGATTCGAGGGACGGTCGCCCACTGGATCCGGCCGGGTAGTTCCTTAGACTTCCGTGCCCCAGGGGGCTTGACCGCTCACGGACGGGGACTCTGAAGCCCCTTCATTCACGGAGTTGTCACGGATCTGTCATTTTTTTCCGCTTAGACTAAAGTTTATGGACGCGTTTCGGCGGTCGAATGGCGCATGGTTACCCTTGGTTCTGTTGAGCGTTACGGCAGGCTGTTCGGGAAGCCGCGGCCATCGCGCCGAAACCCTACGGATCCGCGGTTCCGACACGATGCTGATGCTCGCTCAAGCCTGGGCGGAATCGTACGCGAAGGTGGACCCGAGCGTCGCCGTGGAGGTATCCGGCGGCGGTTCCGGGCAGGGTATCGCGGCGCTCGTAAAAGGGACGATCGACATCGCGAACTGCAGCCGTAATCTGAAGCCGGAAGAAGCGGCCGAAGCCCGCGCCAGCACCGGGAAGGATCCCATGGAGTTCGTGGTCGGCTACGACGCCTTGGCTATTTTTGTGCATCGCGATAATCCACTGGAGGAGATTACGATAGGCCGGTTGGCTCAGATCTACGAGGTGGGCGGCTCTCTCAGCCTGTGGTCACAACTGGGTGCGAGGATCCCGGCCGGCCGCGAGAGGATCGTGCGGGTGAACCGTCAATCCAGTTCCGGCACGTACGAATTCTTCCGGGACCACGTGCTCGACAAGAGGGACTTCCAACTGGGATCGCTCGACATGAACGGGTCGAAGGAAGTAGTGGAGCTGATCGCGTCCACGCCAGGCGCCATCGGCTATAGCGGCATGGCCTTCGCCACACCCGACGTCAAGGTGCTGCGCGTCCGCGCCGCCGAAGGAACGGCGTCCTACGCGCCCACTATTGAAAATGTGCTTTCCAAACGCTATCCCATCTCGCGCAGTCTGTTGATTTACACGCTGGGCGAGCCCGGCCCAACGGTCAAAAAGTACATCGACTGGCTGCGGTCGTCGGATGGCCAGCAAATCGTGGCCGATGCCGGCTATGTTCCCCTTGCAGTCAACGGAAAGGTCTCGGCCGATTGATGCCGCGGAGCTGGCGCAAACTGAGAGAGGCCCCGATCGAGGCGCTCATTCGCCTCTGCGGGATCAGCGCGACCCTCTTCGTGCTGGGAATCTTCCTCTTTGTGTGCCGGGAGGCGCTGCCTCTTTGGAATAACGAGGCCTTTCATCTATCGGAATTCCTGTTCAGCGACCAGTGGTATCCGACCTCGGAACACACCAAGCGCTATGGCGTGCTGGCGATGATCGCCGGCACCTTCGGCGTCACTCTGCTGGCGATGCTGATGGCGGCGCCGCTTGGCATGGGCGCGGCCATTTATATCTCGGAATTCTGCGGGCCGCGCCGGCGGGAGATCCTGAAAGTGATGGTGGAGCTCCTGGCGGCGATTCCGAGCGTGGTCTGGGGCTTTGCCGGGCTCACCATCACGAGCCGCGTCATTGTCCGCCTGACGAACGCCGATGTAGGCGTCAACCTTCTGAACGGCGCGGTGCTTCTGGCGCTGATGAGCGTGCCGATCATCGTTTCGCTGGCCGAGGACGCCTTCAAGGCGGTGCCGGATTCCTACCGCGAAGCGGCGCTCGCTTTAGGCGCGACGCGCTGGCAAACCACCTGGCGCGTGCTGCTGCCGGCCGCCCGCAACGGCCTCACCGCGGCGGTTCTGCTCGGTTTCGGGCGGGCCATCGGCGAGACCATGGCCGTGCTGATGGCAACGGGCCACGCCGTGAAGATCCCGAGCTCGGTGCTCGATCCGGTGCGCACGCTCACGGCCAACATCGCGGCCGAGCTGGGCGAGGCGCCGGAGAAATCCACGCACTATCAAGTGCTATTCCTCACGGGCGTGCTGCTGTTTCTGATTACCTTCGTGGTGAACCTGAGCGCCGGCCTGGTGATTCGCCGGGAGCGGAGCCAATGAGCCGTTTCGCGTCCACGCCGGCCGTCGAAGCCAAACTCCGCCGGGAAGCCGCGGCCGGCGCCATCTTTCTGGGGATGCTGATCCTGATCCTGCTACCGTTGTTTGCGATTGTGGCCTATCTGCTGTGGCAAGCCGCGCCTTCCCTGAATTGGCGGTTTCTGTTCTCCGCGCCCACTCACGGAATGCGCGAAGGCGGGGTCTGGCCGGCCTTTATCGGCACGCTTTATCTGGTAACCCTGTCGCTGGCCGTGGCCGCGCCGATCGGCGTTTTGGCCGCCGTGTACCTTACCGAATACGCGCGGGACAACTGGTTCAACCGCGCGGTGAACATGGCTGTGCTGAACCTGGCCGGCGTTCCCAGCATTGTCCACGCGCTTTTTGGACTGGGCGCTTTCGTGTACGCCGCCCGTTTGGGTTATTCGGTTTTGGCCGCCTCGCTTACGCTGGCCATTATGACGATGCCGGTCATCATCGCGAGCACGCGGCAAGCGCTGTTGAGCGTGCCGCATAACTTTCGTGAAGCGTGCTGGAATCTGGGCGCCAGCCGCTTGCAGACCATCCGCACGATTGTGCTGCCGAACGCGATTAGCGGCATCCTCACGGGCATCATACTGCAAGTGAGCCGCGCCGCCGGCGAAACCGCGCCGATCATGTTCACCGGGGCGGTGTTCTATAAAGCCATTGATCCGGGCACGCTCTTTCCGTATGCGCTCGATGAGCAGTGCATGGCGCTCTCGATGCACCTTTACACACTTTCAACGCAGACGCCGGGCGTGGCCGCATCCATCCCCAACGCCACCGCGGTCCTGCTGCTGGCGCTGGTTTTTCTGGTGAACTCGGCCGCCATCGGCCTGCGCACGATCCTGCGCTCCCGAGGCAAGTGGTGATCCGAATCGAGGTGCGGGACTTGCGCCTTTCCTACGCTGGCCGGGAAGTGCTCCACGGAGTCAGTTTCGATTTGCGTTCGAACGAAATTCTGTCCATCATCGGTCCGGCGCAAGCGGGAAAGACGACTATTTTGAGATGTCTCAATCGCACGATCGACTTTGTTCCGGACGCGCGGATGAGCGGCGGGATCTCGGTCGATGGCGAGGCGCTGAACGGCCGCACCGACGTGGAGGCGCTGCGGCGCAAGATCGGCATGGTGACGCCGTTACCGGTGGGGCTGCCGCTCAGCGTCCGCGATAACGTCGCCTTCGCGCCGCGCTGCGCGGGCGTCTCCAATCGCGCGGAGCTCGACGGCATCGTCGAGCAATGCCTGCGCCGGGCGATGCTCTGGGACGAGGTAAAGGACCGCCTGTCGATCGAGGGGACGAAGCTTTCGGGTGGTCAACAGCAGCGGCTGACGCTCGCGCGGGCGCTTTCTCATCGCCCCGAGATCCTGTGCCTGGACGAGTTCTCGATCGCCATCGATCCCGTCACCACCATGCGCATCGAAGAAGTACTGAAGGAATTGCGCAACGAAATTTCGATCATCCTGGTGACCAACCTGACCCAGCAGGCCCGGCGCCTGGCCGATCGCACAATGTTTCTGATGAAGGGCGAAGTCGTTGAACTGGCCGAAACCTCCGTGGTTTTCTCGGACACGCCTTCCGACCGCCGTACTTACGATTACGCCAACGGCAAATTCGGATGAATGCGATTGAGACCCGCGGTTTGAATCTCTGGTACGGGGACTTTCAGGCCCTGCGCGACGTCACGCTGAGTGTCGAACAGGGCGCCGTCACCGCGCTGATCGGCCCTTCGGGCTGCGGCAAGACCACGCTCCTTCGCTGCTGCAATCGCATCAACGAGCGTAATCCGGCGGTGCGCACCACCGGCGAAATCCGCATCCTGGACAAGAATATCTACGATCCGGACGTGTCTCCGCTCGAATTGCGCAAAGCCGTCGGCATGGTTTTTCAGAGGCCCAATCCCCTGCCCGTATCGATCTACGAAAACGTCGTTTTCGGCCTTCGCCTTCACGCCCCTCCGGAGGCCCGCACGAGGGCGGCGCTGGATCTGGCCGTCGAGAAAGCGCTTACCGAAGCCGGACTGTGGGAGGACGTGAAGGACAAGTTGGGCGAGACGGCCACCTCCCTGCAACTGGAACAGCGGCAGAAGCTCTGCATCGCGAGACTGCTGCCGCTGCAGCCGGACATCCTTCTGATGGATGAGCCCTGCGCGGCGCTCGACGTCACCGCCACCGAAAACATCGAGCAATTAATCCGTGGGTGGCAAGGCGCCTACACCACGCTGATCGTGACGCACAACATGGCCCAGGCGCGGCGGGTGAGCGACCGTTCCGTCTTCATGCTGAGCGGAGAACTTGTGGAACTTGGGAGCACTCAGCAGGTGTTCGATGAGCCAAAGGATCCGCGGACGGCCGACTACGTTGCCGGGCGCTACGGGTAAGCGCTCGCTTCACCGCGCGCCGAGCGGCCGGGTGGCGCCGGAATCCGCCTCGACGGGCCGTTCATCCCCGCGCCAGCCGCTTGCGATTCGCGATAGAATCGACGCATGCATTCCTTCACTCGCCGTCAGATTCTCGCCGCGCCCGCGTTCGGCGCTTTCCTGCGCGCGCTGCCTGCCGCCTCCCTTTCCCAGGTGCGCCTGGGCGTCACGACCGACGAGATCGACGACGATGTCGCGGCGGCCTGCAAGTTTCTGCGCGAATTCGGACTGAGCTACGCCGAAGTCCGCAACATCTGGGGCAAGTACAACACGGAGCAACCGCTCGACAAGGTGCGGGAAGCCCGCGCCATTTTCGACCAGCATAAGATTAAGACGTCGGTGCTGGGCACCGCGTTCTTCAAGATCCCGCTGCCGCCGGACACGCCGGAGGGCCGCGGCGTCCTGGACAATCAGTGGGCGCTGCTCGATATCGCCATGGAGCGGGCGAAGATTTTGGGCACGGACAAGATCCGCGTCTTCGCGTTCATGACCGGGAATGGCGGGAAGGGCGACACGAAAGATTACCCGCGAATTTTCGAGCTGGTCAGGGAAGCCGCGCACAGGGCGAAGGCGCGCAATTTCCGGCTCGCGCTCGAGAACGTCGGCGGCAGCTACGTCTCGACCGGTGAAGAATCGGCGGTGCTCCTGAAGGCTGTTCAGGAAGGTTCGCTCGGCCTCACCTGGGATCCGAACAATGCCGGACTTTCAGGCGAACATTCCTTTCCTCACGGATTCGGCAAGCTGGACCCGGCGCGGATCATCCACGTGCATCTGCGCGACTACCGCCGCGACCAGGACGGCAAGGGCGAGTGGTGCGCGGTGGGCGATGGCGAATTCGACAATCTGGGCCAGATTCGAGCCTTGCTCAAGGGGGGGTACAAGGAAACCTTCACGCTCGAGACGCACTACAAGAGTCCAAAGGGTAAAGCCCACGCGAGCCGCACGTCGCTCACGGCTCTGCTGAAAGTGGTTGCGCAGGCCTGAGAAAGCCCGAAGCCCCAGGCTTCGTACCCTGTTACTAAAATACTATTGACGGGAACCTCAGGCAGGTGCAGAATGTAATTGGAGCCGGAAGTTAAGGGCTTCGAAAAGCGGTTCAGGTAGGCCGGGAAGTTTCCGGCGGGAGGTGCCTTGTAGAACCGGATTACGAATGGGGCGGCGAGCCTCGAGGCTGTAGCAAGGAAGTCCGAAAGTAGCGAACGGCGGGAACGAATGCAGGGCCGCATTTTCGGCCTGCGATTGCGCATCATGCGCACCGTGATAACCGTCAACCTTCTTTCGAGCGACAGCGTCAGGAATCGCCGTCCTTTTTCTTTTTGTAGTGAGATTCGTTTTCCCCCCGCCCGTTTTTCCCCGTTTTTTCGTTTTGCCTCTCACGCGTGCAATACTGGATAGTTTCACGTTCGTCCTATGACGTCTTATGAAATCGACCGAGCCCAAGGAAATTGTCAGCGCCCACAGTCCGGATTCCGACGACGCCTACATGTTTTACGGTCTCGCCACGCGGCGGGTCCGGTCGAAGAAACTGGTCTTCCGCCACGTGCTGGAAGAAATCGAGTCGCTTAACCGCAAGGCGCTACAGGGCGCCTATGAACTCACGGCCATCTCCTATCACGCGTATCCCTACGTCGCCGATAAGTACGTTTTGATGGCCAGCGGGTCAAGCGTAGGCGACGGGTATGGCCCCCTGCTGGTGGCGCTCCGCCCTGTCGAACTGGAGGAATTGAAGGGCAAGACGATCGCCGTCCCCGGATTGATGACGACCGCGTATCTGGCCTTGAAACTCTGCCAGCCGGATTTCGAAGCTGTCGTGGTCCCATTCGACAAGATCCTCGATGCCGTAAAAGAGAAGAGCGTGGATGCGGGCTTGATCATTCATGAAGGCCAGTTGACGTATGATCGCGAGGGTTTTCACAAGATACTCGATCTCGGCCGCTGGTGGAAGACGACGTACGATTTGCCGCTGCCTCTCGGCTGCAACGCCCTGGCCCGCCGGCTCTCGAAAGATCTGCAGTCGGAAGCGTGCCGGATGATGCGCGAGAGCATTCAGTATGCGCTCGATAATCACGACGAGGCGCTGACCTACGCCATGCAGTTCGCCCGCGATATGGAACACCGTCTCGCCGACAAGTTCGTCGGCATGTATGTCAACCATTACACGGTGGACTGCGGCGACGCCGTCCCGGCCGCCGCTCAGAGGTTGCTCGACATGGGGCACGAGGCGGGAATCATCCCCCATCGCGTGGAACTCGAATTCGTGAGGTAGTACCGGCACGCATCGGCATCCGCGGAGCATTCACGTTCATCCATGTCCGCGGTCCCCTTGAGCAAAACGCGCCGCCAATGCTACCGTCAAGTATGCACGTGTTACGTGTGTCGATGTTTTTCGCGGCAGTTCCGCTGTTCGCCGCTCCGCAGGATTCGGCGGGGAACCTGAAACCGAAAGACGTTCGCGAAATCGCCAAGGAAGGCTCCGCGGCGATGCCGAGACTCCGCGCTTTGCTCAAGAACCCGGTTCTTGAGATCCGCATCGAGGCGGTGAAGGCCATAGTCCAGACCGGGACGCAGCACAGTATCGATCCGCTCATCGAGGCCACGCTCGACGCCGATGCCGAGATCCAGATCCGCGCGACGGACGGCCTGGTGAACTTCTATCAGCCGGGCTATGTCCAGTCTGGACTCAGCGCGTCCTTCCGCCGCGCCGGGACGAAGATCATATCGCGGTTTTCCGATACCAACGATGCCGTCGTTCCGCCGTATATTCAGGCGCGGCCCGAAGTCGTCGGCGCGCTCGGGAAGCTTGTGCGCGGAGGCGCGGGCCAGGAGGTGCGCGCGAACGCCGCACGCGCCGTTGGCGTCCTGCGAGGTGCATCGGCGATGCCGGATCTTCTTGAAGGGCTGCGTTCCAAGGACACGGACCTGATCTACGAAACGCTGGTCGCGCTGCAGAAGATCCGCGATCCGAAGGTTGCGGGCAACGTGGTTTTTCTGTTGCGCGATCTTGACCCGAAGGTGCAAATCGCGGCCATCGAGACCACCGGCATCCTCCGCAACAAGGACGCGCTTCCCGATCTCGCCGGCGTTCTGAACCGCACCCGCAACGCCAAAGTCCGCCGCGCCGCGCTCACTGCGATCGCCATGCTGCCGGATACGAAGAACAGGGACATCTACGCCCGCTATCTTCAGGACAAGGACGAAGGAATGCGCGGGGCCGCGGCGGAGGGTTACGGACGGCTTGGGGAGAAGTCCGACGTTCCCGCTCTCCGGACAGCCTTCGAGGAGGAAAGGAAGGATTCGCCGCGCCTCTCCCTGGCGTTTGCGCTGGTGATGTTAGGCGACGAAAAACTCTCGGAAGAGAGCCCCCTTCAATATCTGGTGAACACGCTGAACTCCTCGGCGCGAAAGGGCGAGGCTTTCCCCCTGCTGGAAGAGCTTGCGCGGAAGCCGGCGGTGCGCGCCGCCATCTATCCGGCGCTGCCCCAGGGGACGAAGGACGAGAAGATACAGCTTGCACAGATACTCGCCCGCAGCGGTGCGGCCGACTCCTCCGCGCCCCTCGAATCGCTGACGCACGATGCGAATTCCGAGGTTGTGCAGGAGGCCGTGCGCGCGTTGCAGGCGCTGAAGGCCAGGATCTAAGAAAAGGTCTACTTCGACTTTTTCTGCTTTTGCTGTCCGACGCGAACCTTGAACTGCGCAACCTTGCCTTCCTGGAAAGTCTTGTGATCGTGCCGTGCGACGGCGTCGGCAAGATAGGTTTCCACGTTGGCGTCCTTTGGAAGGACGGCCATCAGGGTGAAGCTCTGGTTGCAGGTGGTGCAGAACGGACGGAAGCGCTTTACGTTCGGAATTCCCATAACGACTCTATCGTAGCAGAGTCGCGGCGCTCCCGGCGTGCCCGCCGCATCCCGGTCATCATACTCCAGGCTGGCGCGTGGCTTGGGTGGAGCGCCGTCCCCCGCACTGTCATGTTTCTTGCATTTTCCCTTGATATACTGCCGCCATGAGAAGTCTTCGCTTCGGGATCACCACCACTCTTCTTTCCGCCTTTGCGCTCTGCGCGCAGACGGCTTCGATTCAGGGACTTGTCAAAGACCAGTCCGACGCGGTGCTGGTAGCCGCGCAAGTAACGGTGACGAATCTGGACACAGGCCTGCGCCGCGAGGCATCCACGAACTACACCGGCTTGTACTCGGTTCCGACGCTGCCCGTCGGGCGCTACAGAATTACCGCGTCGCTGGCCGGCTTTTCCCCCGCCGAAGTGGCTGAAATCAAGTTGGACGTCGGTCAGGCGGCCCGCATCGATTTCAGCCTGAAGCCTGGCGCGGTGACGGATCGCGTCGAAGTCTCCGCAACGGCTGCGCTGATCGATTCCGAGACGGCCACCGTCGGCCAGGTAATCGACAATAAGCGAATTGTCGAACTGCCGCTCAACGGGCGCAACTATCTGGAGCTCGCCCGCCTTACCGCTGGAACGGCGCCCGCTCGCGGCTCCCGCCCGCAGAGCGAAGGAGTGTTTTCGGCTGGAGGGCAGCACGGCTATCAAGTGCAGGTCAACATCGATGGCGTGGACAACTCCACTACATACTCCGGAGGTCCTATCGGTTTCGAGGCACAGGCCGTGAAGCCGAGCGTGGACGCCGTCGGCGAGTTCCGCGTGGTCACGAACAACCTTTCCGCCGAGTACGGTACCCGAATGGGCGGCCAGGTGTTTGTGAATATCAAATCCGGAACCAACGCCGTTCATGGAACCGCCTTTGAATTTCTCCGTAATTCCGCGCTCGACGGCACGAATTTTTTCGCGAATCGAAACGCGGCCGCTAAGCCGGCGTACAAACAAAATCAGTTCGGCGGCACCGTCGGCGGGCCGGTCCGGAAGGACAAGACTTTCTTCTTCGCTTCCTTCGAGGGTACGCGCACGCGCCTCGGCCGTAGCTTTATCTCGACCGTGCCGGTGACCGAGGTTAGGAACGGCGATTTCAGCCGGATTCGTCCGGTATTCGATCCGGCGACAACCGTGGGAACCGCGGCAAGCTTCACGCGCCAGCAGTTCCCCGGAAACATCGTCCCCCGAAACCGGTGGGATCCCCTGTTTCCGAAGCTGCTCGAGCTCTATCCGCTTCCGACCGACAATTCCAGAATCGCCAACAACTACTTTTTCTCGCCGTCGGAGAAGAATGATGTCGACTCATACGACGTCAAGGGCGATCACAACTTGAGCGACAACAGCCGTCTGTCCGTTCGTTACAGCCGGCGCGACCGCGACCGCTTCGAGCCGGGTCCTCTGCCGCTTCCGGCCGACGGCGGTCTTGCCACCACGACATCCATCCTGAGCCATAGCGTCGCCGCCGCGCACACCGCCACGTTCGGTCCCTCATTGACGAACGAATTCCGCTTTGGGTTGACTCGGATGCTTACCAACTTCGACATCCCGTACGACAAGCCGCTCTACGACGAATACGGCATCAAGGGAATCCCGAAGGTGAATTTTTCGACGTCCAACGATCATGGTCTGTCGCGCTTCACGCCCGGCGGTTACGCGGAGCTCGGTTCGCGCTCCTTCTGGCCGAATACCAACAACCTGCAGCTTTACCAGTTCACGGACACCTTGTACAAGAGCTGGGGCAAACATAGCCTCCGCGTGGGTGGAGAGTTCCGGCGGGACAACGTGTTCCGGAACGCCGCCCGATTCGCCCGCGGCCAGTTCGCGTTTGCGCGGGAGTTCACGGCAAATCCGGCGAACCGCGGCGCCACCGGAGACGGTCTGGCCGAATTCATGCTCGGCTTGGCGAGCGGCGGAAGCCTGGGCAATGAGAACGGCGAAAACATCTGGACGAATACCCTATCCGCGTTTGTGCAGGACGATTGGAAGGTCACGCCCCGGCTGACGTTGAACCTGGGCGTTCGCTACGATGTCTTCTTCGCCCCTACTTTTCCGGACGGCCGCGTGTCGGCGTTCGAACTCGACTTCGCCAACACGGGGCCTGCCGCTCAACTCAAACAGACGCGCTTTGCGAACGGCGCCTGCAATTGCGATAACGATTTCAATAATTTCGCGCCGCGCCTCGGGTTTGCCTACCGGCTGAACAACAAGACCGTCGTGCGCGCCGGCGCGGGACTCATTTACGCCCGCGCCGATTCCGTGCAGACGCAGTACGCGCGCGGCCAGAATCAGGCGCCGGATTTCGTGGAGATCGGCTTCGGCACCATCGACCGCATCAATGCGAGGCTGACGCTGAGCGGCGGCTTTCCCGCCGTGCAATTGCCCGCGACGGTGGTGCCGGGGCCGAATCAGGTGGGGATCGAAGCTCCATCGCGTTACCTGCCGAATCAGTATTCGCAGCAGTGGTTTTTCGACATCCAGCGCGAGCTGCCTTTCAATGTTGTGTGGACGGTAGGCTACAACGGAAACGGCACGCGCAAGATGCTGACGGCCTTGAATTACAATCTTCCTTACGACATTGCGCCGTCGCCTGTGCCGCTCGCGAATCGCCGGGTCTGGGGATTTTACAACGCGGTCAACCAGCAAGTACCGTTGGGAAATCTGAACTACAACGGACTGATCGCAAAGCTGGAAAAGCGCTTCTCGAAAGGCCTGACGTTCCTTGGGGCCTACACGTGGTCGCACGCCATCGACAATACGGACGAGGTCGGCAACAACGACGGAGTAGCGGTATTGAAGCCCTGGGACCGCGGCTTGAATCGCGCCAATGCTCTCACCGATGCGCGGCACAATTTCGTGCTGAGCTCGACCTATGAGCTGCCTTTTGGCAGAGGGAAGAGGTGGATGGCGAAAGCCGGCAGGCCCGCGGACCTGGTCCTGGGCGGATGGCAGATCAGCGGCATCCTTGGCCGGACGAGCGGCTTGCCGTTCACCGTCACGACGTCCGGCGGCATCACGAACGCGGGCGGCGCGGACCGGCCGAACCGGCTGCGCGACGGAGCGTTGCCCGCCGATCGCCGGTCGATCGACGGTTGGTTCGACGTAAGCGCGTTCCAGGTTCAGCCGAATTATACGTACGGAAACTCGGGACGGAACATCCTGGTGGGACCGGCTCTGAGTAACATCGATTTCTCGCTTGCGAAGACGTTTTCCTTGACGGAGCGTTTCCGGCTGCAGTTTCGCGCCGAGTCTTTCAACGCGACCAACACGCCATATTTCGGATTGCCCGCCGCGAATATCAACACGCCCGGGGCGGGAGCTATCACGAGCGCCGGTGAGCCGAGACGCGTGCAGTTCGGGCTAAAACTTCAGTTCTAGGCGCGGCGGCGATCGAGCGCGCGAGTCGGCCGGACCACGACGGGGCAACCCTGTTTCAAGGCACAATACGCTAGTGAGCACTCGACACAAGATTTAGGACAACCAAGGAGGCAGCCATGAGCGCCAACGAAGTTCGAAGTAACGACGCGACAGCGGCGAGAGTCGACATGAAGTTCGAGGTGGTCGTCATCCCCGTCTCGGATGTCGGCCGCGCGAAGGAGTTCTACGGGAGGCTCGGGTGGCGGCTCGACGCCGACTACGACAACGGCGCCGACTTCCGGGTGATGCAGTTCACGCCGCCGGGCTCCGGGTGCTCGGTCATCTTCGGCAAGAACGTCACCGCCGCGGCGCCCGGCTCCGCCCAGGGCCTGTACCTGATCGTCTCCGACATCGAGGCTGCGCGCGACGAACTCGTCGCGCACGGCGTCGACGCGACCGAGGTGTTCCACGACGCCGGCGGCGTGCACGCCGGCGCGGACCAGCCCTACCTGTTTGGGCGGCTCCGGGTCGGCGGTCCGGATCCCGAGCATCGCAGCTACCGTTCGTTCGTCTCCTTCAGCGATCCCGACGGCAACGGCTGGCTGCTGCAGGAGGTCACGACGCGGGCGCCTGGCCGCGTCGCCGGCGGCACGACGTATGCGTCGGCGGGCGACCTGTCGCGGGCGATGCAGCGCGCCGCGGCCGCGCACGGGCAGCACGAGGCGCGGACGGGGCAACCCGACCCGAACTGGCCGGACTGGTACGCCGATTACATGGTGCGCGAGCAGGCCGGCGAAGAGCTGCCGAAATGACGACTGCGGCGTGATCGTCATCGGCGCTTGGCGCACCCCGCGAGCACTGCCGCGTTCGTGATATCGGAGTGCGCGATGCGCTTGGCGCTCAACCACGAGACGTGTTGCGCCAGATTGGCGGCGATCCGGGGAGCGGCCCGCTATGCCGTTTCTTTGGCATCCGCCGCGTCCGCGTGACGCGTAAAAATTCGCGGCCACTCCGACCCAAGCCAAGGCGCGGCAGGCCCAAGCCGCAACTACCCCGTTGAGTTGTTGTACCAACGCAGAACCCGGAGAGCGCGCAGTGTGTTCCAGCGGCTTGCCCTGCCGACACCGGTCTCCATCTCCAATGGAATATGTTCGGGATGAAGGAGGTTGAGCGGCCAGCGCCCATTCCGGTGGCGGCGCTCAATCACGGTTTCGATGGCGTCGCCGACGCGGCTGTCGGCCTCGATGCGGGCATTCCGCAGATAGTCGAGTCCGCGCAAGACGTCGTAGCGCCAAAACGTCGGGAACGAGAAACGGAGCCAGCGTTTGTCGATGACTTCGCCGGTTCGAAGGGAGCGGAACATGCGGCGATCGAGCAGATAGTTCTCGGCCCCGTTGCGGGCCTGAGTGACGGCCGCCGATTTGCGCCCCGCTCGTTCGTATTCGAGCAGTCCTTCGAGCACGCAGATGGTGGTATGGAACGAAGATCGCCGGCTTTTGGGTGCTTCGCAGTTCCAGCCGCCATCTTCGAGCTGCTCGCCCAGGAGTTGATTGGCCAGTGCGTCGTTCGGTTCTTTGAAATAGGAGCCGATGGCGAGAATCCTGCCGTTGATGCAGGGCTCGGTTTCGCCGCGAAGGAAAGGCCGGTTGTTGAGCCGCTTAAACACGAGCCGCCTGTCGACGCGGGCGATCATTTTGCGAGCCTGCTTGCTGGCGGGGTCGAGACCCAGGTCCCTCAAGACGACGAGAGTGTAGAGGGCAATAAGCAAGCCTCGGTCCTCCTTCGGCAAATCGTCTCTCCACCCGCGGGGGCTCCCGCCCCAGTCGCCAGCAGGAGATTGGATGGCGAGAAGTTGGGCTCCCCAGCCTTCGGTTGCGACGCGAGACCGCTCGGCCGCGATCGCTTCGGGAGCTTCGCCGGTGAGGTCCCTCATGGCCTGCCAACGGATGGCTGGGTCGGAATCGAGGAGCCATTTGAGGTGCGCGGGCCGGGGTGCGTAATCGTGTAGGCGCATTCGTATGTTATAGCAAGTGGTGTGCAAGTCTTGACCCGTGCGCCGAACCGCGTTCGCATCGGCTCCGGCGTGTGGCAGGAATGGGGGGCAAAGGGCTTCCGAACCGGTGACCGGCAAACGGGAAGTTGGCGGGAAGGGCAGGTGGGCGCGGCTGCCGGCCTCGCGAAAGCCGGGTTGCTCGACCCGCGGTGTTGCGGTACGCCGCCCGGCGGGCGGACGCAATCCGCCTGCTTCTTTGAATCTTGATTCTTGACCGCCCCTTGCGGAGCGGCGAGTCCCGGCAAAGGCATATACTCTTGGCATGCCCGTTTTCAATCGCCGCGAATTTCTCTCTACAACCGCCGCCGGTCTGGCCGCCGCGCAGGTTTCGGACAAGAAGAGGCGGGTCGGCCTCATCGGCTGCGGCTGGTATGGCAAAGCCGATTTGTTCCGGCTGATTCAGGTTGCGCCCGTCGAAGTGGTTTCCCTGTGCGACGTGGATTCGCGCATGCTCGCCGCAGCCGCCGAAATGACGGCCACCCGCCAGACGTCGAAGAAGAAGCCCCGCACTTACTCCGATTACCGCGAGATGCTGAAGGAGAAAGATCTCGACGTCTGCCTGATCGCCACGCCGGATCATTGGCACGCGTTGACCATGATCGAAGTCGTGAAATCCGGCGCCGACGTTTACTGCCAGAAGCCCATCAGCGTCGACATCGCGGAAGGACAGGCGATGCTTGCCGCGGCCCGCAAGTACAAGCGCGTAGTTCAGATTGGAACGCAGCGGCGTAGCACGCCGCACCTGATCGAAGCGCGCGAGAACATCGTCAAGACCGGCAAACTGGGAAAGATCGCCCACGCCGAAGTGTACTGCTACTATCACATGCGCGCGAAGGACAATCCGCCTGACACCGCGCCTCCCGCGAATCTCGATTACGAAATGTGGACCGGTCCGGCTCCCCTGCGCCCTTACAACAAATTGGTTCATCCGCGAAGCTGGCGCGCGTTCATCGAGTACGGAAACGGCATCATGGGAGACATGTGCGTCCACATGCTCGACATGGTGCGCTGGATGCTCGATCTGGGGTGGCCGAGCCGCGTCTCGTCGTCGGGCGGAATCCTGATGGACAAGGCGAGCAAAGCCAACATCCCGGATACCCAGATCGCCACGTTCGAATACGACGATTTGAAAATCGTGTGGCAGCACCGCTCGTGGGGGCATCCGGTCGATGCCAAGTACCCTTGGGGCGCGACCATCTACGGGGATAAAGGCACGCTGCGCGCGGGCGTGATGGGCTACGATTTCACCCCCCTCGACAAGAACGATCAGGCCATCCACAAGGACGTGAAGTACGAACTCGAGGAGTATCCGGAGGACAAGACCGAGGAAGCCCTTGAGCGCCACGTCGCACCGGCGATTCGCGGACACATGAAAGATCTACTCGCGGCGATCGACAAGCGCGGCCGCCCGGTGGCGGACATCGAACAGGGTTACATTTCGACGGCAAGCTGCCTGCTGGCGAACCTCGCGCTGAAGACGGGGCGAACGCTGGCGTGGGATGCCGCCAAAGGGTCCATCGTGGGGGATCCGGAGGCGAACAAGCTGTTGACCCGGCCCTACCGCGCGCCGTGGCAGCACCCCAACGCAAAGTCTGTTTAACGCAAAGTCTGTTTGAGCGAAGCCCGTTTCACTCAGGCGAGATCGAAAAGCAACACTTCGGCGCCGCGTTCGGACGCAATGCCGAGATCGGTTTCACCGCTGATTGCCGCGCCATCCCCTGTTTCGAGCGGCTGTCCATTGAGCGTCGCCGAGCCCCGCGCGACTTGCAGCCATGCATGGCGGCCGGGCGCGAGTGCGAAGCTGGCGGTCTCTCCCGCCGCGAATGTTCCAGCGTAGATACTGGCGTCCGTGTGAATGGTGAGGCTCCCCTCGCGGCCGTCGCGCGAGGCGGTCAGGCGCAGGCGGCCCTGTTGCTCTTCGATAGGAAACGCCCTTTGCTCGTAGCCGGGCTCGATGCCGTTGCGCTCGGGCAGAATCCAGATCTGGTAGAGATGCAGCGGTTCTTCGCTTGCCGCAAATTCGCTGTGCATCACGCCCGTGCCTGCCGACATGCGCTGAAGCTCGCCTGGGCGGATGACGCCGGAATTGCCCATGGAATCCTTATGCTCCACCGCGCCCGACATGACGTAGGTGACGATCTCCATGTCCCGGTGGGGATGCATGCCGAACCCGCGGCCGGGCTCGAACACGTCCTCATTCATCACGCGCAGCGAGCGAAAACTCATATGCGCCGGGTCGTAGTAATCGGCGAAAGAAAAAGTGTGATGGCTGTCGAGCCATCCGTGGTTGAAGTGGCCGCGCTCGGCGGACCTGCGGATCGTTATCATAACGGTACAATAGGACATCCATATGATGCTGGCGGCAGGCTTGCGGATTCATCCCGCGTGGTGGCTCACGTCGTGCGTTCTTCTCACCGCGATTCATTCGGCCGCGCCCGCCGATGCCGCCGAAACCAAGCCCGATCCGAAGTCGGTCGAGCTCTTCGAAAAGCAGGTCCGGCCCCTGCTCGTTGGAAAGTGCATGTCGTGCCACGGGCCGGCCCAGCAATTCTCCTCGCTGCGTCTCGACTCGCGGGATGCGCTTCTGAAGGGCGGCAATCGCGGACCGGCCATCGTTCCCGGCGACGCGAACCTGAGCCTGCTGGCGAAAGCCCTCCGGCACGATGGACTCAAGATGCCCGCGGGCGGCAAACTGCCCGACGGGGAAATTGCCGCCGTCGAAAGGTGGATCAACCTGGGCGCGCCTTGGCCGGCCGATGCCGGCACTTCGTCGGCCACGGCCTCCCCCGGCCTCTACGACCGGATCAAGCGTGAGCACTGGGCGTTCCAGAAAATACGCGACGCGCAGCCCCCGCAGACGCCTGACGCCGGGAATGCGGTTGACCTCTTCCTCCTCGCGTCTCAGCGCCAAGCCCGTTTGAAGCCTTCAGAACCCGCCAGCAAAGAAACGCTCGTCCGCAGGCTCAGTCTTACTCTTACCGGTCTCCCTCCCACGCCGCTCGAAGTGGATCTCTTCGTGAAGGACGAGTCGCCGGACGCCTATCCAAGGCTTGTCGATCGCATGCTGGCTTCGCCGCATTTCGGGGAGCACTGGGCGCGCCACTGGATGGACGTCATGCGGTTCGCCGAGACTTTCGGCAACGACTGGAACTACGAAATCAAGGGTGCGTGGCTCTATCGCGACTACCTCATCCGCGCGTTCAACCGCGACGTTCCCTATGACCAGCTCATCCGCGAGCATCTCGCCGGCGATCTCCTCGAAAAGCCGCGCATCGACGCCGCCGAAGGCGTGAACGAATCGATGATCGGAACCTCATTCCTTCGCCTTGGCGAGCTCGGGCATGACGATTGTATTCGTTTCCGCCAGATTCGCACCGACGTCGTCGATAACCAGATCGACACGATCGGCAAGGCCTTTCAAGGCCTCACCGTGGCCTGCGCGCGATGTCACGATCACAAGCTCGATCCCATCCCCACGTCGGATTACTATGCGCTCTACGGCGCGCTGACCAGTTCGCGGATGGTGATGCGCAGCGCGGGCACGCCGGACGTCAATGCCGCCGCCAAACGGCGTTTACGCGAGCTGAAGCCGCTCATCCGCGCGGAGCTGGCGAAGCAATGGACCGCGGAAGCGAGCCTGATTCCGCGATACCTGATGGCGGCGCATCGTGCATGGAAGGGCCTTGCGCCGAAGCCCGAAGACCTCGCCGGTCTTTCGCTCGAAAGGGTGCAGGCCTGGTTGACGCTGCTGGAAAAGCAGAAGCTGGGCGTTGAAGATCCGCTGTACGCCTGGGTGCAATCGGCGGGCTCCGGTCCGGCTGCCGAATGGCCCAAACTGAAGGCGCGCTATTCGGAGGAGACACAGAGCCGCACGGCGTTCAATCGCGAGCAATTCCGTCCGTTCGGTGATCTCGCGAAGGATGGCTTCGGCGGGTGGCATGCGGATGGAAACGCGCTGATGGACGGCCCCTCTCCAAGCGGCGATTTCGCCGTGGCGAATAGCGGTCCAGGGGCGATCACCGGAATCTTTCCCGCCGGCGTCTACACGCATGCGTTGTCTGAGCGGCTCGATGCCGCCGCGCGCTCGCCTCTGGTTCCCAAAGACAAGAAGTTTGTGAGTCTTCAGGTGATGGGCGGCAAGATGGGCGCGTGGCGAACCATCCTCGATAACTGCATGCTCAGCGAAGACTATCAGTTGTTCGAGCACGATTCCCTGCGCTGGCTCAAGATTCCGAACCGCCAGGACCAGCCCGGGCTGCCGTTCTATCTGGAGCTGGTTACCAAGGCGGTGAATCCGAGAATTCCCGACCGTCCCGGCCGCCTCAAGGTTACCGAGGAGCAGATCGCGTCTCCTTATTCATACTTCGGAATCACGCGGGCGGTGCTGCATGATGTGGATGAATCGCCCCGCGACGAACTCACGCAGATGGCCCGGCTTTTCGAAGGCGGCGCTCCGGCCGATTCGCACGAGCTCGCCACGCGCTATGCATCCATCGCGAAGCAATCCCTCGATCGCTGGGCCCGCGAAAAAGCCGGCGATGACGACTTGCGCTGGATCGGCTGGCTTTTCGAGAACGGCCTGCTCGCGAACAGCAACAGCGCCGATCCGCGTCTCCATACACTCATAGAGGAGTACCGCGCGGCTGAATCGCGCATTCGCGACCCGAAGACGTTTCAGGGAATGGCGGATCTCGATCCGGGCTACGATTTCCCCGTGCTGCCCGCGGGCGACGCCGAGCATCCGGGCAAAATCGTGCCGCGCGGTTTTCTTCAGCTCATTACGGGAAACGGCGACGGACTCCGCGTTTTTGGCAGCGGGCGGCGCGAGATTGCCGACTTGATCGCGAGCCCCACGAACCCTTTGACCGCGCGCGTGATGGCGAACCGCATCTGGCTGCACGTTTTTGGACACGGCATCGTCCCCACCGCCGATAATTTCGGGGTCTACGGCGAGCGTCCCTCGCATCCCGAGCTGCTCGATCATTTGGCGGCGCGGTTCATTCGCGAAGGATGGTCCATCAAGAAGCAGATTCGCTATCTGGTTCTGTCGCGGGCCTTCCAACAGTCGAGCAAGCCTTCCGCCGAATCGATTGCGATCGATCCGCGAAACCTGCTGCTCTCGTATTTTCCAATCCGCCGCCTGGAAGGCGAATCCATTCGCGACGCGATCCTCGCCGTCTCCGGGCGTCTCGATCGCACCCTGTACGGCCCCAGCATTCAGCCCTATCGCGAAGAGCCGAAGGACTATCGCAAACTTCACCAGGGTCCGCTCGATGGCAATGGACGCCGCAGCATCTATTTGAAAGTGACGCGCCACGAGGGGTCGCGCTTTCTCGAAACCTTCGACTTTCCGAACCCCACCGTCGCCCGCGGCAATCGCGACACGACCAACGTGCCTCCGCAGGCGCTGGCGCTTCTCAACGATCCCTTTGTCCTCGACCAGGCCGCGTTCTGGGCAGCACGCTTAATCGCAAAGCAGACGCCAACCGTGGAATCGAGAATCGATTCGATGTTCCGCACGGCTCTCGGCCGGCTGCCGGACGACGCCGAGCGTGCCCGGTTCTCCGGACTGGCGAAGGAATTGGCCAGCCTTCACAAAGTGGCGCCCGATCCGTCCGAAGCGCTCAAAAACCGTGACGTGTGGAAAGACATGGCCCACGCCATTTTCAATTTGAAGGAGTTCATATACCAGCGATGAGCAAATTGCCCGAAACGAAATGCCCCGGCTGCGCGGACATGCCGGTGTCGCGCCGCGATGCCCTAAAGTACGCGTCGAACGGTTTCGGATTGATGGCGCTTTCCGCGCTCATGGCGGACAAGGCGTACGCGGACCTCTCGCCCGACAAGCCGCACTTTGCGCCCAAGGTGAAGAATGTCGTTTTCTGCTTCATGCCCGGCGCGGTTTCGCATGTCGATACCTTCGACCCGAAACCGAAGCTCACCGAACTCGATGGCAAACCCTTCGACGGTTTCTATCAGGTCGGTGCGAAGAAGGAAACCAATCGCAAATGGGTGAAAAGTCCGTGGCAGTTCAAACAGCACGGGAAATCCGGAATCTGGGTCAGCGAGTTGTTTCCGCATATTGCGGCCTGCGCCGACGAGATCACCGTGATCCGGTCCATGGTCTCCGGTTTTCCCTTACACCCGCGGGCGAACTTGCTGATGCACACGGGACGCAATACCGGTGGCTACCCAAGCCTCGGCTCGTGGGTCAATTACGCGCTTGGCAGCGAGAACAAGAACCTACCCGGATACGTTCTGCTGCACGCGGGAGCCGTGCCGCCGGGAGGCCTTGAGAACTTCTCCAACGGATTTCTACCGGGCACCTTCCAGGCGACGGGGATGCAAGCCGACGGCAAGCCGGTCGTCAACATCGAGCCTGGCGATAAGGACCCCAGGATACAGCGCGCCAAGCTCGATATCCTGCTTCAGCAGGACCGGCAATTCCTCCAATCGATCCGAGGCGACGACGCCGTGGAATCCGCTATTCAGAACTATGAAATGGCCTACAAGATGCAATCCGTCGTGCCGGACGTGCTGAATCTGGAGAAGGAGAGTGAGGCCACCCGGCGTCTTTACGGGCTGGACGCCGCCGACCGGAACAAGCGCCTCTACAGCATGCAGTGCTTGCGCGCGCGGCGGCTGATTGAGTCCGGCGTTCGCTTCGTCGAGATCACGTGTCCGGAGGTTTTCGGCGGAAATAATGGGACGTGGGATCAGCATTCGGAATTGAAGAAGGGGCACGAAGGCAACGCCCTTATCACGGACCAGGGCATCGCCGCGCTGCTTAAGGACTTGAAAGATAGAGGCCTGCTCAAGGAAACGCTGGTTGTGTGGGCCACGGAGTTCGGCCGCACGCCGCACGCGCCGAAGCCCGACGGCCGCGACCATCATGAAACGGCCTTTACCGTGTGGATGGCGGGCGGGGGCTTGAAAAGCGGCTTTGTTTATGGCGCGACGGATGAGGTCGGTATGCGTTCGGTCGAGAACGTGACCGAGGTCTTCGACCTTCACGCGACCATCCTGCAGCTTCTCGGACTCGATCACAAGAAGCTCACGTATCGCTTCGGAGGCCGCGACGTGAGCCTCACCGACGTGCATGGCCGCGTGGTGCGCGATATTCTCACCTGAGAATTTCCGCGCTACCGTTGATAATTCCATGAGCCGAATCCGCAACGATCCGCACAGAGCCAAATTGCGCCGGGAGCGCATCCGGCGCGGCAAGGCGGGCCCGCCTCCACCGTCCGGCATGAAGCCGATTCCGCCGCTCACGCACCCCTTTGCCTCCGAGCGGTCCATGCGGGAAATTCAAGCTCTGATGGAGGGCCGGAAGTTCAATAGCGCCGACGAGATCAATGCCAGGCTCGCGGAGTTGACGGAGGGAGGCCGGATCTCCGAAATGGCCAACACCTGGAAGCAGGACGACCCAAAATGGCGCGCTCAGGAATTGGCTTACGACGCCCTCGAGACCGATGACATCAAGGAAGCTCTTTGGCTGGTCTCCGAAGCCCTAAAACTGGATCCGGATTGCACTGATGCGAATCGCCTTATGGTTGCCCTGCTTCCGGTGGAACCCGGCAACCGCGTCCGCCTCATGCGCGAGGTCGTGGAAAAGGCGGAGCGAAATCTTGGTAAGAGCTTCTTCGAGGAGAACACGGGCCATTTCTGGGGCACGATTGCCACCAGGCCTTACATGCGAGCGAAGCAGCACCTGGGCGAGTTGTTAGCCGGCGCGGGCGAACGGGAAGAGGCCGCCGGAATTTTCGAGCGAATGCTCGAGCTTAATCCGAACGACAACCAGGGAATGCGATATCCGCTGGTCGGCTTGTACCTGTTCGCGAATCAGCCCGCGGCCGCCGCAAGCGTAATGGCCCGCTACCCGGATGAAGAGCGGATAATGGGGTCGTTTGCATGGGGGCGCGTGATGGAGCGGTGGCTCTCCGGAGAACTGGTGGAGGCTGAAGCGGCGCTGGAGCGGGCGCGAAAGGTCAACCCGTTCGTGGAAAAATACATCCTCGGCACACGCAAGGCGCCCGATCAGGCGCCGGAGTACTACCGGCGGGGCGACGAGACCGAAGCCCAGGTCTGCGCGAAGGAGCTCGGCGGCGCCTGGCAGCGCCACCCGGCTTTCCGCGAGTGGTTGCGGTCCCGCGGAACGTAGACCTGTTGATAACGGCGGGGAGCGGCCGGCCCTCGCGGAGCCGGCGGCAGCGGTGTCGCGCAGCCCTTCGGCCCAAGTCCCCAGCGTCTCAAGTCCGCCAAACCGGGCTCATGGCGTTAGAGTGCTATCATAGTACAGCCTTGATCGACACGATGAGTACGGCGGAAAAGCACCCAGGCGTCAGCGGCTTGACACCCTTGTTCTGGTTTGGCGCGCTGCTGATCGTCTGCTACGCGCCGATCCTGCAGCGTCTTGTCCAGCAATGGAACAGCGACGAAGACATGGGACACGGCTTCTTCGTCCCTGTGCTTGCCGCGTGGATTGCATGGCAGAAGCGCGACGCCATCCTTGCCGTGGTTCCGAAACCGAACTGGTGGGGTTTGGCTTTGGTAGTCTTCGGAGCCGTCCAGTGTTATTTAGCCACGCTCGGCGCCGAGTTGTTCCTTGCGCGCACCGCATTCGTTTTTTCCCTTATAGGGGCCGTACTGTTCCTTTTCGGCACGGAAACCGTACGAATTCTGAAATTCCCGCTGTTCCTCCTCTTCTTCATGGTGCCGATTCCCGCAATTATTTATAACCAGATCACGTTTCCCCTTCAGTTGCTGGCCAGCCGTGTGGCTACGTCCGCGATGATCAATATTTTCGACATCCCCGTTCTCCGCGACGGGAATGTCCTCGAGTTGGCCAACCAGAAGCTCTCCGTGGTGGAAGCCTGCAGCGGAATCCGGTCTCTGCTTTCCCTCTCGTTTCTATCGCTCATCTACGGGTATTTTTTCGAGAAAAAGAACTGGCTGCGCGTTACGCTCTTCTTTTCCACCGTGCCGATCGCGATTCTCGCCAATGCGACGCGCGTTACCCTCACCGCCATATTGGCCAACATCAACCCCGCGTACGCGGAGGGGCTGATACACAGCGCCTCGGGTTGGGTGATCTTCATGATCGCGCTCGTGATTCTGGTTGGATTCCATCAGACCGTGGAGCGCTCCTACAGGATAATTCATGCCGGACCTTAGCGGATTTTTGTCGAGCAAGTACACGCGGATTCTGACTGGCGTTCTTGTCGCTCAAGCGGCCCTGTTTTACACGATTTCGCACGGCGAGATCGTACCGGTGAACGCTCCTCTCAGCGAGTTTCCAAAGCTCGTCGGCAAATGGCTTCGCATTCAAGAGGGAACCATCGAAAAGGAAGTTCAGGACGTTCTGCGCGCCGACGACCTGTTGACGCGCACTTACGCGAACCCTTCGACCCGAACCACGGCGAATCTGTTTGTTGCGTTTTTCCGCACGCAGCGGACCGGCGCCGCGCCGCATTCCCCGAAGAACTGTCTGCCGGGAAACGGGTGGGTGGCCGACCAGAGCGATATCATCGACGTGACGGTTCCAGGGCAGACCGCCCCGATTTCCGTCAACCGGTACATTGTTTCGCGTGGCGACGCCCGGAGCGTGGTCCTCTATTGGTACCAAACGCCGAAGCGCGTCGTCGCGAGCGAATACGCCGCGAAAATCTATCTTGTCGCCGACTCCATCCGCTATAAGCGCACGGACACCGCGCTCGTTCGGATCGTGGTTCCCGTCAGCAATAAGGACGACGCGGCAGCTATGAAGACGGCGCTGGAGTTCGTGAGCGCGGTTTTCCCGCCGCTGAGAAGTTACCTGCCGTCCTGAGCGAATTCGCGCGCTCCGCATGTATGCTTTGATCGACGGCGGCGGCAGCCCAGGCGGCTGGGACGACGGCCTCGACGCCCTGCTGGCCGAGGTTCCTAACACTCCCGCCGTATACGCCATCTGGCCGCGCGAGGGCGAGCCGCTACTGGCGCGTACGGCCCGCTTGCGGACGCGGCTGGTTCGGCTGCTGCGCGTTCGGGACCGCTCCAGCCGCCTGCTTAACCTCCGCGATACCGCCCGGCGGATTGAGTATTGGCTGACGGGGTCTTCCTTCGAATCGAGCGTGCGCCTGCACGAGCTGGCGCGCGCCCACTTTCCCGATTCCTACCTGAAGCGCTTGAAACTCCGCATGCCGCCCTATGTGAAAATCGTGCTGCGCAACCGGTTCCCGCGCTCGATGGTGACGTCGCATGTCGGCCTTTCTTCGGCGGTCTACTACGGCCCGTTTCGCAGCCGCGCCGGCGCCGAGCGGTTCGAAAGCGAGTTTCTCGATTTTTTTCCGATCCGGCGATGCCAGGAAGATCTGGAGCCTTCGCCAGAGCACCCCGGTTGTATGTACGGCGAAATGGGAATGTGTCTGCGGCCTTGTCAGGAGGTGGTGGGAGTGGAGGAATACGCCCATGAGGTGGCCCGTGTAACCGAATTTCTTTCCACCAATGGGCGCTCTCTCCTGACAACCATTTCGCGGGCTCGCGACCGCTTAAGCGAGGAGATGAACTTCGAAGAAGCCGCGCGCCAGCACAAGCGCCTGGAGAAAGTGCAGCAGGCGCTCGCGCTGCGCGATGAGCTAGCCCTAAGTGTCGATCGCCTGCACGGAGCGGCCGTCACTCGCGGCGTGGCTCCCGGAACCGTCCTGCTGTGGCCTTTTCATCGCGGATTTCGTCAGGAGCCGCTGCGTCTCGAGTTCGAATTGACCGGCGAGAAGGCTGTCTCGCTCGACCGTAAGTTGCGCGATCTGATGGCCGGGTGCCAGCCGCGGGCGTTTAGCACCGCCGAACGTCAGGAGCAACTCGCCATCCTTTCGCGCTGGTACTATTCCAGTTGGCGCGACGGGGAGTTTCTCCATTGGGAACGATTCGAACAACCGCCTTACCGACGCCTGGCCGGCGCCGTCAGCCGCGTCGCATCACTGCGCGCTGGGGCGCGTTAAAGCCCTGAGATAGCCGCCACCAACGCAAAAAAAGGCGTTTTCGCGGGCGCCCGGGAAGCGCTTCCCGCCGTCGGCGAAGGGGCATTGACGCGAACCGCGCCTGGTTCGAACATCCGCGCCCTGCCAGGCCGTCCGCGATGCGAACCCGCATCCGTGGACTCTGGACGCCGCCGCGAAACCGGCGGTTTCGCGCGCTTCGCGCCATAATATCCCTATGACGCGACGCGCCGGATACTGGCTGTGCTTTGCCTGCGCCGCCGCTCTTCCCGGCCAAACCGTGCCCGGGCTAATCGGCAATTTCACCGGCGGAACCAGCAAGGCCAGCTTCACCGCCGCAACGCCGAATTTCCACCTTGAGCCGAACGAATCGATCCATCCCGCTTTGAGTCCCGAATTCCGGGGCGAGTGGTCCGGGTCCCTCCGCATCCTCGAAAACGCCGAGTACGAGTTCAGCAGCGAGGTGACGGTGAACGGCAAGAGCGGCCGCAAACACACGCTCTCCGGAGGCACGCACAGGTTCACGCTTCCCTATGTCCGCGCCGCCGGCACGGCCTCTCTCCGGCTCCTCTGGCGCACGCCGGCGTTTGAGTGGGAGCCTGTTCCGGCCGCCGCGTGGTCGCATGACAAGCTGGACGAAGCGAACCCGGACATCGAACGAGGCAGAATGCTTGTCCTTGAGGCGGCCTGCGCGAACTGCCATCGGGCAGCGGACATGGTGGGCATGGAAAGGCGAGTTGCCTCGCTCGCGGGCATCGGCGGGCGAACCAACGCAAAGTGGCTTTACGCCTGGCTCAACCGGCATCAGGTGGTCGAGCACACCGAGGATCAAAGCGCGAATCTCGCGGCGCATCTCGTTGCTTTACGTACCGCTGCGCCTCCGAGGGCGAGAAAGGCCAACGAAGTTTCCGTAGGCAAGGGCGGCGAGTTGTTCGGAACCCTGGGCTGCGCGCACTGCCACACGCTTGGCGGATTGGGATCGAAGTATACGCTCGACGTCTTAACCGAAGAGCTGCTCAGCAAACACCAGCCGTCCATGATGCTCAACGGCGACGACGCCGTTTCGCTTGCGGCTTACCTCATCCGGTCGACCAATGTCGAATACGAAAAGCCGGCGCCCGCGGGCGATGCATCGAAGGGAGCAGCGGCGTTTGCTTCGCTTGGCTGCGCTTCGTGCCATGACCATGACGATGACCGGAAGCCCGGCGCGAAGCCGCTCGCCGCATTGAGATCGGCCGAGTGCCGCGTGATTCGTCCGGCCTGGAGCGCGGACGGGCAAAAGGCGGCCGCGGCCTTTCTGAACGGCCCGCCGGACAGGAGCCGGGCGCCCGTCTACGAATTTCCCATTCGTCTGGCGAAGTACAACTGCACGTCCTGCCATAAACCGGGCACCGACGCGCCGAGCCTCGACGGAGTGGGCGAAAAACTCAAAACCTCCTGGATCGGAGAGGTGCTGTGGGCGAAGAAGCGTATTCGTCCCGGCCGCGAGCTGCGCATGCCGAACTACAGCGAGGCCGAGATGCGTCCCTGGCTTTCGAGCTTCGCCAAAGTGGAAGGCCTTGCTCCCGGAGACGGTTCCGCGCCTCCCTCATTCCCCGGCGCGAAGCGCTTCGAAGGAATCGGAATGCTCGGCACGAATCCGAAGACTCGGGGAATGTCCTGTATCGGCTGCCATGACTGGGGAGCCTACAAGTCGCTTGGAGAAGAAGGGCCGCAGTTGATCGACGCCGCCGCGCGTATGCGCTTCGACTGGTTTGAGCGGTGGATGCGGAATCCCGCGCGTATCCTCTCCGGCACGTCGATGCCGAATTATTTCTCTTCGCTTCCCCGCAGCCGCGCGATGGATTCCATTCATACCCTCTGGGCCGGGCTCGAACTCGGTCGACATGCGCCGGTGCCCGATGGTTACCGTACCGGCGATCTCGAAGTCTCCGGCGAAGCGAAGCCCGTTCCGGGAAAGGAAGCCATCATCGTGCGCTGGGACATGCCTGAAGCGACACCCGCCGCGATCGCCGTCGGTTTGCCTGGCGGGCTTTCCTACTGTTTCGACGCCGCCGAGAGCCGTGTGCTTTATGCGTGGTCCGGCGGATTTATAGACCTGACGGGAACGTTGCTGCGCAAGACCGATCCAAACCGGCGGACGCCAACCGCGGAAATCGTTGGAACGATCTTCTGGCGCGGCGCCGAATTTCCGATCCGCATCGGTTCCGAGCGCCGCATTCCGCAGCGCCGTTTCAAGGGCTACCGGATGATTGAAGGTCTTCCGCAATTCCACTATCGGATAGACGATATCGACGTATACGAGAAGCTTTCGCCTGTCGAGGGGGAAAAAGCGATCCGGCGGGAGCTCACGTTCAGCCGCGTCGATCAGCCTGTGTTTTTCGAAGGCCGCGCGGTTCCCCAGGGTACGAACGTCAAGCTGGAGGCGAAGATCGGCCAATGAAACAGGCCGCCCGTGCGAGAATCGCTGCCGCCAGATGGGACAGACCTCCCGGTCTGTCAACGGCCGCCGCATTTCTGATCGCGGTTTCCTTGCAGGCTCAGGCGCCGATTTCCAGCTACCGTGTGGAGAACGTTCCGTTACCCCGCGGCATCGCCCCCGAAGTCGCAGGCGTGACGTTCAGCGCGGACGGCCAACTCGCCGTCACCTTCCGCCGCGGGTACTTGTATCTGATGGACCCGAAGACCCAGCGCTGGAGAAAGTTCGCCGAGGGCTTTCAGTCTCCCCTCGGAATCATGGCAGGCGAAAAGGCGGGCGAATTCTACGTCGCGCATCTGCCTGAGGTGACGCACGTCGTAGACACCGATGGCGACGGCAAAGCCGATCTCTACGAAACCGTCGCCGACGGGTGGGGTATTTCCGGCAACTATCACGAGTTCCTTTACGGCCCCGTGCGGGACAAGGCCGGCAACTTTTACCTCTCTCTCGGTCTTTCGTCGAACGGGGCCGAGCCGCGCATGCCCGTGCGGGGAGAGTTTACGATCAAGGGCCGCCGGGCCAAGGAAGCGAAAGAAGGCGCCGTCGGAGCTGTGGGCCACTATTCGCCCACTACATACCGCGGTTGCTCCATCAAGATTACTCCCACGGGCGCGGTTGAGCTACTCTCCTGCGGTTTCCGCCAGCCGAATGGACTGGGGTTCAATGCCGAGGGAGACCTGTTCGCCACGGACAATCAGGGCGACTGGGTCGGCACGTCTCCGTTACACCACGTGACGCCCGGCGCGTTCCACGGCCACCCGGCGTCGCTCAACTGGGCCCCCTGGTTCAAGGGCCGCGATCCGGTGGAGGCGAGCGTCGAAGAACTCGACCGGATGCGCAAACTCCCCGCCATTCAGTTTCCGCAGAACGACATGGGCGGGTCCGTGACGCAGCCGCTGCTTGACACGACGGGCGGATCCTTCGGACCCTACGCGGGTCAAATGCTGGTCGCCGAATGGACCTATCCGCGCATACTTCGCGCGGACCTGGAGAAGGTGGGCGGCGAGTATCAGGGAGCCGCGTTCATCCTCGTCGAATCGAACGGGCTTCGCGCCGGAAACAATCGGATTGCGTTATCGCCGGACGGCAAAAGCCTTTACACCTCGCAGACCTCGCGCATCTGGGGAACGAGTGAAGGACTGCAACGAATCGTCTACACGGGCAAGACGCCCATGGACATTCAACACATGCGGCTTACGAAAGACGGATTCGAATTGACCTTCACCAAGCCGGTGGCGTCCACCGCCGCCGACCCCGCCAATTACTCCCTCACGCACTACTATTACAAATATCATCTGATGTACGGATCGCCGAAGACGGACGTGACCCCGGCGATCGTGCGCAACGTCAAAGTTTCCGAAGACGGCCGGAAGGTGTGGCTCTCGGTAGATAAGTTGGTCCCGCGGAGAGTTTACGAATTGCGCCCGAGGCGCATCGTGGGACGGGA
This sequence comes from Candidatus Sulfopaludibacter sp. SbA3, assembly GCA_945893365.1. GTDB lineage: Bacteria > Acidobacteriota > Terriglobia > Bryobacterales > Bryobacteraceae > SYKU01. The sequence goes on along the minus strand of CAMDED010000011.1, from coordinate 41,409 downwards.
CGGAGAGCCGCTCTGTACCGTGGAAGCCGCGTATACGCTGAACAAGTTGCTCGAGTGAAGCCGCCGCCGAGGAGCGCAAACAGAGGCGTTTCTCGCGGGTTCCCGCTCATGATGATTCCGTGAGGGAACTTTTCGCGTCATTCGACGAAATCGCCCTTGAGCGCGTCGACCATCGCGAGGAACTCCGCCCTCTCCTTCGACTTGATGGGAACGGCTTCGAGCGCCGCCGACATGTGCTTCATGCTCGCCGCCCATTCCGCCTCCGTGATGCCGAGGCCGCCGCGGACCGTCTTCATGTCGCGGCCCACGTAGACGCAGGATCCACCGGTCATAGCGCACAACTGGTCCTTTAAGAATTGCCTTGCGCGCTTCAGAGAATCCGTGCCGCGTCCGGCAAAACGGGCGAAACTTGGATCGCCGCGCACGCCCTTCAAATATCCGTCCGTGATGGCCGCGATCACATCGTAACCGCCGATGCGGCTGTAAAGCGTGACATCGCTTTCTTTCCGCTGCCCGGGAACGACGAGGCAGAGCGCGAGCGCGATCAAAGGGAGAAATCGCGGTTTCATTTCAATAACTCGTAGCTCACGAACGCGAACCGCTTGGAATCGGGCGACCAGGAATTCACGTTGATCGTGCCTTGGCCTCCGAACAAACTGGTCAGGACCGTGATGGGCGCATCCTGTTTCAGCTTCGCGCCGGGCAAGCGCATCAGACGCAGCTGAACGTTCTTATTGGCGGGATGTCCCTTGGTGCCTTTCTCGAAGGAAACGAAGACCATCCATTTCCCGTCCGGGGAGGGATGCGGAAACCAATCCTCGAGATCGTCGCGCGTCACCTGTTGTGCCAGCTTGTCGTCCGGTCCCGAGCCGTCCGCCGGAAACCGCCAGACGTCGAAGTTACCCGTGCGCTCGGAGTTGACGTAAATCCACTTCCCATCCGGCGAATAATCGGGACCGTCATCGAGCCCTTTCGCGGACGTCAGCCGCTCCTCATCGCCACCGGTCACCGCCATTCTGTAAACGTCGAAATTGCCGTTCCGTTCCGCCGTGTAGGCGAGCCATTTTCCGTCCGGCGACCAGCCGTGATAGTAGCTTGGCGTATTAGGCGTCATCAGGCGCGGGTTCGAGCCGTCCGCATTTGCAAGATAGACTTGCGAGCCTCTCGCGCCGCCCGAGCGCGCGGAGAAGGAAAGCATCTTCCCATCGGGTGAAATACCGTGGTCGTTGTTGCAGCCGGCGATCGAGCCAAGGTCGATTTTCCGCGGTTCCGCGCCCTTTGCGCCCAGATCGAGCGTCAGCAGATTTCCGCCCGAATTCACCAGCAGAAACTTGCCGTCGCGCGACCAGTTCGGGGCTTCAAATACTTTGTCCGCCGTGTAGATAACCGCTGTCGATTTGCGCTTCAGATCGTAGATCGAAATCTTACTCCTGACCCTGGGTTGAACAGGCGTTTCAATTCCGACGTTCGAAAAGACCGCGGTTTCAAGAACGTTCGCGTCGTGCGAACACACCGCGAGGCCCACATAAACCGGACCCTGCATCGCGACCGTGACGGGTCCGGTGGACTTCAACTCGCCTCCCGGGCCGCCGGCGAACACCGTGAACTGGTTGCCGCGGCGCTCGATGCGCAGCCGGACCGGAGCTTTCAATTCCGAGCGCGTCTCAGCCGTAACATCGTCCGCTGCGGGCCTGTATTGCAGCGCGGTCAAGCCGTCGCCGTGCACCGCGATATCGGCGTATGCCGATCCGGCGTCGAGGCTCTGTCTGATCATCAGCGCCGCTTTTCTATGGGCCACCGCGCCCGCGCCGATGAACCCAACATCGGCGGTCACGGTCACGTCTCCCGTGATTCGCTTCCAAGCGAATTGAAAGGCGTCGGCTTTGGCCCAGGTGTTCGCGCCGCCGCCCGTGATGCGGTACTCTCCGCGAGCGGTGTCGAATTCCGTAGAGCCCGCTTTCGGCGTGACGCCGACGTCGGAATTTCCATCAAACACTCCCGGCTTGACATCCGCGGCGCGGGCCGGCGCGCCCGCGGATAGACACACGATAACGGTCAAGAACGCGCGCATCGGACTCATCCCCTTACGCCGGCTGCAGCTCGACTTTCCTGCCGGCCACCGAAAGGTTCTCGCGTACGAAGGTTTCGTCCCAAAGGTTCGAGACCACAGCCGAAATATTCGGATTCTGGAGCGCCCACACGTAAGCTTTCATGGGCGCTTTCATGTCTCCCGGAACGATGCGGTCAATCTTGTCGATACGCCATTGCGGCACAGGTTGCAGCGATTTGTGATGCGTCGCCACGGCCATGGCCGCCTTCATCGCGACGATGCCCATGCCTTTCGCCGCGGCCTGCTGGATCGCATGCTCCAGATAGCCGCCGTTCACCACGTTATAGGCGTGCATGATGGCGTCGTAGTAGCCGAGCTCGCTCGCCTTGCGAAGCACGCCCGCCGGGTCGCTGTGCGACGTCACGCCGAGAAATCTCACTTTCCCCGCCTTCTTCAAACCGAGGAAGGTCTCGTAGATTTCCGGGATATCGAGCTCTTCCGGACAGCAGGCTCCGTGAGGACACATGAGCGTGTCGAAGTGGTCCGTGCCCACGCGCTGGAGGCTGCCTTCGAGCGACTGCGCGATGAAGTCGCGAAACTTCCGGTTCGCGTCCACCTTGTGGGCGTAGTCTTTCGCCATCGCGTTGCTCAAGTACGCCGGCGGTATCTGGTTGCGCTGGCCCGGAAAATAGTCGATGAAGTAACCCGGCTTCATCACGTTGCTTTCGCGGATCATTTCCTCGCTGCGCTTGCGGATGGCTTCCCGCTTTTCTCCGGGAAGGCCGTCGAAGATCTCCTTGTACATGCCGTTCCGCACGTTTTGCAGTCCGCTCACTTTAGTGGTGAGAAATACCTTCGAACGTCTGGAACCGCTCGCGATGAGCTTGCCGTAAGCGCGCTCGGTGTCCCCGCGGTTGTAGGCCGGCGCCATGTCCAGATAGTTGAGCCCCATCTCGAGCGCGAGGTTCAGGTGCTCGAAGTTGGCCAGTGTAATGGGATCGCCGCCGCTCACGACTTCGGAGATCATCATGCCGGTGCGCCCAAAACGGCGGTAGGACATCGAAGATTGCCGGTTGCGCCATTCGACCTTGGCGGCGGCGGCGGCCGCGGCGGCCGCGGAGTGGACAAATCCGCCGAAGCCGGCCGCGAGGGCGGCCGCTCCAGCGTGTCCGAGAAAAGTTCGTCGTTCGAAAGCGGCGTTCATGGCAAGCTCCTATTCGCTACGTATCTATCATAATACCGGTGCATATCCGTACCTATTTGGGCATATTGGGGCGCTTTCGGCGTGCAAACGGGGTGCGCCGGCAGGTGGTAGGGCCATCCGCAACGCCTATCCAACCGGCAGCTTTCCATCGACAATTTCGTGCGAAGCCCTTACGCTACCTGCTCCGGCCTGCCTGCAGGAAGTCTGAAGCGTTCAGAATCTTGATCCCCTCAAACGCCCCGATGCGGAGGAGGTCCTTGTCTTCCGTGACGATGCCCTCGGAGCCGGCGGTTTTTGCGCATTCCAGAATCCGATTGTCCGGCTCATCGTGAGTGACACTGAGCGTCTCAGTGGGCGCCACGAGGCGGGCTATTTTCCGCAGTCGCTGCGCAGCGTCATTCAGATCATACGGCTGCCAGTCGAACTTTTCTCGCAGAACCCGGAGCACTTCGGAAATAATCGGCGCGGAAATCGCGATCTCGATATCGCCGTCTACCGCCATATGTAGAAGCCGCATGGCTCTGCCGCCGTACTGGAGCGCGGAGATGTACTCGTTTGTATCCAGAGTGACGCGCTTCACCGCGAGCGTTCGGATCGGGTCTTGCGGACGAGACGCGGAACATCAGCAGCGGTGAAGGGCTTGGCGGCGGCATATTTACGCCCCCGCTCCAGCAGCCGATCAAGGCTCCTATGGTTCAGGTATCGCTCGGCGGCTTCCTGCATCACTTCTGAAAGAGTCCTGCCTTCCGCGCGGGCGGTCTCTTCCAGTTGAGATTGAAGTTCGTCCGGCAGAGTGATCGTGCGTTCCATATGCTCGCCTCTATTATCCCTGAATACCGAAACCGTTGTTTTGCCTCAATGCCTGGACGGATTGCGTCTGACCTTCGAGAGAAGAGGAACGCACGACTTGCCCGCGCGGGCCTGATTCCGCCGCAAGCGGATTGGCAGACCGTTTCACGCCCTGGCGGAAGAGAGCGGGCTCCGGCAGATGTCGCCGCGGTGTTTGCTGGGTATGGGAGTTCGTCGAAGATGTGTTGGCACAGCCGAGCGCTCAGGCGAGCGCCCCTTTTGGCCGTTCCTGGGTAGGCCCGACGCGGATCGGCGGCCGCCCGCCGCTACCTCCGGATCCCCCGGCGAGAAGCCGGCTCATGTAGTCAAGCAGATTGCCGGCGGGGCGGGACTTCGCCCTGGCAATACGTGAGCGAACTTCAGAAACGGACTACGAACTGAGCATCCGCCAGGCTTCCATCACGTGTTCGCGGGTGGTTCCGATGTTACCGATGGCGAGGCGAATCACCACTTTGCCATCGAGCACGGTGCGTGCGATAGAAACGCGCGGCCAGTCGCGTTTACCCCCTCGATGAGCTTCAGGTTTTCCTCGTCCGTGCCCTTGAAGCGGAAGCAGACGACGGAGTACGGGGCCGGGGCCATGCGCTCGAAGTCAGGATGCGCGTCCACAAGGGCTGCCAATTCCTTGGCATAGCCGGTGTGAGCGCGGATGATTTTCGCAATGCCCTCGCGTCCGTAAGAACGCAGTACGAACCACAGCTTCAGCGCCCGGTGTTCATGAACTTCAAAATACTTGCGGATTACACTGTAGCGTGTTACGCTACAGAATACACAAGGAGGTTTGATGCCGCCAATAGACAACCTTGAGCCGCTGCACCCTGGGGTCTATATCAAAGAAAAAGTGCTTCCAACGGGCCTCTCCGTGAAAGCTGCTGCTCAACTTCTGGGCGTCGGTCGTCCGGCGCTCTCGAATTTGCTCAACGGGAACGCAGCGCTATCACGCGACATGGCTTTCCGTTTTGAAAAGGCTTTTGGGGTTAGCCAGAAAGCGCTGCTTGAGCGCCAAGCCGAATTCGATCAATCTCAAGACAGGAGTGGCGAGAAGGATATTACCGTCGCTGCCTATGTTCCCCCGTTCCTCAAGATTACGGCTAGGAACATCGAAAACTGGGCGGATGGAAACCTCCAGGCTCGTTCAACGCTCGCCGTATTTCTGAGGCGACTTGTCAATTCTACAGGCCAAATTCTTTCGCACGTCGACTTTCCCGGATATGATAACGCCGAGAGAAAGGGTTGGGACGGGCAGGTAGAAGCGGGAGCTGCGACACCGTGGGTGCCGTTTGGCAAGTCTGGTTGGGAATTCGGCTGCAACGAAAAGCCCAAGCAGAAGGCGGAGGGCGATTTTGCAGCCCGTGTGAGTGCGATTCCCGCGCGCGAGCGCGCGGAAATAACTTTTGTCTTCGTGACGCCCCGGAATTGGCCCGCGAAGGATGAATGGGCAAAAGAGAAAAAGGCTCTTGGAAAATGGAAATCGGTCAGGGCTTACGACGCGAGCAACCTTGAACAATGGCTCGAGCACTCACTCCCCGCACAGGGATGGATGGCAGAACAGATTAGTTTGCCTAGTGAAGGTGCCGAGTCTCTGGAGAGGCGGTGGCAGGAATGGGCTTCCGTCACAAACCCGGAACTTTCAACGAGAATCTTTGAGCCTTCGGTCGAGCGCCACAAAGGCAAGCTGGCATCATGGATCAAGAACGAGCCGTCCGCGCCGCTTATCGTGTGTGCGGACTCCAAGGACGAAGCGTTGGCGTTTCTTTCGTGTGTCTTCGATGCGGACGACTTTGCGGCAGAAGGATACAAAGACAGAGTGATCGTATTTTCGTGCGCGCAAACGTTGCGGAAGTTGGTGTCATCCTCCTCGAAATTTATCCCCGTGGTTTTCACAGAAGAAGTAGCGCGAGAACTCGGTGGCCTTTACTGCAAACTTCATACGATTATCGTCCGCCCAAGAAATGCCATCGATCCAAACCCTGACATCGTGGTGGATTCGCTTAGTCACGAATCATTCAGAAAGGCGTTGGCGGCCATGGGGATCGACGACCAGCGCGCCGAAATCTTGGAGCGCGAATGTGGTCGCTCGCCCACCATATTACGGCGACGTCTCTCAAAAAACCCCTCCATAAAGTCGCCGCCCTGGACACAGGATGCCGGCGCGGTCAAAGGCATTATCCCGATGATGCTTGTCGGAGCATGGCACGCGGACTCAAACGCTGATTGCGAGATCCTCTCCTCTCTTGCCGCGCGACCCTACAGCGAAATTGAGGAACAGATCGCAGATTTGCTCAGATTTGATGACCCTCCCCTATGGTCTGTGGGCCAAGTCCGAGGCGTCTCATCAAAGATCGATGCCTTCTTTGCGGTTCATGGAAAAGTAATCCAAAAAAACCTCGATGACTTCCTCTTCGCGGCAGAAATAGTGTTGTCGGAAACCGATCCGGCGCTGGACCTTCCGGAAGACGAGAGGCCGTTCGCTGGCTTGTACGGAAAGACGAGGGAGCACTCGCGTGCACTGCGCGAAGGAATCTGTGAAACGCTCGTCCTCCTGGCCGTTCACGGCAACAGTCTCTTCCCCGATCGACTTGGGATCAACATGGAAGTGAAGGTTAATCTCTTGATTCGCAGCCTGCTGACTCCACTGACCCCAGAGAAGCTTCTCTCGCAAAGCGATGATCTTCCTCTTTACGCTGAAGCAGCTCCCGAGGAGTTCCTTAAGATCATCGAGGCAGACCTGAAAACCGCGGAACCGCAAATCTACGCGCTCATGAAACCGGCAGATACCGGCTTTTTCGGCGGCTGTCCCCGCACTGGGCTGCTCTGGGCTCTGGAGAGCCTCGCCTGGAAGCCCGACCAGCTCGTCCGTGTCTCCTTGATACTTGCAAAGCTGGCAGAGCGGGAGATAGACGACAACTGGACCAATAAGCCAGCCAACAGCGTTTTGGCCATTTACCGCTCGTGGATGCCACAGACTGCCGCTTCGATTGACGAGAGGAAGAAAGCGCTTGCGATCCTCACGAAACGGTTCCCCCGTTTGGCTTGGCAGGTTTGCCTCTACCACTTTACTCGGCGCTCCAGGCTCGGACACTATAGCTATCGTCCGCGCTGGCGTAGCGATGCTCACGGCGCGGGGCTACCGGTGACTGGAAAAGAGAAAGACGAGTTTGCGAGAAATTCGTTAGATCTTGCTATCGCGTGGACGAAACACGACGCGAATACTCTGGGTGATCTAGTTGAAAACCTGCACGGCCTTCCAGAAGAAGACCAGCATAAGGTATGGAGTCTGATCGAAAGCTGGGCAAAAACGGAGAAGGATGACAAACTTAAGGCGGTCCTGCGTGAACGTGTCCGCCGCTATGCCTTCACGCGGTGGAGCAAGCATCGCGGAATTGGTGGCGAAATAAAAGACCGTGCGCGTGAAGCATACACACTTCTGGCCCCTCGGGACGCCGTTATCCGGCATCAATGGCTGTTCGCTGCAAACTGGATCGAGGAATCGGCGGACGAGCTATTCGACGAGAGTCTTGACTTTCAGAGCCGGGAGGAGAGAGTCGGTAAAGAGCGAGTTGCCGCCCTTCAAGAAATATGGAGAGAGAGTGGATTTGAAGGCATCCAGTTCCTACTCTCCGAAAGTAGCGCCGCATCCGCGATCGGATGGCATATGGCTAACGGGGTGATTGACAGCGCCGGTGCATCCGCATTTCTCAAGACGTGTCTCAGAGTCAACAACGCGGCGACCACCGATAAGATGGACGAACTCGTTCGTAGCTTCCTTCGGCCAGGGGATAACACAAGACGTCAAGAGATTACCACTAGCCTCCTGGCTACCCTGCCTGCGCCCGAACGCTGTCGCCTGTTCAAATGCTTGCCCTTTCAAGGGGAGACATGGCAGCATTTCGATTCCCAGGAACCGGAAATACGCGCGCAGTACTGGCGCGAAGTCCATCCGTCCTGGATAGGGCTGAACTCGTCAGAAGTCAATGAAGTCGTCGACGGGCTTCTCGAGGCACAGCGCCCCCGCGCCGCGTTTCAAACTGTCCATTTCGCGCTAGCAGAAATGGAGACGTCCCGGTTGAAACGGCTGCTCCACGAGGTCGCTACGTGCGATGCGGAAGCCGCCGGAACCTACCAGGTCCCCGAGTACCACTTATCTTGCGCCCTTGAGATCCTGCAAAGCCGGACGGGCGTGACACCGGATGAAATGGCGCGGCTCGAGTTTCTGTTCATCAGGGTACTTGAGCATAGTGGGCACGGCATCCCGAACTTGGAGCGCCAGATCAGTGGGTCGCCATCCCTATTCGTACAGGCATTGGCGCTAACTTTCAAGCGAAGCGACGACGGCGGGGACCCGCCAGAGTGGAGCATCGGCAATGCGGAGCGAAAACAGGCTGTAGGGGATGCAGCCTATACGCTCCTCGCAAACATCAAACGCATTCCCGGTGCGGATGAAAACGGAGCGATCAAGTCGACAAAACTTACGGCGTGGTTGGCGGAGGCGCGATCCTTATGTTCGAAGTATGCGCGCGCGAAGATTGGAGATCAGATGATCGGGCAGATTCTGTCTTGGGCACGCGACGGCGATGACGGCGTATGGCCATGTGAGGCCGTACGTGAGGCTCTGGAAGAGATCGGTTCCGAGGACCTCGCTTCCGGTATGCGTGTCGGGCGTTTAAACTCACGCGGCGTCCACCGGGGCGGTGTAGGCGGTAGCCAAGAACGTGAGATTGCCGAGAAGTACCGGAACTGGTCACGGAAACTGGCATTCGAGTATCCGTTTGTCGCCAATATGGTGGGGCAGATTGCCACGACGTATGAACGTGAGGCCGCCTGGGAAGATTCTGAAGCAGCAGTGCGCAGACGGTTGGAGTAGCATCCAGACGTGCAATATACGATTGACGCCATAGGTCTGATACTCAGCGCTTCACGGTCTGCGGGATAGGCGCCGAACTTCGGAAACTAACTACTGAGCATCCGCCACGCTTCCATCACGTGTTCGCGGGTGGTTCCGATGTTACCGATGGCGAGGCGGATCACCACTTTTCCATCGAGCACGGTGTGCGAGAGAAACGCGCGGCCCGTTGCGTTCACGCGCTCGATGAGCTTCAGGTTTTCCTCGTCCGTACCCTTGAAGCGGAAGCAGACTACGGAGAACGGAGCCGGAGCCATGCGCTCGAAGTCCGGATGCGCGTCCACTAGGGCTGCCAATTCCTTGGCATAGCTGGCGTGAGCGCGGATGATATCCGCGATGCCCTCGCGTCCATAAGAGCGCAGTACGAACCACAGCTTCAACGCCCGGAAGCGCCGTCCGAGAGGCACGCCGTAGTCCATGAGATTCACCGCGCGCGGGTGCCCGGCCGAACGCAGGTATTCCGGAACGAGGGAAAAGGCCTGCCGCAGAACTTCCGGCCGCCTGGTGTAAAACGCGCTCAAGTCGACTGGCGTGAACATCCATTTATGCGGGTTCACGACTAGCGAATCGGCGTGCTCCGCGCCCTCAAGCACCCAGCGGAACTCCGGCGCGAGCGTGGCTGCGCCAGCATAGGCGGCGTCCACGTGGAGCCAGACACGGTGGCGCGCGGCGATTTCCGCGATGGCGGGAATGGGGTCGACGCTGGTCGTCGAAGTGGTGCCCGCGGTCGCCGTGATGCAGAACGGGCGGAATCCCGCGGCGAAATCGCGGCCGATGGCTTCGGCGAGCGCGCCTGGGAGCATGCGGAACTCAGCGTCCACCGGTATTTTCCGCAGGCAATCGCGTCCCAGTCCGAGCGCAAGCCCGCCTTTTTCGACGGACGAATGAGCTTGCTCCGAGGCGTACATCACCAGGCGCCCATCGCCCTCGGACGCTACCGAACGAGCGGCGGCGATGGCATGCATAGTGCTTGTTGACGCCGTGTCGTGGATCATGCCGAAAAATTCCGGCGGCAGGCCAATCCACTCGCGCAGCCAGCCGAGAGTCACCTGTTCGAGCTCGGTTACGGCCGGCGCGGTCTTCCATAGCATTCCGTTCGGATTGACGGCGGCTGCAAGCATTTCGCCCAGGATTCCGGGCGGGGAGGCCGAGGTCGCGAAGTAGGCCATGAATCCGGGATGATTCCAGTGAGTAAGCGCGGGCACGATCAAGCGGCGGAAGTCTTCCAGGATCGCGGACATCGGTTCGCCGGTCTCCGGGCCGTGGGCGGGCAAGGCGTCGATCAACTCGCCCGGCTGGCGTTGCGGCACGACCGGATAACGCTCCGGATGGGCGAGAAAGTCCGCAATCCAATCCACGGCTTCGTATCCGTACTTACGGAATTCTTCGGGACTCATGCGGCGGCGGATTCCCGGCGCACGACGGGCAGCCACTCCTTGAACCAGGCCTTGAATCGATCAAGCTCCTCGCGGTCCGCCGGCGACAGAGGCACGGCGAGCGGACCGACTTTAAGCCCGCGCGCTTCGGTGGCTGCTTTTACGCCGACAGGAGCGGGGAAGCGGCCAAGCCAACGGATGAATTCCTGCAACCGGTCCTCGAGGCGCGCGGTCCTCGCGGCATTTCCGGACGCGATGGATTCGTCGAGCGAGAGCATCAGCTCGGGAACCGCGCTCGCGACGCCGGAGATGCCGCCATCCGCGCCTTCGGAGCGGCCAATGGTGAAGATCTCGTCGTTGCCCACGAACAGGGTGAAGGGCGTTTCGTTTCTAAGGGCAAGCAGCGAGCGGAAGTCGTTCAGGTTTCCGCTCGAATCCTTGATGCCTGCAAAGTGGCCGCTACGGAGGAGGCCGCGAGACGTTTCGAATTCGAGCGGCGTGGTGAAGAACGGAATGTTGTAGAGCAGCGTGGGCAACGCTCCCTGCATCTGCTTCGCGTACGCGAGATAGAACTCCATGACGTCCTGTTGGCGGTAGCGGAAGAAGTAGGGAGGCATCAACAGGGCGGCGGCGGCGCCGGCGGAGGCAGCGGCGCGCGCCAATTCGACCGCGCCATCAAGGGTGGAATGCGAAACGCCTGCGATGATGGGAACACGGCTTCGCTTGAGCGCCAGGTTCAGCAGCCGAATGCGATCTTCCGTCCTCAGGTGCAGGAACTCGCCGGTAGAGCCGAGCAGCGCGATCCCCTTCGCGCCTGCGTCGCAATAGGCGTCCACAAGGTCGAGCGTGGCGGCGATATCGGGCTCGTGGCCCTCGCGTTTGTGGGGCGTGACCGCGGCAATGTGAATTCCGGATAGAGCGAGCGATGCCATGTCAGTCTACGATAGCAGGCGCGCCGCGGGCTTCGCGAAGTAGGTCACGATGACGCCTGCGCCGGCGCGGTAGATGGAGGTGAGCGTTTCCATCATAGCGCGATCGTGGTCGATCCAGCCGTTGCGGACCGCGGCCATGATCATCGAATACTCGCCGCTGACCTGATAGGCGGCCAAAGGCGCATCGAAGCGGCGGCGCGCCTCGGCGATGAGGTCGAGGTAGGCCAGGGCCGGCTTGACCATGATCATGTCCGCTCCCTCTTCGAGGTCGAGCGCGATCTCGCGCATGGCCTCGCGCCCGTTGGCCGGGTCCATTTGATAGCTTCGGCGGTCGCCGAACTGGGGAGCGGAATCGGCGGCTTCCCGGAACGGGCCGTAGAAGGCCGAGGCGAATTTGGCGGCATAGGAGAGGATGGGCGTCTTCTCGAAGCCGTGGCTGTCGAGAGCCAAGCGAATGGCCCCGACGCGGCCGTCCATCATGTCGGATGGCGCCACCATGTCCGCGCCGGCGCGGGCGTGCGAGACGGCTGCGGCGGCGAGCCATTCGAGCGTAGAGTCGTTATCGACGTCGCCGTCCACGATCTTGCCGCAGTGGCCGTGGCTCGTGTATTCGCAGTTGCAGACGTCGGTGATGGCGAGGAGCTTCGGATGCTCGCGCTTGATGGCGCGAAGCGCTTTCTGGACAATGCCGTCTTCCGCGTATCCGCCCGAAGCGATCTCGTCTTTGGTTTCGGGCAAGCCGAAAAGAATGACGCCGCCGATGCCGAGCGAGTGCACCTCGCCGCATTCCTGAACGATCCGGTCGACGGACATCTGGAAGTTGCCGGGCATGGAGCCGATCTCACGCCGGACGCCCTCCCCGGGACACACAAATAGCGGCAGGATGAACTGCGACGGAGAGAGTCGCGTCTCGCGGACCAGGTTTCTGAGCGGCTCGGTCGAGCGCAAGCGGCGCATGCGATGAATCGGGAAAGGCATCTCAAGGACATTCTAGCGGGATTCCCGCGGGCGGGTTGTTTGCGGATAGTGTGAGGCACGCGAAATCGCGGCCGCTCAGCGAAAATGGGAGATTGCCACATGAAAGACGGCAGCAAGTACGACCTGGTGGTGAAGGACCTGTTCCAGCGGGATCATCCGAGCCTCTTGGGCCAATTGATTGCCGGTGTTGCCGTGCGGGAGGTTCTGAACGTCGAATTAGCCCGAGTCGAGGAGCGCCGGGCGGACTTGGTGTTATCGCTGGCGGATGGAACCATTCTCCACATCGAGTTCCAGAGCGGCAATGACAAGGACATGCCGTACCGCGAGGGGATCTATTGTCTGCTGCTCGGACAGAAGTACCGGCGCGCCGTGTGCGGCAGGTGGTTCTGTATGTAGGACAGGCGAAGATGCGGATGGAAGATCGCGTGGACATGGGCGAGACGAAGTGCGCCTACACGTTGATGGACATTCGCGAGATGGACGCGCGGAAGCTGATGGCAAGCGGCCGGCCGGGCGATCTCGCCCTCGCGATGCTTGCCGGCGGCGGGCCGGAGCAGGTGCTGGAGATCGCGAAACGAGCGGGCGGGTTGAGAGGCGCCGAACGGGAGAGAGTTTTGTCCCAGATCGTGCTACTGTCGGGGTTGCGCCGATTGAAGGGACGGCTCAGAATGGAGTTGACAACTATGGGAATCACGACGGACCCTTTCTACAAAAACGAATTCGTCCTGGACGCCATCCGGGTTGATCGCGCGAAAATGCTGCGGAGACAACTGGCAACGAAATTCGGCAAGTTGCCGAAATGGGTGGACGAACGATTGGAAGCGGCCACGGTTGACCAGTTCGAGCGCTGGTCGAAAAAGTTCGTTACCGCGGAAACGCTCGAAGGCGTTCTCGGCAAGAGTAGACCGCTCTCGCAGTGAAATGGCGCGCAGCCAGTGAGGTCTGCGCGGCAGTCGTTTGGTTCGCGGAGATCGCCGGTTGCGGCAACTTCAAATTTGTTTTCGGCGGTCCGCGGTTTCAGTCCGGCCGCCGGCATCGCAGCGTCACTGGTAAATCCAAAAGGCAATCTCCGGTATGCTCGGAGTATGAGAAGGTGGTTGATTCTCATCCCGTTGTCGTTCCCGCTCTGCGGCCAATTCGCGGAACTGGCATCCACGGACGACGGGAAGCAAGTGTACTTCACGACGGCTCTCCAATTCTCCGGCGCGCCGGTCAGCCGCGGCGAAGTGAGGATCTACCGGATCGCCGAGAACGGACTGGAGTTGTTCGAGGACGTCCCGGACGCAAGCGGTTTCCTCGCTCGATCTCCGCAGGTTTCCGCCGACGGCCGGACCGTCGGGTTTACGCTGAACGCGCAGGCCGAGTTGCGGGGGCTTCGCGCCGCCGTGCTCGGGCCAGCCGCGCGCTTGAGCATGAGCCGAAATGCGCAATGGGCGACTCTCACTGGAATAGCCGGGCCGCCGCCGGCAAACGCCCCGCCTCCATCCATCTTGATTAACCTCGGGACCGGAGAGCGTACTCGTCTTCCCCAGCCGGTGGCCGCTCCCTTCCCGATCGCCTCGGATGGAACGGTGGTCTTGCAGGGCGGACTTTGGCGGCAGGGCAGCATCACGCCTCACCCTTTGCGAGGGCCGTTCGCCATCTTTGCCATCAGCGATAACGCGGGCGTGCTGGTGTATTTACAGCTTTTTGATTTTCCGGCAAACCCGCAGCAGCGTTTGGTGGCGAGAGATATTTCGACGGGACGCGAGACGGTCGTTTTTTCGCGGCCGTCCGCACCCGGGTTTATCGGAGGCATGGGGCTGAGCAACGACGGACTGCGGCTGCTGTACAGGGTCGGCTCTTCGAACGCGGGTCAGGCGTTCGTCGCGAACACGATGACCGGAGAAAGCGCAGCCGTGCCTCTCCCGGAGGGCGAACTCGCCACGGATGGCGCGCTGAGCGGTAACGGAACCGCCGCTTTTCTGGTAACGGCGACAGGCCGGATCGTCGGCGTCGACCTGGCGAATGGCTCTGTCGTTCGAACCCTGGTGCCTCCGACTCCTTACGTGCCGGACTTTCCGACCCTAGTGCCGGGCTCGCTCGTCCGCCTCACCGGAACGCTGCCGCGTATGGCCGACGTTCTCAGGGGCCGGATGTTCCTCGACGATGTAGCCCTTCCCATCCTGTTTGCAAACGACAAGGAGATCGGCGTCCAGGTACCTTGGGAGGTAAACGCCACAGGGCAACCCGTCTTCCGCCTGGAGATCGCCGGCGAATCGCCTTTCCACCAGAACCAGTCGGTTTCGAACCGTTTGAGGCCTATGTTTCCGCGCTTCGAACCGCTCGGCGTAGGTGAAACCAGCGTCCTCGGGTTCAAGGCCGTGCGCGGCGACTTCAGCGGGTTGTTGACGGCCAATCTCCACCCCGGCGATATCTTCACTGTCTACGCGACCGGGCTCGGACCCGTCATCGGCGCGGTCCAAACCGGCCAGCCCGCTCCGCTCGACAGGACCGTGCCGATTCAGGGGCAGTTCCGCTGCCGCTTCGACCCGTACCGCGCCGAAGCGGAGACATTGTTCGCCGGTCTCGCTCCCGGCACGATCGGAATTTATCAGGTCAACTTCCGCCTGCCGCCGGGACCCGACCCAGGCCCCATCACGGGGGGCCTGTGCGTGTATAACGGCCCTGGTGTCGATGGCGGTTTCACTTGGATTGTCGGGCAGGACCGTTGACTGGAATTGGCGGAGTATTTGCTGGAGCGATCTGATGAACCTCTATATACACACAAGGTCCGCGCGGAGCGCGGCGAGCACTGTGGCCGTCTTTCTACTGTGTGCTCAAACAGCAACAGGGCAAGCGCCGGAGCTGGGTAAGGGTTGGATGGCTGAATTCAATCTCGCGGCACGGCAGCTGGTTTCACTCGCTGAGGCGATTCCGGCGGAGAAGTTCAGTTGGCGGCCGGGACCGGGGGTACGGTCGGCGAGCGAAGTGTTCATGCACATCGCGGTCGGGAATTACTGGCTGCTCTCCCAGGCTGGCGGGAAGATTCCCGACGACACTCCGGAGATTCCGCCGGACCTCGAGAAGAAGGTGACGGGAAAGGCAGACGTTATTCGCTGGCTGAGGACCTCGCTCGATGCCGTGAGGCAAGCCTATCCAGCTACGAACCGGAGCAAGACGGTTCAATTCTTAGGCAAAGACACAACCTCAGACTCCGTTTTCCTGAGGATCCTGGTTCACAATCACGAGCACATGGGCCAGTCCGTTGCGTACGCGAGGATGATGGGCGTTCGCCCTCCCTGGTCCAATTAAGGGGTCTCGCGTGACGCGCGGAGGAAGTCGAGGACGAACTGATCGCGGCGCGCCCGGACCGCGGCGGGGTCCTTCGTGGACCAGTCGTAGAAGCCTTTGCCCGTCTTGACGCCAAGATCTCCGCGCTCCACCATCTCTCGATAAAGCGCGGGCGCGCGCGGCTCGTTGTAGAGATCGCCCGATACGTAGTCGTTGATCGCGAACGCCATGTCGAGGCCCACCATGTCCTGATGCTCCAAAATGCCGTAGACCGGCAGGCGCAAGCCGAAACCCGTCTTGGCCGCGATGTCGACGTCTTCCACGCTCGCAATGCCTTCGGCGACGATATGCACGGCCTCGCGCACAAGAGCCATCTGGAGGCGGTTGCCAAGCTGTCCAGGGCGGTCCTTCTTCACCATCACGGCAACCTTTCCGCAGGCCGTTAGAAAACGGCGCATGGTTTCGGCGGTTTCATCCGAGGTTTTCTCGCCTTTCACGATCTCGACGAGGGGCATCAGGTGCGGCGGATTCCAGAAATGCGTAGTCAGTACCCGTTCGGGACGCGCGCATCGCGACGCTATGGCCGTAATGCTGAGGCCGGAGGTGTTCGAGGCGAGGACCGCGCCGGGTTTCGCGATTCCATCCATGCGCGCGAAAAGCTGCTGCTTGAACTGCATGTTCTCGGGCGCCGACTCGATCGCCAGATCCACGCCGGCAACCGTTTCGTCGAAAGCCGTGGAAGCCGAAAGCCGGGCGCTTGCCTCGGCCGCGCGCTCCGGATCCGCAAGGCCCGCTCCCGAGAGCAGCCGCAGCTGGGCGCGGGCTGCGTCGAGCCCCTTTTTCGCGCCCTCCGCGGTCCGGCTGAGAATGACGGCGGGGACTCCGCCCAAGGCCAGCGTCATGGCGATTCCGGGTCCCATCATGCCGGTCCCAACTACGGCTGCCTTCGAAAACGGTTTGTCGGACATGAGGTGTATTGTAGCGCCTCAACTGTCGGCGCCCCTGTCGTTAACTTGTCAAGATCTCCGCTTTTATTAACACGCGATCCGTCCGGTTTACCGCCAGCTCCAGAGCTGGTTGGGGCCGGCAGTTCGGGCTTCGTGTAAGCCGGATGCACGAGTTGGCCGCGACGCTCCCGCGTCTCTCCCTCATCCGCCAGGATCCGGTACATCGTGCGGATCGAGCGATGACACCGGCCTTCATCCAGCAGCGCGGCGTACACCTCCGCCGGTGAACTATTCCGAAACCGTTCCTCATGCAGGCAAGCCAGCGCCGTTTTTCGTTCCGCCCGGTCCGGCCGAGGGTCTTCATCACGCCGTCGCCGCCCTTCGAAACGGCCGTTTCTTCACAGTTTCCCGAGACGGGTTTTCGTTTTCCGACTCCCGGCTCCCGGTGCGCGATTCTTGCGGACCGGCTTTGCGCTTTTCTCGATCCGCAGCTTCCAGGCAGTGCGTAAGGCGCCCGCAAGCAGTTCCTCGTTCGCCGCGGCCAGCCGGATATGGGTCGCTCCCATCCGTCCCCATCCACCTGCGATGGGAACGAAAACCTCGGGCAGTTCCTCGACGAAGGCCGCCTGCTGCTCCGGGGTTAGCGCCAAGTTCCCGTAGCCCTGCTTTTGCGAGGCGAGCGTCGCAAAGATCCTGCCACCTACGCGGAAGTCGGGGGAGCCCATATGCGAACTCTCTTCCGCGCCTTCGAGGCTCAGGGCAATCCGCCGAAAGTCTTCCGCATTCATGGATGCCGCGCTCCTTTTCAGCGCGATTGTACTATACGCGCAGGGGCTGGCGTTTGGAGGGCGGCGTGTGAGCCGCCGCCGTGCAGCGTGGCCCCGCTGGCGCCGGGTCCGGGCCCTCGGATACGGCGTTGTCTGGGGTTGGGTCGCGGCCAAGGCTGGGTATGAGCCGCCTGGAGCGACCCTCGCCGCTATTTCGGAAAGCCGGCCGGGTTGAGCCCGGGAACCAGACGCAGCGCGTTCTTATAGTAGATCGCCTTCAGCGTTTCGTCGGGGAGTTCGAGGCCGTAGAGCTTCCAGAGCCCGTGGTACTTGCGAATGTTGTCGAAATACTCATCGCCGGTTTCTAAGATCCGGAAATAAAAACCGTACTCTTCAGGGTCGTAGCGGTCTTTCCCAAACAGCAGCCGGTCCTGATACTTGATGAAGAACTTGCGCGCGGCGCGCGGCTGGCGGCCGATCTCGCCCAGAATCGCGGCGATGTCCAGATGGAAGTTGGGCATCTCGTCCAGGAGTTTTCCCATCGCGCCCAGATCGTGGGACATCCAGCCGAAATGGGCCGCGATGAAGATGGTCTTCGGGTGCTTGCGGATCAGGTTGTGCTGTTCGGAAATCAATTGCTCCCATGCGATGGTTCCACTGCCGCGGTTCGGGTGCAACTTCAGCTCCAGCCACCGCTCATTCGACTTGTCCATGGGCATGAACAGGGGTTTCGGATCGGCCGTGTGGATCAGCACCGGGATCTTGTGCCGGGCGCACATGTCCCAGACAGGGTCGAGGCGCGGATCGTCCACCGGGACACGCTTGCCGTCCGTATCTTTCTGCGACATCCCGAAATTCTTCCACACCTTGAGGCCGCATGCGCCGTTCCCGATGTCGGCCTCAAGTTGACGGGCGGCGTTCCCGCCCCAATCCGGCGAACCGATGCCGTTGAAGTTGACGTTCGTGAAGGTCGCGAACCGGTCCTTGTTGAAGGCGCGGAACCCGGCGGCCAACTGTTTCGTGCGATCGCCCCAGCTTCCGTTCACGGGAGAGTTCACCATGATCCGCATGTTCATCCGGTCCATGTCTTTCAGGAGAGCGGTGAGGGCGCCCGGGGCGACGTCGCGGTGGTGGGTGTGAATGTCGATGAAAGGAAACTTGGACCGCGTGGGATGGTGCTCGGGCACGACGAGTACCGTCTTCGGCTCGTATTCCTCGATCGTCATCGCCGGTTGCGGCGCCTGGGCCGGCAATAGGGAAGCCCAGAGCGGCGCGAGAGCGCGGAAGGCCTTTGATCGCATATACGGTATACATTACCAGTTCCCGCGCCGTGCGCGCGTGCCGCGTCGCGGTATAATTCGAACAGTGGGTCGTCGAGGGGACGATTCCTCGCTCCTCAGGGACCGACAATGGCAATCACGAAGCTAGCGATCCTCCCGCTCGTGTGGGCGGCGCTGGCCGCAGGTCAGGACTATACGGGGCCTTCCGTCCTCAGCCGTAGGGGGGGAGGCGGTGGTGGAACCGGCCCCCGGGCCGCGTTGAGCTTCCGGCCTTTCCTCAGCCTCACTTCTTCTCTCGAAACCGGCTCGCCGTTCTACAACCGCGCGGGTCTGGCGAATCCGGCGGCGGAACTCTCGTACGGGACCCTTTACGGGGGAGACGCCGTCCTCGGTTTGATCGGCGGCCGGGCATGGCGGAAGACATCGCTCAATCTCAATTTTAACGGGAATTTCCGCAAATATACCGGAAATTCCGCGCGCGATGGAAACAACGAATTCCTGCAGTTCACTGCGACGAGGCGGCTCACCAGGCGGCTCACCGCGTCGCTCGGCGGGAACATTAGCTCATTCACGGGCGGGAATCTGTATTTCGGCAATCCGGGACAGGAAAATTTCATCGACCGGGGATTGGGAGGGGCGACGCCGCAGACGGAGATTCTGAACGGACGCGTGAACTCGATCGCCGCGCTTGTGGACGTCACGTTTCAGAAGAGCGCGCGCCTGTCGTTCAATGGCGGGGTGGACCGCTTCTCCACCAAGCGCTCGGGCGGGGAGATCGGCGTGAATGGCAACCGCGCGCGCGGCGACGCCGTATACCGGCTCACCCGCAGGATCAACGTCGGCATGGATTACTCGGTTACGCGGATCGATTACACGAGGACGTTCGGAAGGAGCTCGATCCAAACCCTGCGGGCCTCGTTCGCGACCCGGCTCGGACGCTCATGGGAGGTGTCGACGCAGGCCGGCATTTCCCGTGTCTACACGCTTGGAGTAGAGAGGGTCGAGATCAGCCCGGAGGTGGCCGCGATCATCGGTCAGACGTTTGGGTTCGATGTGGCTGAGAAGGTTACCCGCATCCCGGACGTGGCCGTAAGGCTGACCAGGACGTTTCGGCGGGCCAGCCTTTCTTTCAGTTACGCACGCGGCGCCACGCCGGGAAATGGCGTTATCCTGACATCGAGGCAGCAGAACTTTGACGCCGGTTTCAGCTACACGGCGGTGAAAAAGTGGAACTTCGGCGCGAATGCGGGTTTCAACGAGAACGATGCCATAGGTGTAAGCCAAGGAGTAAACGCCTACACCTCAAAACACGCCGGAGGCGGTGCGACCTACCAACTGCGGAGGTACCTCTTTCTGAATATGCAGACCGGATATCAGAAATTTTCAGGCGCAAACCTTCCAATTCAGGCAAATTCGCGGAACCAGTTCAGGGCGTCGGTAGGCCTCTCGTTCAGCCCAGGGGATCAGCCGCTGGCCCTGCGCTAACTCCGGCGCGGATGAGGGAGAACCAACCCATGCGCCCGCGTGGCCGAAGTTCGTCCCCGGCGTGAGGCGAGACTCTGAGAAGGTCCTGCCCTGGACGACGCTTTGGCGCCGGGGGCTGCGGAGACACGTTCGGTGGGCGCCGCTTGCTTTGGCCGGACTGAGTCCGATCCCCGCTTATCCGCGCACCTTGGCCGGTCCCCGGATATTCCGGCTGTTCCGCTTGGCGACACCCTTGTCGCGAATAGCGCCGCCTACGGGTTGAAGCTGCCCCATCCCGAAGGGAACCCGGCTTCTAAGCGGCCCGCCAAGACTTCGTTTCCGCGGATAGATCCTCGGCTGCCGCCCGCCCTTTAGGCGTCGCCAATAACAGACCTCCGGGGTCGGCTTTGGAACGCGGAAGGCGCGCGCACGGCGTCACTTCTGGGTCCACTTCTGCACGCGCCAGTTCTTAATCTCCACCACGTAAACGGAGCCTTCGCTATCCACGGCAATGTTGTGGGCGAAGTTCAGCCGTCCCGGGGCCGCGCCATAGGAGCCGAACTGCCCCAGAATCTTCCCCGTCATGTCGAGCTTGACCACGCGATTGTTAAGGCCGTCGGCCACATATAGGGCGTCTTCCTTCGCCGAGTAGGCGAGGCCCCACGGCTGCCCGATATCGGTCCATTTTCCGAGGAACTTGCCATCCATGTCGAACATCTGGATGCGGCTATTGGTGCGATCGGCGACGTAGAGCTTGCCGCGCGAATCGAGTGCGATGTCGTGAACGATGGTAAATTCACCGTCGCCATTGCCCTTCTTGCCCCAGTGCGTGATGTAGTCGCCGTTCCTGCCGATCTTGACGACGCGGGAATTCACGTAGCCGTCGGAGACGAACAGATCGCCGTTCGGGGCGAAAGTCACACCCGTCGGCTCGGAAAATCCTTCCCGGGCTTCGTTGTCCCCCGGCGTTCCCTGACGGTTGCCGAGCACCATCTGGACGCGCCCGGCCGGGTTGTATTTGATCACGACGTGACCCTTCTGGTCGACGGCCCAGACATTGCCCTCGCCGTCGACGCGGATTCCGTGCGACCACTTGATGGTGCCATCGCCCCAGGCTTGCAGCATGTTGCCATGCTTGTCGAACTGGATGATGCCGTGCGGTCCGCGGTTGAACACCCAAACGTTGTCTTGCTTATCGACGGCGACGCCCGAGCACTCGCCGAAGTTCCAACCTTTTGGCAGTTGGGCCCAGTCTTTCACGAGCTTGTGCGGCAGGGCGGGACCGGATTTCAGTTCGGCGAACGCGGGCAAGAGAGAAAACGCGGCGGTGAGGAGAACGGCGATAGGTTTCATGGGAATGAGAGTAGTGCGAACGCGGCGCCGATGTCAAATCGCCTTGTTTTTCGGGCGTCATTCTTCAAGCTGGTACGATTGATTAGATGCGCGTGGCTCTCGCGGCAATGGTTCTTGCGTGCCAACTGGGCGCGGAAGTCCGGCACACGGCCGCCGGTCTCCAGCACTTCTACAATCTGGAATACGACGATGCCATCGCCGAATTCGAGAAGGCGGCGGCCGATGAACCCCTCTCCGCCGAAACGCACAACAACATCGCGCAGGCTCTGATGTTTCGCGAAATGTACCGCAACGGGGCGCTTGAGACGGAACTGGTGACGGGAAACAACGCGTTCCTGCGCCGTCCGAAAATGAACGCGCCACCGGAGGTGGAGAAGCGCTTCTTCGCGGAAGTTCAATTGGCCATGCAGTTGAGCGAAAGCCGAATCGCGAAGAACCCCGGCGACACCGAAGCGCTCTATGCGCTGGGAATTTCCCACGCGCTGCGCGCGAACTACAACTATTTGGTGAGAAGGGCGTGGCGCGAAGCGCTGCGGGACGCGACGGCGGGATGGAAGCTGCACGTGAAGGTTTCCGAGATCGATCCGTCGAACGCCGACGCGCGCCTGGTGCAGGGCGTGCGCGACTACGTGGTGGCGAGTCTTCCGTGGGCTTACCGCGTGCTGGGCTTTTTCGCGGGATTCAGCGGGAACCGCGAACAGGGCATCCGCATCCTTGAAGACGTTGCAAAGAACGGCAAGCGCACGAGGGTCGACGCACAGATTTTTCTTTGCGCCCTCTATCGCCGCGAGGGAAAGCCGCGGCAGGCGCTGCCGCTGATCGAAAGCTTGCTCGGCCGGTTTCCCCGCAACCATTTGCTGCGGCTTGAGCAGGCACAGATGTACGGACAGGTCGGCGACAAGGCCAACGCGATCGCCAGCATCATGAAGGTGAGCGAAATGAAGAAGGCCGGCGTGCCCGGGTACGCGGCAATTCCATGGGAGAAGATTCAGTACCACTTGGGAACGCTCCATTTTTGGTATCGGGACTATCCGGACGCCCTCGATCTGATGAAGAAAGTGACGGCCGGCGCGGAGCAGGTAGACCTGAATACGGGCGCGATCGCGTGGATGCGAACCGGCCAGATCTACGATCTGACAGATCGCCGGAAGGAGGCGATGGTGGCCTACCGGAAAACCATTCAGTTCGCGCCGGAGTCCGATGCGGCACGGGAATCGAAGCGTTATCTGGGCTCGCCTTACCGGCGCGAGAAGGATCAATAAGGGCTCCTCAAAGGAATCCTCAGCACCGGGGTTTGGCTGAGGATTCGATGAAGTTTTTCAGCGCGTCACGTCGAAGGAGCGGGCTCGTCTTCAGAGCCGTTGTGGGGGCCGTCTTCGTGGACTCGTTCGCGAGGACCCATTCGCGCCGGCCTTTCCCGGAAAGGGGCATTCGTTCAAGCGAGACTCCCGGCCGACGGTCCGGATCACGCCAATGGTCGGAAACAGGAGCGCGGCTTCGAGCGCAAGAACCGGTAACCGCGCCGACTATTCCGCGTGCTGGCTGCCGATTGTATAATTCCAGGCGGTCTTGATCTTCGCCCCTTCCGCAAAGCGGATATCGACGTAGTCGCTGAACTCAATTTTCTTTTCGAGTACTCCGGTCTCGATCATCAGGTCGCGGACCAGGTCGAAATCGGGCTTAAATGGCGTGAGCGGGGTATACATCACGCGGTCCAAGGGGTTGGTAAGCGCCCACCGCAGTAACCTGGGGTCTTGATTGTAGTAGAAGCGCGCGACGAAATCGGCTGCGTGCTCCCGCTCGGGGCGACCCTTCTCGAGCCAATGACCGGAGCGGGCGACACCGTCGACCAGCGTCTGCACGGCCTCCGGCCGGTTCTCGATCATATCCGTGCGAACCACGAGCACGCAGGACATGTAGTCCGGCCACAATTCGCGTGCGTGAAAGAGCACTTTTCCAAAGCCGAAAATCTCAGCCTGGGAAGGATATGGCTCACCCATGGAGAACGCGTCGACCGCCTTCGCGGCCAGCGCGCCAGCCACGTCCGGCGGCGCCATCTCGACCATTTTCAGGTCCGAGGGCTTCATACCGTATTTTTTCAGAGCCCGGAAAACGATCAGGCGTTCGTCGGAGAAGCGGCTGGGAATCGCGATAACACGGCCCTTCAAGTCCGGAAACGTCTTGACGGGACCAGCCTTGTGGACCACAACGGCGCTTCCGTAACGGTGGCCCAGATAGACGATGCGGATCGGCACACCCTGCGACTGCAGGGCCATCGCCATGGGCGCGACCATGAAGCCGGCCTGCATCTTATTCGCAATCAGCGCTTCCTTGATTTCGGGGAAGCCCTGGAACATTTTAGGGATGAAGATGTTTCCAGACGCCGAGAAGCGAGAAATGTAGTCCGTCACCGGGCAGGTGAGGTGGCAGGTGACCGGAATATAGGCAACGTTGAGACGGCGCTGATTCTCGGGAAGCCTGTCGTTTACCACAGCGGACCAGTCAAAATTCAGCTTGAGATGCAGCGCGGAGAGCACACCGGTCCACAGCAGCAAGCCGAGTAAAAGGCGTTTTCCGTCACTCATTCCGGAACCCCCAGCGAACTGATTTCAGCAACTCGACTCTGCGTATGGAGAGATCGAGACAAAGACCGATGACGCCGATCAGAAGCATGCCTGCGACCACCAGATCGTAGCGCTTCCCAGCGTTGCGCGAATCGATAATCAGATAGCCCAAACCCGAATCGACGGCGATCATTTCCGCCGCTACCACGACCAGCCAGGAGATACCGAGGGCGATGCGCAGTCCCACAAGCACTTGAGGCAGCGCGGCTGGGAAGATGACACGCCGAAACAGATCCGCGGGCGACAGACCGAAGTTGATACCCGCATTGCGCATCATGGGCGGCACGTTGTGGACGCCATTCATCGTCGCTACCACGACCGGAAAAAACGACGCCATGAAGATCAGAAAGATAGCCGCTAAGTTGCTAACGCCGAACCAGACGATCGACAACGGAATCCAGGCCAGCGGGCTGATGGGCCGCATCAACTGGATGACGGGATTGAAAGCCGTCGCAGCCTTCGGATACCAGCCAAGAATAATTCCGGCGGGAATTCCCAGGACGATGGCAAGGGCATAGCCTACGCCGACACGGAACAGGGAATCCCCTATATATCCCCAAAGCAGCCCTTTGCGGATCAATTCGGCGAGACCCCGCTGCACATCGAACGGAGACGGAAAGACCTTCGTGCCGCTGTAAACGACTCCCTGACGCCATAGAATCAGAACGATTCCCAGTGCCAGTAAAGGCCAGAAGTAGGATTCCCAACGTTTCATGGCGTCAAACCTTGTGGGCCAAGCCAATTTCTTCGAAGATACTATCGCGCAATTCGAGATATCGGGGCGAGCTGATGTCACGGGGGTGCGGAATGTCGATCTCGACGATCCGGCGTATGGTAGCCGGCCGCGCCGACATCACGATGACCCGGTCGGCAAGCTGCACGGACTCCTCAATATCGTGGGTGACGAACAGGATTGTCTTTCGTTCGGCTTCCCAGATCCGAAGCAGCTCGCTGCGCATAATGAGGCGCGTAATCGAGTCGAGCGCGCCAAATGGCTCGTCCAGGTAGAGGACGTCGGGGTTCACCGCAAGAGCCCGCGCCACTTCGACGCGCTGCTTCATGCCACCCGATAGTTCCTGGGGATAGGCCTGCTCGAAGCCCTGCAGCCCCACGAGTTTCACATAGTACGCGATGCGCTTCCGGCGCTCTTCCGCGGATAACTTGAACAGGCCGAAACCAATATTGCCTTCGACTGTCATCCAGGGGAAAACGCCTCGTTCCTGGAAGACGAAGATGCGCCTTGGGTCGGGTCCGTTTACCACTTCACCATCAATGGTGATGCTGCCCGACGTGGCCTTTAAGAAACCACCGGCGATGTTGAGCAGCGTCGATTTGCCGCAACCGGAAGGCCCCAGAATGCAGACGAACTCACCCTTGCGGGCCTGCAAACTAATATTTTCGAGAACGTTTACTTCGTTGCCATCGCGCTTGAAGACCATATTTACACCGCGGACGTTGATCTTCGCCGTTTCAATCGCGCGTTCCGGCGTGGTCGTTACACCTTGAGCCATCAATTTCCTCCGTAACCCCAACGAATGGATTTCATTTTTTCGAGATTTCTCATGCCTATATCGAGCACGATTCCGAGCAAGCCGATCATCACCATTCCCGCGACCACCAAGTCGTAGCGGTTGCCGGCGTTGCGCGCGTCGATGATCAGGAAGCCGAGTCCCGAGTTCACGGCGATCATCTCGGCGGCTACCACCACCAGCCAGGCGATCCCCAGGGTGATTCGCAGTCCGACAATCAGGTAAGGAGCCACAGCCGGATACAAGATTCTTGTGATCACCTGCCCTTCCGACAGTCCGAAATTCCGGCCCGCGTTCAAGTTCACCGCCGGGATGTTTCGCACTGCGTTCATAGCAGTAACCGTCAACGGCAAAAAGGAAGCCAGGAAGATCAGGTAAATTGCGGCGCTATCCCCGACGCCGAACCAAAGAATCGCAATTGGAATCCAGGCCAAAGGCGATATGGGACGCAAAATCTGGATAATCGGATTGAATGCCTTTTCCCCGCGCTGATACCAGCCAAGCAGAAGGCCAAAAGGAATGCCGAGCGACGCGGCAAGTAGGTAGCCCCAGGTGACTCGAAAAAGTGACGCTACGATGTACTTCAAGAGGAGTCCTTTTTGAGCGAGCTCCGCAATGCCCAAGACAACGGCCCAGGGACCTGGAAGAATGCTCGAATCGCTCCGCGCTATGGAAATGTGCCAAAGCACGATCAAGACCGCAATGGCGGAAAATGGCAGCAGCTTGCGTGGAAAAGTCATTCTAAGTTTTTTGTAAAACTCCTTCATTATCAGTTCACGAGCCGGTCCAAGGCAAGAGAAATCGGATAGTATAAAGCTGTTAGTACCAAGCTACTAGACGTTACTAGCGCTTTGGTTTCAACGAGAAACGGGCGGTCAAGGCCCGCTCCGGCTGGGCTCCGCAGGTTGAACGGGAGGGCTAAGCCAGATGAACTGCGGGCGGTAACGGCCCGCCCCGATTGATCTTCCGAAGGCCTATTTCTTGGCTTTTGCTCCGGCCGGCTTATCGGGTTCCAAAGCCGTTCGGAGTAGGAACTTCACGTACAGGGCAAATGCGAATGCAACCAGCCCGCAAACCAGAATCAGGAACAGACCGTCGAGCGACGCGGCCGCGCCGGAAACGATCTGCCAGACGGCGGCAGCCAACGAAACGATGATTACGACAATGCTGAATAGAAAAAGATAACCACGATCGGACATTTGATCTCGAAAGCCTCCCCAGGTACCTTCCGAGATATTCTACCTCAGGTGGAAACGATTATGAGATGGAAGTGAATCGGCGCCGTCCGGTATGAAGGCCGGAAGCCGGCACGCAGGCGGCGCGGATCGCCGCAAGAACGAGGGGAGGATGTATTATCAAGAGCAGGTATGACGAGGATGAGGCTATGATCGACGGTAAGCATCCAAGCCGCAGAAATCTGTTGCAGACTACCTTGGCATTGCCGCTAAGCGCGGCCACGCTGCCGGCCGCCACCTCGGATCTTGTGCGGAAGGAAAATGCGAAGCCCGGCGCGGACTGGCAACTGACCAACGTCAAGCTCGACGGACGCAGCCGGTTTCGCACGCGCCTGATCGAAGGCTACTGCTCGCATCAAAGCATCGAAGCGGAGCAAACCATGCGGATCATGGTTAGCGCGAATCCGCCGGGAAAATTTGAAATTGAAATCTTCCGCATGGGCTACTACGGCGCCCAGGGCGCGCGGCGGGTCGCAGTGCTGGGGCCGTTTGAAGGAAAAACGCAGCCGGAGGCGCCCATCGGGGAACGGCGGCTGCGAGAGTGCCGCTGGGAGCCCACGGCCGAGGTCAAAATTCCGGCGGACTGGCCAAGCGGCGTCTATCTCGGCCGTCTCGCACGCATCGCGGAGAGCGTGAATGCGCATGCCTGGCAGAGTTACATTGTCTTCATCGTGCGGGACCGGCGGCGCGCCGACATTCTGTTTCAGTGCAGCGACAACACGTGGCAGGCCTACAATCGCTGGCCCGACGACTATTCGATGTATACCGACCCGCGCCATTCCTGGGCCCCCGATGTGGCCGGGAGCTTCGACCGGCCCTACGGGAAGTATGCGCAGATCTTCGATCACCCGCTCTCCATCGGTTCGGGTGAATTTCTGCTGTGGGAGTTTCCGCTGTGCTACTGGTTGGAGAGTCGCGGGTACGACGTAACTTACTGCTCGAACTCCGACATGATCGACGCGGCTCAACCGCTGCGCTCGAAGGTGTTCGTCAGCATTGGCCATGACGAGTACTGGGACGTGCGGCAGTACGAAGCCGCCATGGGAGCGGTAAAAGCCGGTGTCACGCATTTGTTCCTGTCGGGCAACTCCGTTTGCGGAATTTCGCCATTTGAGCCGAGCGGCTCGGGCGTGCGGAACCGGATTATCAGCCGCCGCGGCAGGTACGGCGGAGCCAGTGAAGTCGAGAAAAAGGAGTTTTACAAGTATCCGTTTCCCGAAACCGGACCGAACGAGGCCTTGCTGATGGGCGCGCGCAGTCCGTATCCGTTCAACGGAGGTGACGACTGGATCGTGACGCGGCCGGAGAACTGGATGTTTACGGGCACAGGGATGAAAAAAGGCGACCGCGTGCCGGGGCTCGTGGGTTGGGAGTTCCATGGCGAACCGGCGAACATACAGGGCCTCGAGGTCGTTGCCGAAGGGGTTGCTCTGAGCGGCGGTGTCCGCCCGGTGCGATGGACCGCAACCATTTATCCGGGTCCGAAGAGGAACTTTGTATTCAACGCTTCCACGATTTGGTGGGCGCAGGGGCTTTCCTCCCCGCCGGGTCACATGCTGCCGTGGTCGCACGGAGTACGGCCCCACGGTCCGGATGCGCGTGTGCAAAAGATCACGGATAACCTGCTGCGCCGGGCGCTTGGGCGCGGACTGGGTTAAGGTTTTGTGGCGAAACAACTGTTTCGATTGGTTTCGATTGCGAGAAACAGGTGGCAACTTGCCGGATCTGCTAGAATGACGAAAGCGTCAATTGGAAGGGGGCGGCGTAGCTCAGCCGGCTAGAGCGAGGGTCTCATAATCCCTAGGTCCGCAGTTCGAGTCTGCGCGCCGCCACCAGTCCCGCGCTCCTATCGAAGCACCTTCTTGAGAGCATCGAGCAACTGGTCGGTCTTGATCGGCTTCTGAAGCGTGGCATCGGCTCCCATTAGCTCCGCGACTCTCAGGTACCGGCCCCCGATCGCGCCCGACATGGCGATGATCTTCAACCCGGGCGATTCCCTCTTCAATAGGCTTATGGTCTCGACGCCTTCCTGATCGGGCATCACAATGTCGGTAATCACGACGTCGGGCCGCGCCAAACGGAACTTCGCCACGGCCTTTCGGCCGTCCATCGCATCGGCGACCTCATAGCCGGATTCCGTCAAGATGCTCCGCAAGACCGCAAGGACCGCCGGATCGTCGTCCACGATCAAAACCGAGGCGGGTTTGAGTTTATTCATTAAGCGTTTCAGAGATCCGCGCGATTTTGCAGCACAAGTCCGTTTGTATCACACAAAGCAGCCCGGCACAAACCCCATGTCGGCGTAAAACGGAGACTTGGGAATCCGGCCCGGGTCGCGGCGATCGTTCACGCCCGCGCGACCGGCGATTTCACTCTTCGACACGCAACATTGTTGTTCCGGATGTAGGCCGAGGCGGCCGCCGCGCGGGTCGATTGACGGCTCGCCGACGCCATCCTGGCGAATGCCGGTGCGCCTCAAATCGGCAGGACCGGACTAAGACTGTGCGAGCGTTGCATTTTCCAATCGAAGAACGCTCTTGAAACGCGGTTTCGTTTCCAATTCGGGAATGATCTCAAAAATCGGGTGTTTGGTTTGCGTGGAAGCCTTTCACCTTTTCGTCGATGTCGGGTTCCGATCTTGCCGCGCGCGACTTGCCGCTCCATTTTCAGGATTGGAATCGGGCCCCCGTTTCAGGAATCTTGTATTTGGATAATTTTGAAGCATCGCGCCAACCGATTTTCCTGTAGAATAAACGTCGCATGTCTACACCAGCAACTTCCACCCTTCCGGGCGTCGAGATTCCCGCTTCTTCCTCCACCGGCGTCTACGCCGAAATTCTGACGCCGGAGGCGGTCGGTTTCGTCGCCTCGCTTGCGCGTCGATTCGAATCAAGACGCCGGGCCCTGCTCGCCGCCCGCGTCGCGCGGCAACTGCAAATCCAGCAAGGGGCGCTCCCCGGTTTCCTCGACGAGACCGCCACGGTGCGCGCCGCCGAATGGAAGGTCGCGCCGATTCCACGGGACCTTCTCGACCGCCGCGTGGAGATCACGGGACCGGTCGACCGCAAGATGGTCATCAACGCGCTCAACTCCGGCGCGAATGTTTTCATGGCCGATTTCGAAGATGCGAATTCGCCGACATGGCAGAACAATATCGAAGGACAAGCCAACGTCCGCGACGCCGCGAACGGCTCGATTACCTACGCCAGTCCCGAAGGCAAGCAGTACGCGCTGAAGGAGAACGTGGCGACGTTGCTGGTCAGGCCGCGGGGCTGGCACCTCGTCGAGAAGCACGTAATAGTGGACGGCCAGCCGATTTCCGCCTCTCTGTTCGACTTCGGGCTCTACTTTTTCCACAATGCGCAGACGCTTCTGGCGAGGGGCAGCGGACCGTATTTCTACCTGCCGAAGATGGAGAGCTATCTCGAGGCGCGCCTTTGGAACGACGTTTTTCTCGCGTCGCAGGAAGCCCTCGGCGTGCCGCGAGGCAGCGTGCGCGCGACCGTGCTCATCGAGACGATTCTCGCTTCTTTCCAGATGGACGAGATCCTGTACGAGCTGCGCGAGCATTCCGCCGGCCTCAACTGCGGCCGCTGGGATTACATTTTCAGCTTCATCAAGAAATTCCGGGATCGAGCGGATTTCGTGCTTCCGAACCGCGCTCAGGTCACCATGGACCGGCCCTTCCTCAACTCCTACGTGCAATTGCTGATTCAGACCTGCCACCGCAGGGGCATCCACGCAATGGGCGGCATGGCGGCGCAGATCCCGATCAAGGGCGATCCGGAAGCGAACGAGAAGGCTCTCGACAAGGTCCGTCAGGACAAACTTCGGGAGGTGAAGGCCGGTCATGACGGCACCTGGGTCGCGCACCCGGGCCTGATTCCGATCGCGAAGACCGTTTTTGACGATTACATGACCGGGCCCAATCAGATCGATCTCGTGAAACCGCATGTCGACATCTCGGCTGCCGATCTCATCGCGGTGCCGGGAGGCGAGATCACCGAAGATGGGCTGCGATTGAACGTGGATGTGGGCATTCAGTATCTCGAGGCCTGGCTGGGCGGCAACGGCTGCGTGCCGATCTACAACCTGATGGAAGACGCGGCCACGGCCGAGATTTCTCGCGTCCAGGTTTGGCAGTGGATTCGGCATCACGCGAAGATGAACGACGGGCGGGTGGTGACAGCCGAATTGGTGGAACGGATCATTCCCGAGGTACTGTCGAAACTGCGCAGCCAACTGGGCGGCGCGCGGTACGACGAGGGGCGCTTTCCGCTGGCGGCGAAGCTCTTTGGCCAAATGATGACCGGCGAGGGATTCTCGGATTTTCTGACCACGGTCGCCTACGATTTTATCGACTGAGGCAGGTTTATCGACTAAGGCATGCAGCGGCCGAAGCTTTTTCCGATCGAGGCTTTCGCCGGACAACGTGGAATCCACGGAAGCCGAATGTTCTTGAACGAACACTCGATCCCAAAACCGGACACTCCCGTGCATCCGATTTTGTTGCTGGGAACTTTTTTGAGATTGAGACGTATAAATGGAACAGCCGCCTGCGCGGTTGGCATCCGGCGTGCTGTAAACTCGATGGAAGGGTGTAACGATTGCAGCGCTCGATGCGCCCTACATAGTTTGGCATTCGTGGTTTTGCGTTCGTGTGCGATATACTGACCTGCTTCAGGAGGCATTTTGAATCTTAGTAAATCCGTAGTATTTCGGGCCGCGAGCGCCCTCTTTCTTCCGTTCGCCCTTGGTGCGCAAGAGGCGCCCAAGACGAGTCTGGTGCAGCAGCCCGCCGTCCAGCAGTCGAGCGGCTTGAAAATCATCGTCGTGCAGGGCGAAGGCGCGCTGAACAGCACGCGAGCCAAGACCGCGACACAGCCGGCCGTCGAAGTGCGCGACGACGCGGACAAGCCGGTGGCGGGAGCGGAAGTCGTATTCCAGCTTCCGGCGGCCGGTCCGGGCGGAGTCTTCAACGGGTGGATGCGGACGCAGACCGCGCGTTCGGGAGCGGACGGAAAGGCCGCCGCTTCGGGCTTCACACCCAACGATGAAGAGGGACGATTCAATATCAAAGTGACCGCCACGGCGGGCACGAAGTCCGCGACCGCGATCATAGGTCAGAGCAACGGCCGGGGCAACGGTTCCGGCGCGAAGGTGACCGGGGGCAGGAATAAGATTTGGGTGGCCATCGCCGTGATCGGCGTGGCCGCTATCGTGGGCGGCGTCGTAGCGTCGCGCGGCGACGACAACGAAACCACCACGGCGGCGATACCCGTCAGCATCACGCCCGGACCCGTCACGGTCGGAGGGCCGAGGTAAGCGGCGCTTCAACTCGCGCCGTTCCGTTCGAAAATAATTCATGACGATTCCCATGTCGAGAAAACGATTCACACCTATCGCTCTAGTATTCGGTCTGGTTGCGGTTGCGGCCGCCGCCGAGTCGAGTGGACCTTCCGGCCCGGTATCGGGAGCCGTATTTGACAAGAGATCGCGTTCGGTACGCCCCATCATCGGCGTACCGGGATCTTCCTATCTGGGCGGCGATTTGGCCTCCGGTTTGGATGAAGCTGCGGTCTCGCCCGACGGCCGCGCGGCGCTTGCACTCTCCGAGGGACGGCTTTCGCTCGTCCGCGGCCTGGAGCGGCTGTCCCCGATTGCAGTCGGCGTCGACGGAGCCCTTACAGATGCCGAACGCATGGCTTGGTCGGCGGACTCCTCCACGGCGGTTCTTTATTCCTCCGCCAGCCGCCGCCTGCAAGTCATTCGCGATCTGGACAAAGCGCCGGTTGCAGGCGAAGTAACGGAGTTGAGGGCGGAAGGACGCGTCGCGTCACTTGGTGTGGATGCATCGGGCAACGTGGTGGCGGGCGTCGAGGGCGTTGGCGTATTCCTGCTGGCGGCCGGGCGGACGGAACGTCTCCTCGCAAGCTTCCGGAACCCGGTTGCCTTGTTACTGGCGCGTAAAGGGACGGATTTGTTCGTCGTCGACCGCGAAGGCGCGGCGATCGTTGAAATTCGCGATTTCCTCAACGCAGGATCGGTGATCCCTTTCGCGGAAGGCTTATCCGCGCCATCGGGCGTTGCGTTGTCGAGCGACGCGCGACGGATGTTCATAGCCGATGCCGGCGACCGGAAATTGAAGGTGTTCGATGTCTCGTCCAGGACGCCGCTCAGCGAAACGGAACTCGATTTCACTCCGACCGGGCTCGATCCGCTCACGAGCGACGCGCTTTCGCTTATTGGCGCGGGCGGCGAAAACCAGCCCTATTTTATCCTCGACGGCGGTTCCAATCCCGCCGTTTATTTTGTACCCGCCGGGAGGGAACAGTAGTCCATGCGTAAATTTGTTTCGCACTTTTCGGCCGGCTCGGCCCTAGTTCTCCTGGCTCTCAGCGTCGCCGGCCGTCCGGTCGAGGCCCAGACGCTTAATTTCGGATTACGCGTAATTCAGGCAGGTATCGTTTCCAATCTTAGCGATGGATCCACAATCGCCTTTGCAGCCGACTATGTGGGCGGCGCCTCGACCGCCCAAGCTGTGATTACTTACAGGGGAACCACGCCAACGACGATCAACGCCACGATTACGCAAGTCGATTTGACGGGGAGCACCGATTTCTCGATCGGCGGTTTTCCGCAAGTTCCCTTCGTCCTGATTCCGAATCAGAGCTTCACGGTGAACGTGACGTTTAAGCCCACAGCAAGCAAGATCGTTTCGGGCAAGATTACATTCGGGTACACCGAGGGCCTCCGCACGGGACAATTCGCGCTCAACCTGGGCGGTGTCGCGCCCGAGCTTATCCTGTCGTATGTTCTTCCGAACGGAAACAGTACTCCGTTTGCGAACGGAGATAACGTTGCGTTCCCAACCACGAACATCGACGAAACCGCTGTAACGACGATCGTCGTCGCGAACCGCGGTTCGGGCCCGGGCGTCGTAAACGGAATTTCCTATAGCGGAGATTCCGCTTTCCTGCTCGCGGGCGTGCCGGCGCCTCCCGTTACGATTAACCCCGGAAGCGATCTTCGTTTCACCGTTCGGTACACGCCGAAACTGCTGGATACGGTCCGTGGCGTCGTGTCGGTGGGACTCTACGAACGCACGATCTTAGCCAACGTGGCGGGCTCCGGCCAGGGGCCGCTGTTCACCTACGAAGCCATTCCGGATTCCACCACGGTGCCTATAACCGTCAATCAGTTGCTGCTACTGGCGGATGCGACCGTCGGCGAGAAGAGCAACCTCGTGGTGCGCGTCCGCAACAGCGGCAACTTTGAGGGCCGCATTCCGGTCATCAGCGTCGCCGGCACGGGTTTTTCGCTGGACGCTCCGTTTGTGCCGCTCATTCTCGCCGCCGGCGGTGTCGCCCAGATGACGGTCACGTTCACTCCAACGCAGCCGGGACGCGTGCAAGGCAGGCTACGGATCGGGAACGACAGTTTCGATCTCGCCGCGAACGGCCTTGGATCGAACCTTGTATATTCCTACGCGGCCGGCAGCGGGAGTTTCACAGTCACTAACGGCGGGACTGCTGTATTCAGCCCTGTACCGGTTGGGCAGACAGGCACGCTACGGTTCAGCCTTCGCAATGACGGCACCGTGCCGACTTCGGTTCAGAGTATCAGTGTGATCACTACTGGAACGGTATTCGGAATCTCCGGACTTCCGGTACTACCGGCCAGTATTCCCTCCGGCGGCGCCACGGCATTCGACGTTACGTTCACGCCGTCGGTGGCAGGCCTCGTCACCGGCAGTCTGAAGGTGGATAACCAGACCTTCACGCTTTCCGGCTTCGCGAACCCGCCGGCCGCGCTTCCCAGCTACAGTTTCAGCGGTTCGACGGGTGTCCAGCAAGCCCTGCAGCAACCGGCGGTTGGGCTCGCGCTCGCCTCGAAGTACGACCTCGCACTTTCGGGAACTCTTACGCTCGCCTTCAACTCGGAGGTCTTCGCCAACGACCCGGCGGTGCAGTTCGCAACGGGCGGACGCACGGTCAACTTCACGATTCCAGCCGGCCAGACCCAGGCGGTGTTCCCGAATGGCGCAACCTCGATCCGGCTGCAAACGGGCACGGTCGCGGGAACCCTTACTCTGACGCCGTCGTTTGTTTCGACCGACGCCGGTATCGTGCTCACGCCCACGACGCCCACGGTGCAGAACCTGACAATCGCGCAATCCGCGCCCCAGTTGACGAACGTTGCGCTGTCGGCCAAAACGGCGGCGGGCTTCACGTTGCTGGTAACGGGATATGCCACGGGCCGTTCGCTCACCCAGATGGACTTCACGTTCACTCCAACGGCGGGTGAAACCGTGACCACCACGAAGGTGACTCTCAACGTAGATGCGAGCTTTACCGCTTGGTATCAAGGAGCGGCGTCGCAGACGTTCGGCAGCCTGTTTTCCGCCACGATCCCCTTCACCCTCCAGGGCGACGTGAAGAATGTGACCAACGTTTCGGATACAGTCCAGTCGGTTTCGGTGACGATCGCGAACCGCCTCGGAACGTCCGCGTCCCGGAGCATCGATCTGAGATAGACGGATCCGCGATTGTTCGTTTGTCCACCCGGCAGGTTTCGCCTGCCGGTGACGCGTGCGGATTTCACCCCTGACAGCGGTGACACCCAACGCCGGTCATGTTGACCGCGACTGTCTTTGCAAATCCCTTGTTTGCAGCGTGTCGACCCGTTTTCCTGGCCAACATGGCCGGGAAGGCCGGAAATTGTCCATCCAGTCCAGAAGATTCCCTGTCCAGCTTGCACGTTCAGCGCCCCGGAAGAGGGAGTAATATAGAGGATCGATAACGCGGTTCGCCCGCATGAAACCTACCTCGCCGATCCGGATGGAACACCCGCCTTCGATCAACGTGCCCGCCTTGCGGCGAAAGGTGGCGTGGCGGGTCCTGCCGCTCGTCTTCCTGCTCTACATCGTGGCGTACCTCGACCGCGCCAACGTCGGGTTTGCAAAGCTGCGCATGGCGAGCGATCTGCACTTCTCCGACGCCGTGTTCGGCCTCGGGATCGGCATCTTTTTCATCGGCTATCTTCTCCTCGAGATCCCCGGCGCGCTGCTGGTCGAGCGATGGAGCGCCCGGAAATGGTTTGCGCGAATTCTGATCTCATGGGGCTTCATTTCCGCGGCGACGGCCTTTGTCGAGACGCCCATGCAGTTCAACGTGGCGCGCTTTTTTCTGGGCGTGGCGGAGGCCGGCTTCTTCCCAGGCATCATCGTCTACTTCACGCACTGGTTCACGGCGCAGGACCGCACGCGCGCGCTTTCCGGCCTCGTGATCGCGATACCGTTCAGTCTCGCGCTGGGCGCTCCGGTTTCGGGCCTGTTGCTCGACGTCGACTGGCTGGGGCTCGCCGGATGGAAGTGGCTCTTCATCCTTGAGGGCCTTCCCGCCGTAATTCTGGGATTCGTGACGCTTCGCTACATGACCGATCGCCCGCGCCACGCCAAGTGGCTGTCACCGGCGGAGCGCGACTACCTCGAAGGCGCGCTTAGGGCCGAGGCGGAAGCCAAGGAAGGGGCGAACAAGATCACCTTCCCGCAACTGTTGCGGATGCGAAACGTCTGGCTGCTGGCGCTCGGTATCTTCGCGACAAACACGGGCGGATACGCGCTGACCTTCTGGTTGCCGTCGATGGTCAAGAGCCTCTCCGGCGGCACCGACCGCGCAACCCTGCTCTACAGCGGGCTCTTCTACGGCTGCGGACTGGTTGGCGTTTTCGTCTCGGGGCAGTCCGCCGACCGCACCGGCGACCGGAAGTGGCACTGCGTATTCGGCCAAGCGGCAACGGCGTTCTTTCTCGCAGGCAGCGCGATCGGCGGGCAGTCGTTCGGTCTCGTGATGACGTGGCTCTGCCTTACGGGATTCGTCACCTATTTCTGGCCCTCGCCCTTCTGGGCTCTGCCCACGCTCACGCTCACCGCCTCGGCGGCAGCCGTCGCCATAGGCTTCATCAATATGTGCGCGAACCTGGCGGGCTGGCTCGGCAACTACCTGATGGGTTGGCTGCGGTCGAACGGTTATGGCGAAGGCGCGTGCCTGATCTTTCTTTCCGGCTGCTACCTTTTGGGCGCTATCCTTGTCAGTTTGGTGAAAGTTCAGCGAACCCGCCCGGCTCAAACGTAAACGCTTATGTCATCTTCCCTATTCGATCTCTCCGGTAAAGTGGCCCTTGTCTCCGGCGCAGCCCAGGGCCTTGGCCGCGCCATGTCTCTTGCGCTGGCCGAAGCGGGAGCCGATGTGATGCTTGTGGACCGCAATATCGAGGGCGCAAAACAGACCGCCGACGCTATAGAAAAATACTCCCGGCGCGCAATTGCCGTACAGTGCGACGTCTCGGACCCGGAACAGATCCGGCGCTTGTTCGGACGTCTCGATGCCCAGTTCGGACGCATCGATTTCCTGGGCAACGTGGCTGGCGACGCCGTTCTCGGAATCCCGGAAGAGATACCGCTCGCCGCCGTGGAACAGTCGTGGCGGCAGCTCGTGTTCGGCCGTTTCTGCATGTGCCAGGAGGGGGGCCGGCGCATGCTGGCGGCGGGCGGCGGGAGCATCGTCAACATCGGCTCGCTCGCCAGCGTCACAGCCCTCGGGCGCGGCCACATCGCCTACAGCATGGCGATGGGCGCGGTGGCGCAGATGACCCGCGAACTCAGCACGGAATGGAGCGGGCGGGGCGTGCGGGTCAACGCCATCCTTCCGGCACAAGTGCTGAATCCCTTCCTTGAAACGCGCATCGCGGCCGACCCCAACCTGAAAACCAAATACCTCAGCGGCATCCCCGCGGGCCGTCTGGGCCGCCCGGACGACATCAAAGGACTCGCCGTCTTTCTCGCCTCCGACAGCGCAACCTGGATCACGGGAGCGCTCATCCCCATGGATGGCGGCAATCTGGCCATGAACGGCGGCGGCTCCGTCGGAAAGGCTGCCTTGAAATGATCGCGGCGATGACTGGTGCGAAACAGGAAATGCTTGCGTGGTACCGCTCGATGCAGCTCATCCGGCAGTGCGAGGAGCAATTGGCGCGGAGCCATCAGCGCGGTTTGATCCATGGCGCATGCCACACCTACGTCGGGGAGGAAGCCATTGCCGCGGGCGTCTCGGCAAACCTGCGCCTGGACGACGTGGTTTTCAGCACGCATCGCGGACATGGCCATGCGCTTGCGAAGGGCTTGCCGCCGGTAGAGCTAATGGCCGAGTTGTTTGGACGCGAGACCGGTTGCTCGCGCGGGCGCGGGGGCAGCATGCATCTTTTCGCGCCGGAGATCGGGCTCATGGGGACAAGCGGCATCGTCGGGCCCTGCATTCTACAGGCTGCGGGGGCGGGCTATAGCTTCAAGCTGCTCAAGACGGACCGCGTGGCCGTGGCTTTCTTCGGCGACGGCGCGGCGAACAATGGCGCGTTTCACGAAGGGCTCAACATGGCGGGCATCTGGAAGCTGCCTGTACTTTTTGTCTGCGAAAACAACCAGTTCGCAACCGAAGTGCCTTTCAGCTACGCCGCGGGCAACCCCAGTGTCGCGCTGCGTGGCGCATCCTACGGCATGCCTGGCGTGGAGGTGGACGGCAACGACGTGACCGCCGTGGCCCGCGTGGCGAAGGAAGCCGTCGAGCGAGCCCGGTCGGGCGGCGGACCGACCCTCATCGAGTGCAAGACCTACCGCACGCGTCCTCACGCCGAGGGCATGGGCGACTACACCTATCGCACTCGCGAGGAAGTGGCCGAATGGCGGGATCGCTGCCCCATCAAACGGCTCCGCTCTTTGTTGGTAGCGGACGAGGGTTCGACAGCCGCGGAACTTGACGCCATCGACGCGGAGGTCCGCGACCAGGTGATGGCGGCGTTACAGACGGCGGAACAGGCGCCCGTGCCTGACGGTGCGACAGCCACGCGGCACGTCTACTGCGAGGATCCGGTTGCGACTCAGGCTCCGCCGCCGCCACCCGGAGCGCGGCAATTGGGATTCGCCGCCGCTACTCTCGAGGTGCTGGACGCGGAAATGGCGCGTCAGCCCGGCATCTTCGTGATGGGTGAAGGCATCGGCGTGCGCGGTGGAAACTTCGCCACGACGGCGGGCCTCTACACCAAATACGGCGGCGAACGCCTTTGCGACACGCCGATCTGCGAACGCGGCTTCGTCGGGCTCGGCTGCGGCGCGGCGATGACAGGCGCGCGGCCCGTCATCGACTTCATGTTTATCGATTTCATCAACGATGCTTTCGGCGAGCTTGTCAACCAGATTGCCAAGATGCAGTATATGAGCAGCGGCCGGCTGCGCATGCCCATCCTGCTTCGCGGCTGCGTGGGCATTGGACACTCGGCGGCCACGCATCACTCGGGCAGCTATCATTCCATTTTCAGCCACGTCCCCGGCTTGCGCGTCATCATGCCTTCGACACCCTTTGATGCGAAAGGCCTCATGACGCGGGCGCTCCGCTGCCACGACCCCGTGATGTTTCTGGAACACCGGGAACTGATGGGGATGAAGGGAGCGGTTCCCGCCGAATCCTACGAAATCGAGTTCGGCAAGGCCCGCGTAGCCCGCGAAGGCACTGGCGTGACCGTGGTGGCCTTCGCCCTCATGGTTCATCGCGCGCTGGCCGCGGCCGAACAACTAAGCAAAGAAGGTATCAGCGTCGAGATCATCGACCCGCGAACGGTCTCGCCGCTCGATACCGATGCGATTCTCGCTTCGGTGGCGAAGACGGGCCGATTGCTCATCGTCGATGAAGTCTCCGCCCCCTGCGGCATCGGCGCGGAAGTCGCGGCCCGCGTGGCGGACGCCGGTTTCAACGACCTCGACGCGCCCATCCGCCGGCTCAACGGCGCGTTCGCACCCGTGCCCTACAGCCCGTCGCTTGAGAAGGCCATCGTCCCGGATGTCGACGCGATCATCCGGTCCGTGCGAGACCTGGTCTCCGAGTGATGCCACGATGCCGATAGCGATCACCGTTCCGCGTTTGGGTTGGTCGATGGAAGAGGGCACTTTCTCGGCGTGGCTGAAGCAGGATGGCGAAGTGGTTCTCGCCGGCGACATGCTCTTTGCTCTCGATAGCGACAAGGTTACGCAGGAAGTGGAATCGCTTGACTCGGGCATCCTTCACATTCCGGAGGACGCGCCGAAACCGGGCGATAAGGTGGAAGTGGGTCAGTTGCTAGGCTACCTGCTGGCTGAGGGCGAGAGTGTGCCGGCGGCTGATGCACGGGCCGCACAATCAGCACCGCCGCCGGTCCAACAATCCTCCCCCTCGGCCAAAGGGGACAAACCGGTCATCACTCCGCGAGCCCGGCGAGTGGCGGGTGAGCTGGGCGTGAATTGGACGGACGTCCGCGGCACGGGACGGGGCGGACGCATCAGAGAAGCGGACATTCGCGCGGCGGCCGCGACACAAATGCCGAAGGGCTTTTCGGCGACGCGGCGCATGACTGCCGAGCGCATGCTTGCGAGCCAGCAGAAGACGGCGGCCGTTACCCTGCACACGACGGCGGATGCGACGTCGCTCGTCCGCCTGCGCCGTGAACTCAAGGCGATTCCCACCTACAACGACATGCTGGCGAAGCTCGCCGCGGCGGCATTGCGCTCGCATCCGGCGCTGAACTCCCGCTGGGACGGAGACGATCTCGCCGCCTCGTCCGCGGTCAACATCGGCATCGCGGTGGATACGGAAGCCGGTTTGCTCGTGCCCGTCATTCGCGACGTGTCGGCGCTGGCCCTGCGCGAGGTAGCGGCGCGTGCCCGGGATTTGACCGAACGGGCGCGCTCCGGACGGCTGAGCGTGGACGAACTCCGTGGAGGCACCTTCACGATCACGAGTCTCGGCGCCCTCGGAATTGATGCTTTTACGCCGATCGTCAATTATCCCGAGTGCGCGATTCTCGGCGTGGGCCGTATTCTGCGTCAGCCCGTGGCGGTAGGCGATGCGATCGGTCTCCGCGACATCGTAACGCTGAGCCTGACGTTCGACCATCGCGCGCTCGACGGCGCCCCGGCGGCCCGTTTTCTCCGGACGCTGACGGGGCTCATCGAGTCGCCGTCGGTTGCACTTGGGCTGAACGGGGATGGTTTGCTTTAGTCCGAGAGCCTGAGGTTCCTCAGCGTAATGTGCTGGGCTGCAAAGCCTTTGTGAAAAAGCAGGGAGGCCGGTTTCATGGAAGAGCATTGTCCGCGGCGCTCCTCCTCCCGCTGGAATTGAAGGATTGATGGTGGAATGCACTCAATGCGGACGGCCGGCGGTCATTGAAATTCACGGGCGCCCGCTGTGCGTGGACCAAGCTAACGCTGTCATGGGGTTTCCGCGGATTCGGCCGAATGCAGATTCCTCCTCCTCCGCCGATAGTAGAGGGAGGCGCTCAGCCAGTCGTCGTTTCTCTCATTCTGAAACCGCTTGCTGGGGCGGC
Source organism: Candidatus Sulfopaludibacter sp. SbA3 (assembly GCA_945893365.1). Lineage (GTDB taxonomy): Bacteria > Acidobacteriota > Terriglobia > Bryobacterales > Bryobacteraceae > SYKU01. The sequence goes on along the minus strand of CAMDED010000011.1, from coordinate 236 downwards.
GGCTTCTTCGGCAACATGATAGACTGGCGCGGGACTAAATACCGCCTCAACCGCGACGGGCGATTTCACCCCATTCGCTAATATCGCTAGCAGCCCGTGGTAGAAGTGCCTAGATTTCGGAACCAGACCTGCCGGGCGACTACGGGGCGCAGATAGAAAATGTAAAGCAAGGTTCGCAGAAGGCCGTGAAGTTAGACCAAGTCGCGCAGATTGACGTCCAGGTGGTCTGAACGTGC